>JAFZNI010000112.1 GCA_017551005.1 Prevotella sp.
ATCCTCATTGTAGTTGCCATATGGATAGCCTATAGTCCAGTTATTAATATCACCGCCAACCATTCCGATAAACTCTATACTTTTTGCAATCTCGAATTCCTGCTTCTCTTTAGGCAATGAACCAAGCCAATAATGGTCATAGCCATGACTGCCAATATGCATTCCGCAATCCACCATACATTTTATCTGATCGATGCTCATGTATAGTTCGCGGCTGAACATACTCTCGTCCATACCAACTGACCTTTCGAAGAGTTCAGTTGCCAGTTTTTTGCGCAGTTCTTCAGGCAACGCTACTTGAAGGAGTCGCTTAACAAACACCACTTCTTTCGTATCAAATCTGTTAGCCACTGCAAGTCGTTCGAAATAACTTTCATATGAGTCAAGGTTGTACTCATCTTTGTTCATCTCAACCATTCCCCGCAATTCGCCCAGCAACTGCGACATCTTGTTGGAAGGAGTTGAAGCAAGAAGGAAATGAATCTTGTTCACATCTAGGACGGTATGCTCGGTCACAGCCTTTACGGGAGGGAAGAAAACACCCTGAATATGCTCGTGTTCAAGAATTGGGAAAACGTATGTAAAATGATCTACATAAGCATCATCAAACGTCAACAATACTGCATGATCTGGCAATTTGCTACCACTATTGTATGAATCTATTACTTCTTCTACCGTAACAGGTGTATAGTGTTTCTTGATATACAGAACCTGCTCACGAAAATCACGAACATCACATCCTTTTATGGCCGGATATCGGGAGTTTTTCAAATCCCGTACATAATGGTACATTACTACCGTAAGCCGATTCTTATTATTATCCATTCTCAAATAATATTAACTCTATCCTGGTCTGTATCTGTTCTTACAAAATATGAATTCTCATAATTGAAAGTTTCATTTGCTTCTTTATCACTTAGGCGCAAATACCCGTTATAATAATGAACATTATAATCAACCGGCTGGAAGAAGTCCGTTAACGACATTATGCCAGGCTCGAAATTAAGAGACTGCTCAATGAAGCCAACATTTCTGAAAGATGGATATATTTTGTTGGTTGTACAATGAAAATCCGCCACGGCACATCCTTCACGCTGCCCCCAGCCAACAACCGACTTCAGCAAATCTTCGAATAATTCATCTCGCTTATAATGCCAAATATCCGTTTTGTAGGGTATTGCCTCAACTATCCTTAACGCTTTGATACCCTCTTTTGCTGCCCCCATTACGGGTTCAATTCTAACAACAACAATTCCGCCCAGTTCTTTTCCGCCAAAAATATGATACTTAAATATCGGGCTGTCAAGGTAACGCCATTTCCAATATTCTTCTGATCTGTGTAGAGCAACTATATCAACATTGAAAGTGGAATTCCGCCAAATCTCAGCCAATTCTACCACATCAGAATTTTCATGGATGGAAGGTTGTTCTTGATAATTGGGCATCCAACCCTCGATGTCTTTTATTTGAACTGATTTCTTTAAAAGAGACAAGTAGTCAGAACTTAAAGGCATAATGTAACGGTTAAACCTTTTTATCTCATGGTAACCGCCTCTCAGATATAAAGGTACTGACGTTTTGGGATTAGCCCCTATTGCCAACGATGCATCTGATGCCATTTCAGTATTGTGGTGAATCTTATAGCCCAAACCCATACCTCTGTAATCAGGGGACACCATCCACATTGCACTCGCCATACATGTCTCTATCTTAACTTGGCTATTACGCGTTATTTGAATCTCCAAAGGAATTACTGCCCGAAATCCGATAAGTTTTTCCCCGTCAAATAATAACTGGAAATTATCATAGCCACGCAGTTTACCGTATCCATAATACTGCCAGCGAAACAAAGCATCTGATTTAATTACCGGATGGTCTTTTCTCCAATACGTGGCTATAAACTGCTTTAATTCTTCATAGTACAGGAAATCGAACTTCTTGAAAATAATACTATTATTGTCCATGTTATCTATTTTTATAAATTGTTTATTTATAATCTTACACTACTTGGAATATTAACAACTCTATCTGCAAACCAGATAGTATTCTTCAACCCATCATTCTCACATTTCTCAAACATGGGAAGACGGTTCATCAGTTCCCAAATGGGACGTGTCATCACACCATTGTCATTGGTGTATTGCAAGAAATCTTGCTGGGCATCGCGGCCTTTAAGAATAACTACATTCAGCCAATAATTACTACGGGTGTCCTCTGGTTCAACAAAGAAATCAATACCATCTATGTTTTTGAAGAACTCCTCATAGGCATGGGCTGTTTCGCGCTTTGAGGCAACATACTCCTCAATATGCTCTAACTGTGCACAGCCCAATGCGGCATTTATGTTTGGCATACGATAATTGTAACCTATATGGTCATGACGGAACTCCCAACGATGAGGGATCTTTGCTTGAGTGGTGATATGTTTTGCAAAAGCACCAAGTTCTTCATCATTGAAAAGCATCATACCCCCGCCTCCAGTAGTTATGGTTTTGTTGCCATTGAAACTAAGTGCTCCCACCTTACCAAAAGTTCCAGTATGTTTACCTTTGTAGAGAGAGCCGATGCTTTCAGCAGCATCTTCAACCAACTCTATGTTATATTCCTTCAGGACTTCGACTAATTCATCCAAATGAACAGGATGGCCAAAAGTATGCATAGGCACACAAGCCTTTACTCTACGACCCGTGTGTTTATTATAGCATTCTCCATTTTTTTTCTCAGAATTCTTTGCTAACCATTCACGAACAGATACAGGAGATAACCCCATCGTATCTTTATCAACATCGATAAAAACAGGATGAGCACCAATATAACTCAATGCATTACATGTCGCAATGAAAGTTAATGCTTGAGTCAGTACTTCGTCATCACGCTCAACACCTGCTAGCATAAGACCCATATGCAAAGCATTTGTGCCACTTACACATACTACGGCTCTTTTACATCCAGTATAATTAGCAGTGTCTTCTTCAAATCTATCAACAAATTTGCCAACACTACTTACAAAAGTCGTATCGATACAATCATTAAGGTAATTCTTCTCATTACCTATAAATACTGGCACTGCCAAGGGTATAAAATCACCTCCTCCATAAAGGTCGTGAATAAAA
>JAFZNI010000113.1 GCA_017551005.1 Prevotella sp.
GGCCTGAGTCAACTCGCCAACGATCAGGAGAAGGCTAAGGCTTACAACAAACTTGTCGACCTTGCTTATGCGAAGTATAAGAAGGAAGATGACATCAAGACCACCAATCAGATGCTTAAGAAGAATGATCCGGTGGACACCGAAGGTATGATCAAGGCTGGTATCGATGCTCTTAACTATGCTGCTGAGTGCGACAAGTATGATATCCTTCCCAATGCCAAAGGACAGGTGAAGCCCGCTTTCCAGAAGAAGAATCAGGATCGTCTGGTGAGTGTGTTCAAGGGTTTGTATGATAATGGCTGCACCTTTGCTGAGGACTCTAAGAACGAAGATGCCTTCACATGCCTTGATGCATATCTGAAGGCTGCCGATTCTCCTCTCTTCAATGTGATTCCTGCTGTCAAGAATGACCCGAATCGCGGTATCGCTGCTTACTATGCAGGTCGTGCCGCCATGCAGTTGGAGAAGACTGGTCGTGCCATCGAACTTCTGAAGATCGGTGCTAACGATACCATCCAGCAGGTTCGCGACTTCAGTATCGACCTTCTTCTGTACACGATGGGCAAGAACCGTTCCACAAAGGAGGACTCACTGAAGTTCATCAACGACATGAAGGATTTGTATGCCCAGTATCCTGAGAACGAGAAGGTCTATTCTTATATGTGTGATGCCTTGATTCTCAACAACCAGGAGGATGCTGTCATGAAGATTGGCGAGGAGCACATGGCCAAGTATCCCAACTCCGTACTTCCTCACATCTACAAGGCTTTCCTGTTGCAGAACCAGAAAAAGTATGCTGAGGCCATTGACCAGTGGAACCTCATTCCTGAGACACAGCCAAACTATGTGCAGTTCGCCTACTATCGTGCCGTCTGCAAGTACAATATTGCCGTTGAATTCAATGAGGCTAACGCTGATACACGTACTGGTCGTCTGACGCCTGAGAACGAGACGAAGTTCAAGGATCTGCTCGGTGCTGCTCAGTTAGACTTCGAGAAGTGCCAGCAGTTGGATCCTGATCAGGGTACTGTGAAGTGGAAGTATCTGTTGCATAACATCTATACCCAACTTGGGCAGGAGGCAAAGGCTGCCGCTCTGGAATAAAGGCAGTCTTTCAGTCAAGAATATGTTAATTATCCCCAAAGGACTCAGAGCCTTTGGGGATTTTTTCGTACCTTTGTCCCGCAATAATATAATTAAGGTGAAAATGTTGATCAACCGGCTGGTTATCGTGTTTTGTTGCATCTTCTTTCTGACGGCATCTGTCTCCGCCCAACGGAAACAGATAGGCGAGGCTCGTACATACCTGAAGAGCGGCAAGAACCTTGACAGGGCGGAGAAACTGATGACCGACTTGCTGAAGGATTCTGCCAACCAGGACAACAAGCGCATCTACGAGATATGGCTCCAGAGTGTGCAGAAGCAGTATGAACAGGCCAACGAACGGTTCTATATGCACAAGCAGCAAGACACGGCGCAGTTCTTCTCGTTGGTGCGCCGCATGTTCTCCATCGCCTTCTGTATGGACTCCCTCGATATGAGACCCGATAAGAAGGGTAGGGTGGAACCGGAACTTCGAAAGGATGTGGCGAGGGATATGATCGGCTACAGGCCGAACCTTTTCTTCGGGGGTGCCTATCACGTGAGGAAGAGCGATTTCCAGAAGGCCTATGACTTCTTCGAGACCTACATCGACTGTACCCGCCAGCCTTTGTTTACGGGATATGATCCTATCTTTTCTGATGACCGCAAGGCGGAGGCCGCTTATTGGGCCTGCTATTGTGGCTACAGGATGAACGACCCGGTGCTTGCCCTTCGTCATCGGGGATTGGCTCTTGCCGATTCGTCGAAGCGCGACATGACGTTCCAATACATAGCCGAGTCGTGGAAGACCCTGAAAGACGACTCCATGTATGTGGCCACGCTCCGCGATGGTTTTGCAGAATACCCGACATCGAACTATTTCTTCCCGCGTCTGATGGACCGGTACACGCAGACTGGCCAGTACGAGAAGGCCTTGCATGTCGTTGACAAGGCTTTGGAGGCCGATTCGCTCAACGAACTGTATCTCTATGCCAAGTCGAACGTGCTGATGCAGCAGGAACGCTACGCAGAGAGTCTGGCCCTTACCAACAAGTTGCTGACACTCAACGACAAGCAGGCTGATGCCTATTTCAATGGCGGTTCCGCCTATCTGAATATCGCCCTGCGCATGGATCCGCAACGGCACAAGAAACTGGTCAGGGAGATGTATCAGAAAGCCTTGCCTTATATGGAGAAATACCGTGCGTTGGCCCCTCAACAAACCCAGAAATGGGGCCCCGCCCTCTATCGCATCTATTTCAACCTGAACATGGGTAAACAGTTTGATGAGATAGATAAAATCTTAAAGAAATAAAAAAGTTTGCTTCCTTTGATATACCTTATCGTTTTTATTTGTACTTTTGTAGGATAGAATGTAATTCAATCTAAAACAGATAAAAACGTAAGGACTATGGCAGAAAATGCTCAGTTGATTGCCCAGTGCGAGGCAGTTGCAAAAGAATGGCTCTCTCCGGCCTTTGACGAGGAGACACGTAAGGAAGTACAGGCAATGCTTGACAACCCCGATAAGACGGCTCTTATCGATGCTTTCTATCAGAATTTGGAGTTTGGAACAGGTGGTTTGCGCGGTATCATGGGTGCAGGCACGAACCGCATGAACAAGTACATTGTGGGTATGGCTACCCAGGGATTCGCCAACTACATCAACAAGGCCTTCCCTGGTAAGCAGAGTGCAGTGGTGGTAGGTCACGACTGTCGTAACAACGGACGTATGTTCGCTGAGACAGTGGCCGACATCTTCTCTGCCAACGGCATCAAGGTATATCTCTTCGAGAGCCTCCGTCCCACGCCGGAGATCTCGTTTGCCATCCGTCAACTCGGTTGTCAGGCTGGTGTGAATGTCACCGCTTCTCATAATCCCCGTGAGTACAATGGTTACAAGGCCTACTGGGACGACGGTGCACAGGTGCTGGCTCCCCACGACAAGGGTATCATCGACGAGGTGAACAAGGTAAAGATTCAGGACGTGAAGTTCGAGGGTAACAAGGACCTCATCAGCATCATCGGTGGTGAGATGGACTGGGACTATATCCAGGCAGTGAAGGAGGCCATGGTGGATCAGGATGTCATCATGCGTCAGAAAGACCTCAACATCGTCTATTCGCCGATGCACGGCACAGGTCGTGTCATCGTTCCGATGGCCCTGCGCTCATGGGGCTTCCAGAATATCCATGTGGTACCCGAGCAGATGGTTGTCGATGGTAACTTCCCCACCGTCATCAGCCCCAATCCCGAGAATGCTGAGGCAATGACCTTAGGCATGAAACTCGGTACGAAACTGAATGCCGACCTGGTGATTGCTTCCGATCCTGATGCAGACCGTCTGGCCATCGTCTGCCGCAACCCGAAGGGCGAGTGGGAGATTCTGAATGGTAACCAGACCGCTATGATGTTCTCGTGGTACATCATCGCCAACAAGAAGAAACTGGGCCAGTTGAAGGGTAACGAGTTCCTCGTGAAGACCATCGTGACTACCGAGGTCATCGCCGAGATTGCTAAGAAGAACGGCGTAGAGTATATGGACTGCTACACGGGCTTCAAGTGGATTGCCAACGAGATCCGCGTCAACGAAGGCAAGAAGAAGTACATCGGCGGCGGTGAGGAAAGTTTCGGTTTCCTGCCGTTTGATAAGGTGCGCGACAAGGACTCCCCAGCCTCTATCTGTCTCATCTGTGAGATTGCAGCCTGGGCACGTGACAACGGTATGACGCTCTACGACCTGCTCATGAATATCTATAAGGAGTATGGCTTCTCGAAGGAGATCACTGTCAATGTGGTGCGTCCGGGTAAGACAGGTGCCGACGAGATCAAGCAGATGATGACCAACTTCCGTGAGAACCCGCCGAAGACCCTCGGTGGCTCGAAGGTCTGCGTGTGGAAGGACTACAAGACCTTAGAGGCCAAGGATGCCCAGGGCAACGTGACGAAACTCAACATGCCCGACACCTCGAACGTGCTCCAGTGGTTCTGCGAGGATGGCACGAAAGTCAGCGTCCGTCCTTCTGGCACAGAGCCAAAGATCAAGTTCTATACGGAGGTCAAGGATCCAGCCTTCAAGGGTGCTGCCGACTACGAGGCATGTTCTAAGGCTGCCGATGCGAAGATTGAGGCTCTTAAGAAAGACCTGAACCTCTAAGCAATGGCCTTTGAATACATGTCACAGGAAGGCTACGACAAACTCGTAGCCGAACTGCATCAACTGGAGAGTGTGGAACTCCCTCAGGTACGAGAAGCAATCGCTGAGGCTCGCGACAAGGGCGACCTCAGCGAGAACTTCGAGTATCATGCTGCCAAGCGCGAACAGTCACGGTTGCTTGGCAGGATTCGTTTCAAGCAGAAAGTGCTGGCCAACGCACGGGTCATCGACATGTCGAGGTTGGCTAACGGCAGTGTGCAGTTGCTCAGTCAGGTGGAGATGACCAATCTGGCCAACAATGCCAGGATGACCTACACCATTGCCAGTCCGCACGAGGCCAACCTCCGTGAAGGGAAGATCTCCATCAAGTCGCCCATCGCCCAGGCCTTGCTCAACAAGAAGGTAGGTGATGTCGTGGAGGTGCGCGTCCCCGCCGGCCTGCTCAAACTCCGCATCGAGAGCATTCAATAGGTCCGTCTGAAACAAAAAGAATATCGATACATGAATAAAATGACTCTCGACTTAGTGCCCGACGGCTATCCTTTCTGCGTCGTGACGGACTGTCCTGTGGCTGAACATTGCCTACGACAGAAGGCAAGACAGATGCTTGGAAAAACCGACAGGATTGTCAAGATAGTAAACCCTCGACTCACTCAACCGTCAGAGCAGTGTGAGTTCTTCCGCTCGGATGAGCCTCAGGTGTTTGCCCGTGGCTTTGCGGCTATGAAGGAGGAGATGCTGCCGCGCCAGTATAAGGTGTTTATGAAGAAACTCCAGAATCATTTCGGACGGACTGGCTACTTTGAGCGCAGAAGAGGGGATAGACTCTGTTCGCCTGCAGACATTGTCGTCATTGAGAATGTACTGGCTGAACTCGGTCTTTCGCACCTTGACTTTGACACCTTCGAACGGCACTATAACTGGGAGGGATAGTCTCTGTCATCAGTACGGGAGTTCTGCACCATAGTATCCCCCGTTTTGTACTACAGTGATTCCTTCTTCGTACCAGAGTACAACCGCTTCCGTACTGGCAGTACGCCTACATGTTTATTCTGCCAGTACTGTTTTTTTCGAAAAAGAATAATAAACTAAGATACAATGAAGCAACTTACAATCATTGCCGCCATGCTGCTTACGATGCTGAGCGCAGAGGCTGAACCGCTGTGGATGCGGTTCCCCGCCATCTCACCGGATGGCAAGACCATCGTGTTCTCTTACAAGGGAGACCTGTTCTCCGTACCGACGACAGGCGGACAGGCTCGGCAGATAACGACCAATGCCGCCTATGACGCCTATCCCGTATGGAGTCCTGACGGAAGTCGCATAGCCTTTGCCTCCACCCGCGAGGGAAGTTTCGATATTTACGTGATCGGTAAGGATGGGGGAGTGCCCACACGGTTGACCACCCACAGTACTGATGAGACTCCTATCGCCTGGAGCGACAACAATCATGTGCTCTTCAGTGCAGCGATGATGCCCACAGCCCAGTCGTCGATATTCGCACAGCGTGACTTCTCGCAGGTCTATGAGGTAGGCTCGCAGGGTGGCGAGCGCCCAAGGCTCTACAGTGTGATCACCATGGAGGATATCAGTATCAATGCCAATGGCGATATCCTGTATCACGACAAGAAGGGTTATGAGGATCCCTTCCGCAAGCACCACCAGAGTTCTATCTGCCGGGACATCTGGCTCCTGAGCAGCGACAAGTATACCAAACTCACCTCTTTCCGTGGGGAGGACCGTACGCCCCGTTGGGCTCCCGACGGGAAATCGTTCTACTACCTCAGTGAGCAGGACGGTACCTTCAATGTTTGGCAGCGCACCATCGACGGTACTACCGACAAGCAGGTGACGCACCACCAGCAGAACCCCGTGAGATTCCTGACCGTAGCCAACGACGGCACGCTCTGCTATGGTTACGACGGAGAGATATACACCTACAGCGGAGGCAAGGAGCAGAAGGTGAAGGTAAGCATCACGTCCGACATGGGCGACCGTAGCCTGATCCGTCAGATAAAGGGCTCTGATGCCACAGAGATAAGTCCCTCGCCGAAGAACAAGGAGATTGCCTTCATCATGCACGGCGATGTCTATGTGACCTCCATCGACTACAAGACCACCCGTCAGATCACAGACACCCCTGAGCAGGAGCGTAGCATCGACTTCTCACCCGACGGACGGAGTCTGGTGTATTGTGCTGAGCGTGGCGGACACTGGCAACTCTATCAGACAACGATAGTGAGCAAGGACGAGAAACAGTTTGCCTATGCCACCGACCTGAAGGAAGAACGGCTCACCACCAGCGACATCACTTCGCTGCAGCCCAAGTACTCACCCGACGGCAAGAAGGTGGCCTTCTTCGAAGACCGTGGTGCCCTGCGTGTCCTCGACCTCGCCACCCATCAGGTAAAGACCGTGCTCGACGCGAAATTCAACTACTCCTACAGTGACGGTGACCTCTGGTTTGAGTGGAGTCCAGACAGTCGTTGGCTCTTGGCAAGTTACATAGGCACTGGCGGCTGGAACAACAGTGACATCGCCCTTGTGGATGCCACAGGTCAGAAGGCTCCCTACAACCTGACCAACAGCGGTTACAGCGACACTGGCGGCAAATGGGCGCTCGGTGGCAAGGGGATGATCTTCGAAAGCGACCGTGCAGGCTATCGCAGTCATGGCAGTTGGGGTGCAGAGTCTGACGCGTACCTGATGTTCTTCGACCTCGACGCCTACAACCGTTTCCGCATGACCAAGGAGGAGAAAGCCCTTGCCGACGAGGCTGAGAAGGAGGCGAAGAAGGCTGCCGAAGATGCCAAGAAGGACAGTAAGGACAAGAAAGCCAAGAAGGGCAAGAAGGATGCCAAGGGTAAAAAGACAGAAGATAGTGCCTCTGTGTTCATACCTGACCTTGAGAACTGTCGCGACCGTATTGTCAGATTGACCGTGAACTCAAGTCGTCTGGGAGACTACGTGCTGAGTCCGAAGGGCGACACCCTTTACTATCAGACGCCCTTCGAAGGTGATGCCGACCTCTGGAAACGCGACTTCTTGGAGGATAAGACAGAACTGGTGCTCAAAGGTGTCGGACGCGGACGGATGGTTGCCGACAAAGAGTTCAAGACACTGTATATGGCTGGCCGCTCGATCAAGAAGATAGAACTGTCAAGCAACAAGAGCACGAACATTGAGTTCGAGGCGACATTCAACTACCGTCCATATCAGGAGCGTCAGTATCTGTTCGACCATATTTGGCAACAGGTGCAGGATAAGTTCTATGACCCCAAGATGCACGGTGTGGACTGGCAGGCCTACAGAAAGGTCTATGAGAAGTTCCTGCCACATATCAACAACAACTACGACTTCCGCGACATGCTCTCAGAGATGCTTGGCGAGTTGAATGCCTCACATACCGGTGCCCGCTATTATCCAGACGGGGCCTCACTGACAACGGCCAACCTTGGCGTGTTTATCGACCCGAACTACGATGGCGACGGCATCCGTATCCAGGAGACCATACGCCGCAGTCCCCTGGATGCCAAGCGAGTCGCCTCGGGAAGCATCATCGAGAAGATCGAC
>JAFZNI010000114.1 GCA_017551005.1 Prevotella sp.
GGTCTGCGGCAAGGGCTGGTATACTGACTGAGTCAATCAGTTCTGTGGCATTGCCGTTGTAGAAGCCAATCCAGAGAGGCTCCGACATGGGAACCTTTAGTGAGAGGTGCAATTTGCCCTGTGCAGGGTTAGAGTTGCAGTAGAATACCAGGTGCTGACGACCGCCAATCTGTGTACGTGTGTCTCCACTGGGGATGACGCTCATACGCTTGATGCGTTCAGGCACACTCATGTTGGGATCAAGAACGCTACGGTCGGTGGTGAAATACATACCACGGATGTTATAAGTGGTGAACGAGGTGTTCTCCAACTCTATCCATGCCTCCCGCTGTCCGTACTCATCCTGGATGTTGGCGGTATTGTTGGTCAGCACCTCGTTGATGCGGATGTTATTGGCACCCTGCGCCATCACCGCCGAAGCACTTGTCAGCAACAATCCGCTGAGCAGAACTCTGAAGTTATTCATTTTTATATACGTGTATTAATCTTTAATTTTCAATTTTCAATAATCAATCTTCCTCATCCGCAGAAGAACAGTATGATGATCTGCGCAGTGAAGATGCGCAGGAACATCGACAATGGGTAGACCGTCGAATAGCCTAAGGCCGGAGCCTCCTTCGAACAGATGCTGTTGGCGTAAGCCAATGCCGGAGGATCGGTGTACGTACCGGCTATCATACCTGCAATGGTGAAATAGTTGAACTGATATCGGATGCGTGCGATAGTACCGACAATCAGAATCGGGATGACGGTAATCAGAAATCCTGTCAGCACATAGAGCAGACCGTCACCGTCGACCACCGTCTCGAAGAACCCAGCTCCAGCCTTGATACCTACGGAGGCGAGGAAGAGCACAAGACCAATCTCTCGCAACATCATGTTCGCCGAAGTGGTCGTATAGGTGACGAGGTGGATCTTATAACCATAGCGACCGATAAGGATGGCGATGATCAGCGGACCACCAGCCAGACCTAATTTCACGGGAACAGGCATTCCTGGGATGGCAAAGGGGAATGAGCCGAAGATCAATCCGAGGAAGACACCCACGAAGATGGTGGCGATATTCGGCGCATTCAGACGACGCAGGGAGTTGCCCATCTGGTTGGCTACACGGTCGACAGCGTCTTCTGGTCCTACCACCATGATCTTGTCACCCACCTGCAGGGGCAGACTGGAAGAGGCGAAGAGATCCATGCCGTGACGAGTCAGTCGGGTGACATTCACACCGTGGACACTCGAGAAATGCATTGATGCCAAGGTCTTGCCGTTACTCTTCGGATTGGTGATGAGGATGCGCTTCGATACCAAGGGCTGATCCTGCTGCTCGAAGTCAATATCGATCTTCGGACCGATAAAGGCCATAATAGCCTCTTGGTCAGCCTCAGCACAGACAATCAACATCTGGTCGCCCACATGGAAAATAGTATCGCGGTTGGGAATACAGAGTTCTCCCTCATGAACGAGACGTGACACCACGAAGTCGCGGTTCAGGAAGTCGTGTACCTGCAACAGCGTCTTACCTTCGAGGTACTTGTTGGTTACCTCTAAGTGCATTTTGTAGGGTTTCTTGTTGACGTTCGTTTCTTCCATCGCCTTCAGACGCTCCTCTTCCTTCTCGAGTCTCACTTTACACACGTACCTTATTAATATAGTAGCACCGATGATTCCGAGAACACCGAGGGGATAGGCACAGGCGTATGCCGAGGCGATCTGTGGGGCTCCACCGTTGGGGAACACTGTGTTCAGCGCCTCGTTGGCAGCACCAAGTCCGGGGGTGTTGGTGACAGCACCGTAGAGGGTACCCACCAGCATGGGGAGGTTGGACGTGTTGCTGGTGTCGAAGAAGATGTAGTAACAGGCAAACATCACGAGGATATTCAGCAGGATAGCCGAGGCTGCCAGACCGTTGAGTTTGATGCCTGCGGTGCCGAAACTCTCAAAGAAGCCAGGGCCTACCTGCAGACCAATCATGAACACGAACAGTATCAGTCCGAAATCCTGCATGAACGTCAAGATGTTGGTGGGGGCGGTAAAGCCGATATGGCCAGCGAGGATGCCTGCAAAGAGTACGAAGGTCACACCCAGTGAAACACCGAAGACCTTGATCTTACCCAGATAGACACCGATGGCTATCACGATGGCATAGAGCAACACGATATGCGCCACCGAATCGGTGGACATAAATAAGTCTTTCAGCCATTGAAAAGAATCTGTCATATAATAATTTACCTTCTTATATACCTGTACTAACAGCGCATTTCCCAAAAATGCGCTGCAAAGGTACTCAAAAAATGCTCATTTAATGCAATTTTGTGCAGTTAATTTTGAATATAAATCGATTTTTTATTTCTTTCACAATTCAATTGACCGATTTGGCTAAAAAGTTTGTATCTTTGTAGCCCGTTAAGTGGGACTTAAAACAAACTTATATAGTAAATAAACGTAAAATTTATGGCAAACAAAGAAAAACTCTTTACCGAGTTCACTGCGCCAACCAGACAGGAGTGGTTGGACAAAATTGAGGTTGACCTGAAAGGTGCCGACTTCCAGACGCGCTTGGTATGGAGAACAAATGAAGGTTTTAATGTGCAGCCCTTCTATCGTCGTGAAGACCTGGCGAACCTGAAGACACCCGACGCTCTCCCTGGAGAGTTCCCGTTCATTCGTGGTAACAAGAAGGACTCAAACGTGTGGTATGTCCGTCAGAATATTGTGGTGGACGATCCCAAGGCAGCCAACGCCAAGGCACTCGACATCCTGAACAAGGGTATCGACTCCTTAGGCTTCAAACTGCCTGGCAAACTGGTGAGCAAGGAGACGGTGGAGACTTTGCTCGATGGTATCTACTGCGACATCATCGAACTGAACTTCGCTACTTGTCCCCGTCATTCTTTGGAGTTAGCAGAGATTCTTATCGACTTCTTCGCTAAGAAGGGTTATGACAAGGAAAAGGTTGTTGGCTCTATCGAGTTCGATCCAATGGCCAAGATGGTGATGAAGGGTAAGGATGTCACGCCGATTTTGGAGGTTGCTCCGAAACTCGTGGAGGCCTTGAAGGACTATCCCAACTTCCGCTGTATCGCCGTGAGCAGCGATGCCCTGAACAATGCTGGTGCTTATATCGCTCAGGAGTTGGGCTATGCCCTGGCTTGGGGTAATGAGTATCTGCAGCAGTTGACGGATGCTGGCGTAGATGTGGATCTCGCTGCCAAGAGCATCAAGTTCAACATGGGCGTCAGCGAGAACTACTTCATGGAACTGGCTAAGTTCCGTGCTGCCCGTCTGCTTTGGGCTCAGATCGTGAAACAATATGAGCCGAAGTGCGACTGTGCTTGTAAGATGATCGTCAATGCTACGACATCTACTTATAACCAGACGCTGTTTGATAGTTATGTAAACCTGCTCCGTTCGCAAACCGAGGCTATGAGTGCTGCCTTGGGTAGTGTTCACTCGATGGTGGTAACACCGTTCGATGCTCCTTACGAGGAGGCTACCGATTTTTCTGAGCGTATCGCCCGCAACCAGCAGTTGATTATTAAGGAAGAAAGCCATTTCGACCGTATCGTAGATCCAGGTGCCGGTTCTTACTATATCGAGCACCTGACGGATGCCCTGGCCCAGGAGGCTTGGAAGATATTCCTGAAGGTAGAAGAGGAGGGAGGCTTCCTCGCTGCCATTAAGGCTGGCACCGTTCAGGACGATATCAACGCTACCAATGTGAAGCGTCATGGTGATGCTGCCAAGCGTAAGGAGTTCCTGCTTGGAACCAACCAGTTCCCTAACTTCACTGAGAAGAGCGAGAACAAGCGTGCTTACAAGCACAATTGCGGTTGCGGTGGTGTGCACCATCAGGGTGAAGAGAGCGTTGCTTTCAAGACTATCGATAGCACTCGCTTGGCTGCCGACTTTGAGGATCTGCGCATCCATACTGAGGAGACCAAGGTTCCTGTGGCATTCATGCTTACCATTGGTAATCTGGCCATGCGTCAGGCTCGTGCACAGTTCTCGTGCAACTTCCTTGCTTGCGCTGGATATAAGGTAATTGACAACCTCGGATTCAAGACCGTTGAGGAGGGTGTTGATGCTGCTCTCGAGGCTAAGGCCGATATCATTGTTATCTGCTCGAGCGACGACGAGTATGCTGAGTACGCTATCCCTGCATTTAAGTACTTGAATGGTCGTGCCATGTTTGTTGTGGCTGGTGCTCCTGCTTGTATGGAGGATCTTAAGGCCGCTGGCATCGAGAACTTCGTTCACGTTAAGTGCAACGTACTTGAGACTTTGAAAGAATATAATCAGAAACTTGGTATTTAAAGAATAGGAGACTTGAATTATGCGTAAACA
>JAFZNI010000115.1 GCA_017551005.1 Prevotella sp.
AATGAGACGAAGGCCTGGATAGCGCGTGCGCAGTGAGTCAATGATAAGGCGTCCTTCCCATTGGAGACCAATGGCTGCAACTTGGTCTTTCAGTCCATCAATAAACTTTTCAACATATGTCAGGCGATTCGTGTTTAGAGTACCGATGCTAACTTGCACCTCAGGATGTTGCCGAAGCAGCGTGGGGATGAGAAAATCGCGGTTGAAACGTAGGGTGCCCTCTGCCGTCCATGCACAACCAGGGTAGGCGGTGTAGGAGTAGGCTTCGTTCTGGTACATCACTCCATCAATAGGAATGTTTTCAGCAGCATAAAGGTCAATGAATCTGCTGAACATGTCAGCGTATGCCTGCAAGTAACGAGGCTCCTGAATAAAGTAGTCCTGAGAGGCTAATTGTCTAGGGAACAGCCTTCCTTTCTGCTGTCCGGCGTTCATCACCTCTGTCTCGTCGACTTCACCACCACCGAAGAGCAAGTAGTCCTTTTCGGGAACTTGTGTGTTGAACTTACTCGACATGACAGGATAGTCCTGATTGATTTTCATCCAAGTGGGCGGACTCCAAGGGGATACCCAGAAGGTAAGCAAGGGTTGGTACTTCTGCGCGCGTCGAATGAGGCGGATGACATTCTGCTTGTCGTGCTCAATATTGAAATAGCGGAGGGAAAAGTCTCCGCTCACGGTATCGCAGGAGTACCAAGCGCGGCTATAATCGTTGGCATTCATGGTAAGACGGCCACGTGTGAAACGCAGGTCGCCATCGGGCGAGAAGATACGACGCATCACCTCTTCCTGTTCCTCGGGCTTGAGCAGTTCCAAAGCGTCAAGGTCGAGTTCGTTGAAACACGTGCCCCAGGCGCGGAACTCATGTCCCTGTTCCTGTCCTGTGATAACAAGGAGAGGATCGGAGGCAGGCTTCTGACTAAGCGTCACTTTCTCTTGTTGCCATTTACCACCCTCGACAGTCGTGTAATGAATCAACTTCTGCGCCATGGCTGTTTGATCGGTGAGCAGCCAAAGGACAGATAAAAGAAGGAAAAAGAGTGAATGTCGGATGTTCATACACTGGTTCATAGTCGAATATACAATAGAAAATAGACAGCCAAACTGTAGGTAAAACTTCCATAAGTTGTAGAGTAAAGTCAAAATTTATGACTTTATTTCGCAGAATACGTCAGTATCAGGTGCAAAGGAACTGAAAAAACGCTATCGCACGATGAACTTCTGATTACGCTTCAAGTAGATGCCTGGCGCTGATATGGAGTTGGTGGGCAGACGTCGACCCTGCAGGTCGTAGGTATCATCATTATTAACAGATTGTCTGTCTGTGATTTCTTCGATGCCAGTGAGTTCGCCGAGATTGAGAGTGAAAGTCTCGATGGTTTCCGTGCCATTGCCGCTATCGATGGAGGAAACGGTAATCAACCACTCGCCTTGTGCCGAATCCAATCCGTTGAAGACGAGATTGCAGAGGCGCGTGTCCTGATCCATGCTGACGCCGTCAGGCAACGTGTTGGAGATCGTTCCATCGGGAGCGGTGACGCTGATGATCTGAGCACCTGTGCAGTTGACATAGTGAACGATATTTGCATCGACAAGGGTAAAACGGGCGGCTGTAGCATCGGGCAGGTAATAGCCAAGATGCGGCGGTTGGTTGTAACCGACGTTTTGCCAAGCAATACCCAGGCGATAGACGTGATCGTACATCAGACAAGGTACACGAGCGTTAGTTTTGAGAGCCGTGGAGAAAATGTTGAGCGTCGTCTTGTCGGAGCCGTTGAAGAAGATGAGTTCTTCACGCCAGTCGCCGAAGATGTCTGCCTGCAGGCAGGGTGTGGTTTTGGTGCCATTGCAGGACATGGAATAGCCCTGTTCGAAGAGACGCTTGCCATCGACGACCAGACCACCGCCTTTGTATTTCTCAAGGAAGGGCTGGTTGTGACCGCCGCCTTTGTCGTTGAGAATCTCATCATAGATGTCGCCATCCCAGTAGATTCGGAAGTTTTGGGCACTGGCACCACCCACGATGGCACCTGTCGGAGCATTGTACATATTGCCATCTCCAAAGTAGCAGAATTCATAACCGCGCTCGGGTGTGAAGTCGGCCGCAATGCCACGAGCGGTGTCGCCATCACCAGTCATGTGAATGAGCAGTTCCCCCGTGGCCGCGTCGCAGATGTGCATACCGAATGGAGGATCTTCGTGGATTGTAAACACTTCGAGGCCAGGACGATCGGGCATGAGGTCGCCTACATGGATGGCATCGCCATGATTCAAGCCTGTGCTCCACAGCAGAGTGCCGTCATGGTCAATGGCTGCCGAGCCGTAGATGACCTCATCCATACCATCGCCATCCACGTCGGCACATGAAATATTGTGGTTGCCCTGTGAGTAGGCTGTGCAGTGGTTGGTTCCGGCATAGGTGGCCTTGGTATATGTACGCACGTCCTTTTTACCCTGACTATCGTGAGTCAACACAGTCTTGTTCGACAGACTGGCATGGCGCCAGCGTGTAGAAAGTTTCTCTCCGTTGAAATCGACAGCCCAGAGGTAGGAACGAGTGTAGTAGCCACGACACATCACAGCACTGGCATGAGTCGGCTGTGAAGCGTCGAGGTGAGCCACCGTAGCCAGATAGCGCTCCGAACGGTTGCCGTAGTCGTCGCCCCAAATATCGAAACGGCCTTCTGGCGAACCACCCACGAAACAGCCACGGTTTGGGTTATAATAAACGGTGTGGACAGCACTGCCTGTCTCGCCGTTGAATACAGTCAGGAATTCCGGCCCGTACATCACCTGTCCGCCGCCGTTGAGGTATTCTTTCGTGTTATCGACACTGCGAATAGCGTTCTCGTCGGCTGCATCGCTGACATATCGGCCTGTGCCGTCAATGGTGCCAGGACC
>JAFZNI010000116.1 GCA_017551005.1 Prevotella sp.
GCCTGTTACTCAGAGATGCTGAGGGTAAGGAACGCACCTACGCCTTTAAGGAGGTGGAGTTCGTCATATAATTGCTTAATAATGAAATTGAGTAATAAATTGTAAATAGTAAATTGTCAAATTGTAAATGATCATGAGGTTTAAGAGAATTCTTTTGAAGTTGTCGGGCGAGAGCCTGATGGGAAAGCAGGGTCATGGTATCGACCCCGAGCGTCTGGGCGACTATGCCCGTCAGATTAAGGAAGTGGCCGAGATGGGTGTGCAGATCGGTATCGTCATCGGTGGCGGAAACATCTTCCGTGGCCTGAGCGGTTCGAAGAAAGGCTTCGACCGTGTGAAGGGCGACCAGATGGGTATGTGCGCCACAGTGATCAACTCGCTGGCATTGAGCAGTGCCCTCGATGCAGAAGGCGTGAAGAACAAGGTGCTGACAGCCATCCGCATGGAACCAATCGGCGAGTTCTACAGCAAGTGGAAGGCCATCGAGGCGATGGAGGCCGGTTATGTATGTATCTTCTCTGCCGGTACGGGCCAGCCTTATTTCACCACCGATACGGGCAGCAGTCTGCGTGGCGTGGAGATCGAAGCCGACGTGATGCTGAAGGGAACGCGTGTGGATGGCATCTATACCGCCGATCCTGAGAAGGATCCGACGGCCACGAAGTTTGACGACATCTCTTATCAGGAGGTGTTGGAGCGCGGCTTGAAGGTAATGGATCTCTCAGCCGTCTGCATGTGTCAGGACAACAACCTCCCCATCTATGTCTTTAACATGGACGTGGTCGGTAATCTGAAAAAGGTGATGGAAGGCGAGCAGATAGGCACGCTCGTGCATCCTTAAATCTGCCTGCGGGAGTCCGCTAATCGCGGACTTCCTCGAACTCGACGTATTCGCCGTCGTTGTGGTCGAAGATCTTTTTCTTCTCTTCAGCCTCGCGGTCGTCAATAATCGTTACACCACTATCCGTCGTTGTTTTGCGGGTAGTGGTTTGTTTTTCTGTCTTCGGCTCTTGCTTCTTGCTGCCACTACTCTTGAAGTAATCCTTGTCGAAGGAATTCTTTCCACTCTGTTGGCGCTGATAGCGGATATACTCCTGGCGACTGAACTTCTTGCCGCCCGTGTTGATGATTTCCTCCTGTATCTCTTTCAGGTTCCTGACTCCTTTGTACATGAATCGGAGAACCACCGCCACGGCGATAGCAATGGCAATGAGGATAAAGAGTATGATAGCAACGAATCCTTTTAGCATAATGATAGATTGTTTTTAGGTTCTTTTGTTTGTGGCGACAGACAAAATGACATACCATGCAATGATGGCGGCCAGGCCAGTGACTCCTAATAGGAGCAGCAGTGGTATGCAGGAGAGGATAAAGATGTATTTGATCTCATTGCCCTTCCAGCCCCAGGTCTTGAACTTCAAGGCGAACATGGGTATCTCGCTGATGAGCAGCCAACAACTGATGAATACACCTGCCAGAATGACCAGACTTAGGTTGGGACCAATAAATGGTGCCGACTTCATCCAATCGCCTGCGCCGACAATGAGTGAACCCCAGAAAAGCGCATTGGCAGGTGTCGGGAGTCCGATGAATCCCATGGCCTGACGCTCGTCGAGATTGAACTTCGCCAGTCGTAGTGCAGAGAAGGCGGCCATTACGAAAACAATAAACGGAAGCAGTTCTGTTTCAGGTCTGAGATACCCGTAGATGATGGCTGAAGGTGCAAAGCCGAAGGTGATGTCATCGGCCAATGAGTCGAGTTCCTTGCCGATAGGGGAGGATACATGCAGCAGGCGTGCCACCATGCCATCGAAGAAATCAAAGACTGCCCCAATCACGATGAAAAGTAAAGCCAGACGGAAATCACCCTGGAAGGCAAAATATGTGGCGATGCAGCCAGAGATGAGGTTGCAGCAGGTAATCGTATTGGGGATATGTTTTTTCATTTATGCTAATTTTGCTATGACGGTCTGGTCGCCCGTTGTGGGTTGATTCATTGTGACACATGCGCGGGCTGTCATTGGCAGGAATACATCCACGCGGGAGCCGAGTTTGATAAAGCCCATGTGCTCGTCGATGTAACATTCCTCTTCGGGCTTGGCATAAGTAACAATGCGTCGTGCCACGGCTCCGGCAATCTGGCGCACCAATATATCCTCACCGTCAGGCGTGGTAATCATGATGTCGGCATGCTCATTTTCCTCGCTGGCCTTGGGTAGCCACGCCTTGTGGTAGTTGCCGTCAAAATGCTTCACGAACTTCACCTTGCCGTCAACGGGGAACCAGTTGGCATGTACGTTCCACGGACTCATGAAGATGGAAATCATTAGGCGCTTATCGTGGAAATAGTCATTCTCTTCGGCTTCCTCCACGACGACGATCTTACCATCGGCAGGGGCTACGACTAACTTCTCTGTGTCACCATTAAAATAACGGATAGGACAGCGGTAGAAGTTCAATGCCACAAACCAGACCGTTCCGAAGATGAGGATGAATATCCAAAAAGGAATATGTGATTCGAAGAGCCGCAGGAGCAGCACACTGATGGCGATAATCAGTCCGGCACTGAGTGTCAGTTCGTTGGTACCCTCGCGGTGAATCCTGATTTTTTTCAGTTTCTTGATTCTTTCTCCCATTAGTTATCTTTCCGATTGTTTTCGTTTCCGGTTGCAAAGGTACATCTTTTTTGCGTAAATTACAAACTTTTCACATTTTTCTTTTGATAATCTCAGGATTTAGCAGTAACTTTGACCCACGAAAACGGAAAAAGCAAGCATTTTGATGGAAGATTTCATACATCTGCACGTACATACATATTATTCAATCCTCGATGGACAGTCGAGTATCAAACGGCTTGTCAATAAGGCGGTAGACGACGGCATGAAGGGCATGGCCATCACCGATCACGGTGACATGTTCGGCATCAAAGAATTTCACGATATCTGCAACGACATCAACAAAAAGCGGAAGGAGGCAAA
Organism: Prevotella sp.; assembly: GCA_017551005.1. GTDB lineage: Bacteria > Bacteroidota > Bacteroidia > Bacteroidales > Bacteroidaceae > Prevotella. The sequence continues at coordinate 2,979 of JAFZNI010000116.1, forward strand.
ACAGGAACCCTTCAAACCCATCTTCGGCTGTGAGATGTATGTGGCTCGTCGAGGCGACAAGAGTCTGAAGGAACACAAGGAGGACTTGGGTGGTTATCACCTGATTGTGCTGGCTAAGAATGCGAATGGTTACAAGAACCTGATCAAACTCGTCAGTAACTCATGGGTCGACGGCTTCTATAGTCGTCCGCGTACCGATAGGATGGAACTGGAGAAGTACCACGAAGATCTGATTGTTTGTTCTGCCTGTATTGCCGGTGAGGTGCCTGCGAAGATACTGAAAGGCGATATTGCCGGGGCTCGTGAGGCCATCGAGTGGCACCAGCGGCTGTGGGGCGACGACTACTATCTGGAGTTGCAGCGCCATGAGGTGACTGATCCTTCTATCCGTGCCAACCGTGAGACCTATCCCATGCAACAGCAGGCCAACAAGGTGCTGATAGAACTGGCCAAGGAGTATGGTATCAAACTCATCTGCACCAACGATGCCCATTTTGTGGATAAGGAGAATGCCGAAGCCCATGACCATCTGCTCTGTCTCTCGACGGGTAAGGATCTCGACGATCCGACACGTATGCTCTACTCCAAGCAGGAGTGGTTTAAGACGCGTCAGGAGATGAATGATATCTTCAGCGATGTACCGGAGGCACTGGCCAACACCTTAGATATATTAAATAAGGTGGAGGTGTATAGCCTCGACAACGACCCCATCATGCCATTCTTCCCGATTCCTGAGGACTTCGGCACCGAGGAGGAGTGGCGGCAGAAGTTTACGGAACAGCAACTCTACGATGAGTTTACCTCCGATGAGAACGGTGAAAACCAACTCTCTCCGGAAGAGGGTCAGAAGAAGATCAAGAAACTTGGTGGCTACGATAAACTCTATCGTATCAAGTTTGAGGCCGACTATCTGGCGAAACTGGCCTATGAGGGGGCTATTCGACGCTACGGAAAACCCGGAGAATCTGGTGAATCCGAAATATCCAGTCTCCCCGTAGAAGTCTTGGAACGCGTGAAGTTCGAACTCCACATCATGAAGACAATGGGTTTCCCAGGCTACTTCCTCATTGTGCAGGACTTTATCAACTCTGCCCGTGACGAACTGGGTGTGATGGTAGGTCCAGGGCGTGGTTCTGCGGCAGGTAGTGTGGTGGCTTATTGCTTAGGCATTACGAAGATCGACCCGCTGAAATACGACCTGCTGTTTGAGCGTTTCCTCAACCCAGACCGTATCTCGCTTCCTGATATCGATACTGACTTCGACGACGATGGACGAGGCCGTGTGTTGAAATGGGTGGAAGATAAGTATGGCCATGAGAACTGTGCCCATATCATCACCTACGCCACGATGGCCACGAAAAACTCCATCAAGGATGTGGCCCGTGTGGAGAAGGTGCCCATCCCTGTGTCCAATGCCTTGTGTAAGGCCATCCCTGATCGTCTGCCAGATGGTCCTGATGGTAAGCCGACGAAGATGACGCTGCCCAATGCCATCAAGTATGTGCAGGAGTTGCGTGATGCGGAGGCTTCTAACGATAAGGCGCTGGCTAATACCATCAAATACGCCAAGATGCTTGAAGGTACGGTGCGTGGAACAGGTATCCATGCCTGTGGTTTCATTATCTGTCGCGACCCAATCAGTGACCATGTGCCGGTATCGACGGCAGACGATCCCGACTTCAAAGGCACCAAGACCAATTGTACGCAGTACGACGGACATGTCATTGAGTCGACAGGACTCATCAAGATGGACTTCCTGGGTTTGAAGACGCTCTCGGAGTTGAAGGAAGCCTGTGAGAATATCAAGCGTACCCGAGGCATCGAGGTTGATCTTGATCATATCCCCATCGACGACCCTCAAACATATAAACTCTATCAGGAAGGACGTACCGTAGGCACCTTCCAGTTTGAGTCGGACGGCATGCGCAAATATCTGCGTGAGTTGAAGCCTACAGTCTTCGAGGATCTCATCGCCATGAACGCCCTCTACCGTCCCGGTCCTATGGGTTATATCCCCCAGTTTATCCGTCGTAAACATGGTAAAGAACAGATTACCTATGATATCCCCATCATGGAGAAATACCTGAAGGATACATACGGCATTACAGTGTATCAGGAACAGGTGATGTTGCTGTCGCGTCTCCTGGCGGATTTTACCCGTGGTGAGAGTGATGCCCTGCGTAAGGCGATGGGTAAGAAAAAGAAGGATATTGTCGATGCCATGAAACCCAAGTTTATCGAGGGCGGCAAGAAGAATGGCCATAATCCCGAGGTGCTTGAGAAGATCTGGGCCGACTGGGAAGCCTTTGCCTCCTACGCCTTCAATAAGTCGCATGCTGCCTGCTATTCGTGGGTGGCCTACCAGACGGCCTATCTCAAAGCCAACTATCCTGCTGAGTTTATGGCAGCCATCATGAGTCGTCGTCGTGACCAGATTACGGAAATCACCAAACTGATGGACGAGTGTAAGGCAATGGGTATTGCCACGCTGGGGCCCGATGTGAATGAGTCGTATGAGAAGTTCGGTGTGAACCATCACGGCGAGATCCGTTTTGGTCTCGGTGCCATTAAGGGTATGGGTGATTCGGCGGCAATGGCCATCATCGAGGAACGTGAGAAGAACGGTCTTTATAAAGATATCTACGACTTTGCCCAGCGTGTCAGTTTTTCATCCATCAACCGCAAAGGCTATGAAAGTCTGGTGTTGAGTGGTGGCTTCGACAGTTTCGGCATCCGTCGTGAGGATTATTTCGCCGTCAATACCAAAGGTGAGATGTTCCTCGATACACTGGTGCGCTACGGTCAGGCCTACCAGCAGGAGAAGGCCGAGATGCAGAACTCCCTCTTCGGGATGTTTGGCGAAGGCATCGAAATAGCCCGTCCTCCGGTTCCGAAGAGTGAGACTCGGTGGAGTGACATCGAACGACTGAACAAGGAGCGCGACCTCGTAGGTATCTATCTCTCCGCCCATCCCCTCGATGAGTATAAGATTGTGCTCGACAACCTGTGCAATACGAAATGTGCCGAATTGGCAGACCGAGGCATCGCCTTACAGAATCGGGAAGACATTACTCTGGGTGGAGTAGTCACTAGTGTACAGTCGAAGTTCGGTAAGAACAATAAACCCTGGGGGATTGTCACCCTCGAGGATTTTGAGGGCCCGGGTGAACTGGTGCTTTTTGGCGACGACTGGGTCAACCTGAACGGCAAGTTCATCGAGGGTGCTGCCGTATATGTCACAGGCAAGATGCAGGCCCGTTTCTTTAACAGCAATCAAAAGGAACTGAAGGTGACGAACGTCGAATTGCTGCAAACCGTGAAGGAGAAGTCGATAGACCGGATTACCATCTCGTTGGCTTCAGACATGCTCGACGAACAGATTGTGGCAGAACTCAGTGAGATTATCAGTGAGAATCCGGGAAAGACCAAACTCTTCTTCCTGCTCCGCGATACACAGAACAGAAACCATGTGTTGTTGCGGGCTTCGAATGGAGGCGTGGATGTGCGGCATACGTTGATTGACTATATTGACAGTCATGAGATGCTCGAC
>JAFZNI010000117.1 GCA_017551005.1 Prevotella sp.
CTGGCCGAGAAGAAGGAAGCCAAGGTAGAACGTAAGGAAGAGCCTCAGGTTGAGAAGATCGAGGTTGAGAAGGTAAAGAGCTCTGTAGCATTTACAACTCCTGAAATCAAGAAGGATGAAGATGTAGCCCCAGAGGACGAGATCAAGTCTCAGGACGAACTGGCACAGACGAACACCGCCATCGGTGCTTTCGACGTGAAGGGTAACGACGAGGCTGAAGGTGAGGTGCTCAAGGCTAAGGAAGTAATCGCACAGCCCGAACCCCCGAAGGAGGAAGAGACAAAGGTCTTCGACGTGGTTGAGGAAATGCCTCAGTTCCCCGGTGGTCCCCAGGCACTGTTCGAGTATCTTTCGAAGAACATCAAGTATCCCGTTGTGGCAGAGGAAAACGGCGTACAGGGTCGTGTTATCGTGACCTTCGTCGTAGAGCGTGACGGTTCAATTACCGACGTGAAGGTTGTCAAGTCTGTTGACCCCTCACTCGACAAGGAGGCTTCCCGCGTGGTGAAGGCGATGCCTAGGTGGCAGCCAGGTAAGCAGAATGGCTCCGCAGTACGTGTGAAGTACACCGTACCTGTGCAGTTCAAACTCCAGTAACCTGATTTGAAATGAACAATTTCAACAAACTTGTTGGATTAACACTATTATTAGGCTTGTTCCTCTCATGTGGGAACAAGCCTAATCCTGAAAAGGAGAAGGCCTATCAGGAAGCAGCCAGCGTACTGGCTGCCGATGAGAGTTTCTATCCTATCATCGACGAGGAACTGTTCTATTTCCAGAAGCACACCCTCGACTCCATCACCCCACTCTACATCAACGAACAGGATGCAGTAGCGAAGTTAATGAAACTCGAGACGTGGCTCGCCTTCACCACCCGTGACTTCACGGCGAAGGAGCGACAGAACCTGATTGACCGTAAATACCTGCCGAGGGCAATACCCGTGGCATACGACGGTCTGGCCATCATCGTCAACAATACCAACCCCGACTCCTGCATCACCATCAAGGACTTTGCCAGGATATTAAAGGGAGAGGTCAGCAAGTGGAGCGACATCTATCCACAAAACAAACTTGGCGAAATCGACGTAGTATTCGACAATCCCTTGTCCAGTACCGTGCGCTGGTGCGTCGACTCCATCCTCGGAGGCCAGCAGTTCAGCGCCAAGAACATCGGTGCCGTGAAGACGAGTGCCGCTGTTATCGACTATGTCGAGAACCACAACAATGCCCTTGGCATCATCGGCAGCAACTGGCTCAACGACAAGCGCGACACAACCAATGTCACCTTCAAGAAGAATATATCCGTGATGGGTGTCTCCAAGATGGACTCTGCCAAGAGTTACAACAGTTGGAAGCCCTATCAGTACTACCTATATAACGGCAACTACCCCCTGCGCCGTACCATCTATGCGTTGCTCAACGATCCGCGTCCCAACGGCATCCCCACTGGGTTTGCCCACTTCGTGCAGTTGCCCAAGGGACAGATGATCATCCTCCGCTCAGGCCTGCTGCCACGAACCGCAAATATGAACGTCCGAGACGTGATTGTGAAGAGAGAATAACACAATTAAACGAAACGCTATTTTTAACGTCATAACATCGAGAGACTATTAAACAATTTGTATAACTTAAAAGAGTGAGATTATGAAAGCGATTAAATATGTAGTAATGGGAGTGCTGATGCTAGGCATGAGCACTTCAGTAATGGCCCAGGAAGCAGAACTCAATGCTGCCCTCGCTGCCATCAAGTCAAAGGCTCCCAATGCAGCCGAGTTGATTAAAACAGCCCAGAAAAAGAACAAGAAGGATCCCAATGCCCTTCTGGCTCTCGGACGCGCCCTCTACGAGGTGAAGGACACCGCTCAGGCCCGTGTCTTTGCCAATATGGCCAACGAGGCTGTCAAGCCAAAGTTCAGTTTTGCACCCGCCTACCTCTTGCTCGGTGATATCGAGTCGTTAGGCGACGATGGTGGTAAAGCCGCCAGTTTCTACAACCAGGCCATCCACTTCAACCCGAAGGATCCCCAGGGTTACAAGAAATGGGCGATGGTGTACCGTAAGATCAGTCCTAGCCAGGCAGCCGCCAAGTTGCAGGACATGAAGGCAAACTGCCCCGACGAGGATGTCGACGCCTTCACCGGTCATATCTATATGCTCGCAGGCGATGAGAAAGCCGCCTACGAAGCCTACAGCAAGGCAGATGTGAACAAACTCGACAAGACGGGTCTCAACGAGTTCGCACGCAGCAGTTATTTCACAGGTCACTTCGCAGATGCCCTCAAGGCTTCTGAGGCTGGTGTCCGTCTGATGCCCCGCAACCCGACATTCAACCGTCTGGCCATGTTCTCTAACTACGAGTTGAAGAATTACGATGCAGCCAAGAACTACATCCACCGTTATTTCAACGAGACCGACAGTGCCAAGTTCTCAGAGTACGACCACTACTATACCGCTCTGATTTACAACGCCCTGAACGACAAGGAGAACGCCTACAAGCAGTATGACCGTGCCCTCGAACTCGTAAACGACTCTTCGATGATCAAGCGCTGGGATATCCTGAAGGCCGTATCCGACAACTATGTGCAGGACAAGAATTTCCCCAATGCCATCCGCTACTATCGTGACTACCTCGCAGCCAAGCGTAATGCCACGATGAACGACTGGGCCGGACTGGGAACTCTCTATTCCAAGCAGTCTGACGAGGCAGAGGATGCCGCTGGTAAGGAAGAGGCTCTGATGCAGGCCGACGGTGTCTACAAGGACATGTACGATAAGTTTGCCGATGCAGCCGAGTATGCCACCTATATGCGTGCTAACATCAACTCTAAACTCGATCCCGACTCCAAGAAGGGTCTCGCCAAGCCGTACTACGAGAAACTGGCCGAGATGCTTAGTGGCAAGGCAGAAAAGAGCAAGAGCGACATCAGTATGCTGACCACCGCTTGGCACTACCTCATGGCTTACAACTTCCTCGTGAAGAATGACAAGGCTACTGCCAAGGACTTCGCCGCCAAGATCCTCGAGATCAACCCCGACTACGCTCCTGCCCAGCAGATCCGCGACATCAAGTAATTGAAATAAATACAAAAGCAGAGGTGCTGCCCTTTCGGACAGCACCTCTTTTTTTTGATTGACTGCTTAAGTATTAGCCCAGGCTGATAGCCTCAGAAGGACAAACACTTGCGCAAGTACCGCACTCTGTGCAGAGATCGGGATCGATTGAATACTTCTCGCCCTCAGAAATAGCCTCAACGGGGCACTCACCCTGACATGTACCGCAAGCGATGCAGTCGTCACCAATTACATATGCCATAATTCGTATAAAATTAAATTAATAATATAGTGAATACTCACTTTTGACGATGCAAAGATACGAAGTTTTTCATGAATATACCAAACTTTAGGTACTAAATTTTGTTTTTTAAGGTCAATTTATACAGTGTCGAAATAGCAACGGATATAATAAACAAGGCTTTTGTCCGTTATTAAGAAGTATGAAAAGATGTCTCATCATACTATTGGCAACGTGTCTGGCAACCATCCAGACGGTGGCTCAGGAACGGAAAGTGCAGAACAAGCCGTATATCGACTTGCGTCCCATGCACTTCGGTATCCTTGTGGGATTGAACATGCAGGACATTGAGTTTGTGAACGTGGGGCCGCAGACTGTCACGCTGGACGATGGCACCATGACGCAGCAGACCATCGTGATGGATGCTGACCGGTGGAATGCGGGATTCAGTGTGGGTGTGCTGGCAGACCTGCGACTCTCTGACCACCTGAACCTACGTGTCACCCCGACGATGCACTTTGGTGCCAAGCACCTGACCTTCCACAACCTGACCGACCTAGATCCCGAGGGCTTTCCGCATGAGGAGACGCAGGACATGAAGAACACCTACATCTCGTTTCCCGTTGACCTGAAGTTCTCGGCCCAGCGCTGGAACAACTATCGTCCCTACCTGATTGCGGGTGTGAATCCTATGATCAACCTGACGGGCAAGGATCAGGACTTCATCCAGTTGAAGAAGATGGACACCTTCGTGGAGGTAGGCTTCGGTTGCGACCTGTATCTGCCATTCTTCAAACTGATACCGGAGTTGAAGTTCTGTTATAGTCTGACGAATGCGCTCGACCAAAACCACGCCAACGAACTGATGGACGTGAACAAGCGGGCATACGCAAATGCTGTGACCAGTGGCCACAGCAAAATGATTGTACTCACATTCTATTTCGAGTGATGACCTCCCCTAACCCCTCCTGTAGGAGGGGGATTCCTATTTCTGATCCAGATTGAGAATTAGTTTGCCGACGAAGGCACCATGCTTGCCGTTTTGGTCGACGGGAATCTGCTTACCGTTCTTGTCAGGCGCATATTCCAGAACAGGCATATAGGTATGGGTATGTCCTCCTAGTACGAGGTCACAACCCTCCGTCAGACTCACGAACTTCTCATCCGGATAGACCGACTCAGCCCAGCCCAAGTGCGACAGACAGATGACGAGGTCGCACTTCTCCTGTTTCCGCAGCAGGTCAATGTATTTCTGTGCCGTCTCAGCAGGGTCGAGAAAGGTGAGTCCCTCGCAGTTGCCGTCGAAAACAAGTCCCTTCAAGGGCGGACAGAGGGCGAAGATACCAATCTTCACACCGTTTCGCTTGATGGTGATATAGGGTTTGACGAGTCCTTCGAGCACCGTACCTGTGCAGTCATAGTTGGAACAGACAATGGGGAAGTTGGCCTGACGGAAGATCTTCGCCATATTGTCAAGTCCGAAGTCAAACTCATGGTTGCCAATGGTGGCAGCATCGTAGTGCATCTGGTTCATCAGTCCGATTTCCACCTCACCCTTGAAGAGCGTGTAGTAGCCAGAACCCTGAGAAAAGTCACCGCTGTCGAAGAGCAATAGATCTGGATTTTGTTTACGTTGTTCCTTAATCATATTGATACGACGGAGGAATCCGCCGCGTCCTGCAAGATCCTTGTCGTCGAGGTTCGGATTGAGCGGCAGGATGGTTGAGTGAGTATCGTTAGTATGGAGAATGACGAGTTGCTTCTTGCCCTTGGCAACTGCGGTCAAAGCCGACAGCAGTACTATATATATAATAAGGTGTATTCGCTTCATAATTATCAATTCTCAATTCTCAATTCTCAATTTAACAGTCCTTCCATCTGCTGTCCTGACGATGACCAGGCCTTTCACTCCTTGCAGGGCGTTGTCGATGC
>JAFZNI010000012.1 GCA_017551005.1 Prevotella sp.
AAACGCCCACAAAAATGGGCGAAAGCGGATGCAAAGGTACGAACTATTTCAATACCATCCAAATTTTTACCCAACTTTTTTAATTGTTTAACGAAAGTTTTCGACTTTATTGACAAAATAATAACCTACACCTTATTAATATATATATAAGGCTATTCAAATATCTCCTCAATATCGTTCGCTTCGAGGGCATCTTCAACAAACGAACACGGGTCGTAACCAGCCGGTAGGTCAAAGATAGCGTTCTCGTTATATCCCAGTTGGGAATCCTTATAGACATTCTGCATGTAAAGCGCGAAAATAGGCAGTGCCATCGTGGCTCCCTGACCCATTGACATGGACTCAAAGTGAATGTCACGATCATCACCTCCTACCCAACAAGCATTGACAAGCGTTGGCGTGATACCCATGAACCAAGCATCACTGTTATTGTTGGTTGTTCCTGTCTTACCTGCCAATTCGCCTTTCATGTTATATTTGTGACGCAAACGACCAGCCGTACCTCCGTCAACTACTGCTTTGAGCATATAGAGCATCTTGTTGGCACTTTCTTCACTGATCACCTCGTTCATACGTGGCGAGAACTGGGCAATGAGATTTCCTTCACCGTCCTCAATTCTGGTAACGAACATGTGTGAAGCACGAATACCATGATTCACAAAGGCAGTATAGGCACTGGCCATCTCACCAACCGTTATCTCACAAGGACCTAAACAAAGAGCCATTGACGGATGTATCTCAGGATTATTGATGCCATATTCATGAAGCAAATCGACAAAAGCCTGTGGACTGAGTTTACTCATCAGATAGGCGGAAATCCAGTTGTTTGACTGTTGAAGACCCCATTTTAGGGTCACCATCTCACCATAACGGGCATGTCCGCTATTCCGAGGAGTCCACGGTCTGCCAGCCACCATATAGGTCTGCTGCACATTCGGAGCAAGGTCACAGGGCGAGAAGCCATTCTCCATGGCCAAGGAATAAAGGAAAGGCTTAATAGTAGAACCTACTTGACGACGGCCTTCCATCACCATATCGTATGCGAAATGAGAAAAATCAAGACCACCCACATAAGCCTTCACATGACCGTTCTGCGGACAGATGCTCATGAAACCCGTACGCAGGAACGATTTGTAATATTTTATCGAATCCATTGGAGTCATGATTGTATCAATCTCTCCATGATAAGTGAAAATAGACATCGGTACCGGCGTCTGAAACGACTTCTGGATTTCGGCATCAGAAGCGCCATCCTCCTTCAACACACGGTAGCGCTCACACTGGCGGACATTACGCATCAGAATCTGTTGAACCTGCTGCTTACTCAATGAACTCGAATAAGGAAAGTTGGCCTTTGATTTCTTACCCTGATTGAAATTGGGTTGAAGATATTTCACCACATGTTCATAGACTGCCTGCTCGGCATATTTCTGCATTCTGGAATCAATAGTGGTATGCACACGGAGACCATCTGTGTAAATGCTATAAGGCTCGCCATTACGCTTTTTGTTTTTGTTGCACCAACCGTACAAAGGATCTGATTCCCAGTTGATTGAATCTACATGATACTTAATCATATTCCATGATGCATAAAGCGCACGCTCAGGTTTTTTGGCCGTCATATAACGACGTAGGAAATCACGGAAATAAGTAGCAATACCATCCTTGTGATCGGCTACATGGAAATGAAGATTGACAGGTTCTGTGCTATACTTGTCATAGTCGGCCTGACTCAGGTAACCAGCCTTCACCATCTGTCCGAGCACCACATTTCGACGTTCCTTACTACGCTCCGGACTGCGAACAGGATTATAATAGGAAGGATTTTTACAGAGACCTATCAACGTGGCAGCCTCGTTGACAGTCAGGTCTTTTGGCTCCTTACTGAAATAGGTATTAGAAGCCGTCTTGATGCCGACAGCATTATGCAGGAAGTCAAAATAATTCAGATACATCGTCAAGATTTCATCCTTCGTATAATTACGCTCCAACTTGACAGCAATCACCCACTCTATCGGTTTTTGGAGGACACGTTCAAGCGTAGTCTGGGCACGTTCGGTGGTCCACACCTGCTTAGCCAACTGCTGGGTGATGGTAGAGCCACCACCTGCACTCTTCTGTCCCATCAATCCACGCTTGACAATTGCACGACCTAACGCATAGAAGTCAATGCCAGAGTGCTCATAGAAGCGTACATCCTCGGTGGCGACGAGCGCATGGACGAGGTGCGGCGAGAGTTTGGTATAATCGACCATCACGCGGTTCTCACGATTGTAGTTCCATGTACCCATCAATTTGCCATCGCTGGAATAAATCTGGGTGGCGAAACGGTTAATGGGATTTTGCAAGTCCTCGATAGGCGGCATGTAGCCAATCCAACCCTCATTGATGGCATAAAATGCGACACCCGTACCAAGCACGAACAATATCAATAAAAACCACAATAAACCGACAAAAAACTTCCTCATATACCAAATTTTGATTATCTTGGTGCAAAATTACGAAAATAATCAAAAATATCGCACGAAATCGGGAAATAATGTGTAATTTTGTACCATCAATCCAAAAAAACGTAATGGAAAAGCATAATTTTGTGACCATTGCCGACCTCACAAAAGAGAAGATTCTCTATATGATTGAGTTGGCAGAAGAGTTTGAGAAACACCCGAACAGGGAGTTGTTGAAAGGAAAAGTTGTTGCCACACTTTTCTTCGAGCCTTCGACACGCACCCGCCTGTCGTTCGAGACTGCAGCCAATCGTCTGGGAGCACGGGTGATCGGTTTTGCCGACCCGAAGATCACCAGCGGCACGAAGGGTGAGACGCTGAAAGACACGATCCTAATGGTGTCCAACTACGCAGATGTCATCGTGATGCGCCACTATATCGAGGGAGCAGCCGTCTATGCTTCAGAAGTAGCCCCCATCCCCATTGTAAATGCCGGCGACGGTGCCCACCAGCACCCTTCGCAGTGCATGCTCGACCTTTACAGCATTCACAAGACACAGGGAACGTTGGAGAATCTTAATATATATATGGTAGGTGACTTGAAATACGGTCGGACAGTTCACTCGTTGCTAATGGCCATGCGCCACTTCAACCCCACGTTCCACTTTGTGGCCCCCAAGGAACTGGCCATGCCGCAGGAATACAAACTCTATTGTAAGGAGCACGGCATCAAGTATCAGGAACACACCGCCTTTAACGACAAAATCATCGCTGATGCAGACATTCTCTATATGACCCGTGTACAGAAAGAACGCTTCTCCGACCTGATGGAATACGAACGGGTAAAGAACGTGTATGTGCTGAACAATGATATGTTGAAGAACGCTAAGCCGAACATGAAGATCCTCCATCCCCTGCCCCGCGTGAATGAAATTGCCTACGAGGTGGATGACAACCCGCATGCCTACTATATCCAGCAGGCTGGCAACGGACTCTTCGCCCGCGAAGCAATCTTTTGCGATGTGCTCGGTATCAGTCTCGATGAAGTAAGAAACGACAAAACGATTATACGATGAACAAGAAAGAACGCTTAGTTGCCGCCATTGAGCACGGCACCGTCATCGACCACATACCTGCAGAAAAGACCTATCAAGTGGCCAGTCTGCTAGGTCTCTTCGATTTGAAGACGCCCGTCACCATCGGATTTAACTACCCGTCGCAGAAAGTGGGCAACAAGGGCATCATCAAAGTCAGCGATAAGTTTTTCACCGACGATGAGATCTCGCGTCTCTCCGTCGTTGCACCGAAGGTGATCCTCAACATCATCCGTGATTACGAGGTGGTGGAGAAGAAAACCGTTGAAACTCCTGACGAGATCAAAGGCATTGTGAAATGCAACAATCCCAAATGCATTACGAACAACGAGCCGATGGCAACGCACTTCCACGTGGCTGACGGCATCTTGACCTGCCACTACTGCGAAAAAGAACAAGATATCAATAAAGTAGAATTAGTATAAACCCTATAAGCAAAAACAATGAACAGAGACAACACAATCTTTGAGTTGATTGAGAAAGAGCATCAGCGCCAGTTGAAAGGCATTGAACTGATTGCCAGTGAGAATTTCGTAAGCGACCAGGTGATGGAGGCAATGGGCTCCTACCTCACCAACAAGTATGCCGAAGGCTATCCTGGACACCGTTACTATGGTGGCTGTCAGGTAGTTGACGAGGTGGAGCAGTTGGCCATCGACCGTGTCTGCAAACTCTTTGGAGCCGAGTATGCCAACGTACAGCCCCACTCCGGTGCCCAGGCCAACGCAGCCGTTCTGCTGGCAGTGTTGAAGCCAGGCGACACGTTCATGGGCCTCAACCTTGACCATGGCGGGCACCTCTCACATGGCTCGCTCGTCAACACCAGCGGTATCCTCTACAAGCCCGTCGGCTACAACCTGAACAAGGAGACTGGTCGCGTGGACTACGACGAGATGGAGCGACTGGCCGTGGAGCACAAGCCGAAACTCATCATTGGCGGCGGCTCTGCCTACAGCCGCGAGTGGGACTACAAACGCATGCGTGAGATTGCCGACAAGGTAGGTGCCCTGCTGATGATCGATATGGCTCATCCCGCCGGACTTATCGCCGCCGGTCTGCTCGAGAACCCCGTGAAATGGGCTCACATTGTGACCTCTACCACACACAAGACGCTGCGTGGCCCACGTGGCGGTATCATCCTGCTGGGCAAGGACTTCGACAATCCTTGGGGCTACACCACCCCGAAGGGCGTTGTCAAGAAGATGTCCCAACTACTCAACTCGGCCGTATTCCCCGGACAGCAGGGCGGCCCGCTGGAGCACGTCATCGCCGCCAAGGCCGTGGCATTCGGCGAGGCTTTGCAGCCTGAGTTCAAGGAATGGGCCAAGCAGGTACAAAAGAACGCCAAGGTGCTGGCCGAGGAACTCGTGAAGCGCGGCTTCGGCATCGTCAGCGGCGGTACCGACAACCATTCTATGCTCGTAGACCTGCGCTCGAAATATCCCGATCTGACAGGAAAAGTAGCAGAGAACGCTCTCGTCGCTGCCGACATCACCGTAAACAAGAATATGGTACCGTTTGACAGCCGTTCAGCCTTCCAGACCTCTGGTATACGCCTCGGTACTCCCGCCATCACCACCCGTGGTGCCAAGGAAGGCCTGATGGTGCAGATCGCCGCCTGGATTGAGGAAGTGCTCAACGACCCCGATAATGAGCAGGTGATTGCCAAGGTACGTGGCGAGGTCAACGAAACGATGAAGAAATATCCGCTCTTCGCATACTAATTATCAATTAACCCCTACCGTTTGGCAGGGGTTAATTTTTTATTTCAATTCAGCATTGAAGTGATTGATAGCCTGACGGAACAGGTGGTTGCGGGTATTCCCGCCGAAAATGCTGTGGTTGCGGTTCGTATAGACCAGTTGGCGGAAGTCCTTATCAGCCTGCACCAGTGTCTCAACATATTCTGCTGAATTCTGATAGTGCACATTGTCATCGGCCAAACCGTGACAGATGAGCAGCGCTCCATGCAACTGGCCAGCACGGGCAATCGGATTCACCTCGTCATAGCCCTTCGGATTCTCCTGCGGTGTACGCATATAACGCTCCGTATAGATCGTGTCGTAGAAACGCCAGTTCGTCGGTGGTGCAATAGCCACACCTGCCTTGAAGACAGGCCTTCCCTCCGACATCGACATCAGTGTGTTCCAACCGCCGTATGACCAACCCCAGATGCCAATACGATTCTTATCAACATAACTCTGCTGTCCAAGCCAGATAGCAGTCTCCACCTGATCCTTTGATTCCAATTCGCCCAGACGGAGATAGGTACACTTCTCAAATTCGGCCCCCCGTCCGCCAGTACCACGATTATCAACACAGACGCAGATATAACCCTGCTGGCACAGATACTGTTCAAGGATAGCGCCGCTGCCACTCATACCAATGCCCCATTGGTTGAGCACCTGCTGGTTGCCCGGCCCGCCGTACTGATACATAATGACGGGATACTTCTTGGTCAGACTGAAGTCTGCAGGTTTTACCATCCAGCCATTTAGCGTTACGCCCTCTGAGGTCGTAAACTGAAAAAGTTCCTTCTTACCAAGGTCGTAGGTGGCAAGTTTCTGTTTGAGTTCGTGGTTGTCGATGAGCGTTGCGAGGACCTTGCCGTTGTTCTGGCAGAGAGTATACTGGGCGGGATTGTCTATGTCGCTCCATATATTGATGAAATATTTGAAATTCTTGCTGAAAATGGCATTGTTCACACCGTCTTTCTGCGAAAGCGTCTCAATCTTGCCGTTCTGACGAGCCACCATCACCTGCTGGTCGGTAGCCCCCTTCGGATTGGCAGCGAAATAGACATCACCTGTGACCTCGTCGAAGCCATAGACACTCTTTACCACATATTTGTCAGCCACAATCTGACGCAACTGCTGACCATTGAAGTTGTAGAGATAAAGGTGGTTGTAGCCATCGCGCTCACTGGGCAGGAGAATGTGCTTGTCAGTAATCTGCACATCCTCAAAAGTCTCCTCCTTCACGTATTTGTCAATCTTGTCCTCAATGATCAGTTTGGCTACCGTCGAAAGCGGGTTAGCCATATAAATCTTCAAATCGTCCTGATGACGGTTCAGCGTAAAGATGGCGATTTTCTCCGGATCAGACGTCGCCTTGATACGAGGAATGTAGTCGTCGGCATCCAACGGTAAGTCGATGGTACGCGTCTGGTGACTCTGGATGTCGTAGGAGAGCACTTTTACTTTTGCATTCTGCTTGCCAGGTATAGGGTATTTATAGGTATAGTCACCGGGATAGTCACGATACTCTTCGCGCTCCGGATCCCACCCCTTGAACAACTGTATGGAATACTGTGGCACATCGGTCTCGTCATAGCGGATCCAGACAATCTGTTTCGAATCGGCGGAGAAGACCATCGACGAGTTGGTCGAAAACTCCTCTTCATAGACCCAGTCGGGGATACCGTTGATAATCTCATTGCGTTTGCCATCCTTCGTCACCTGGCTCTCGGCATTGTCATAAAGCAGTTTGACGAGATGGATATTGTTGTCACGCACAAAGGCTATCTGGTTTCCGTCTGGTGAAAAGACTGGGGTCTGCTGTGGCCCACCGTCACTGAGCGGTTCCAGTTTGTTGTTCTGGATCATAAATATGTAATACTCTGCTGTGAACGAGTGGCGGTAGATAGGCTTTGTCTTTGTCTGGATGAGGAGTCGGCGACCATCAGGACTGACGATATAACCCTGTACGCGACTGATGTTGGCCCCTCGTGCTGTTGCCGCATCAAAAAGCACACCCACCTGCTTACCCGTCTTGAATGAGTAGATCACGATACGTTTACCATCATTGCTAATCTGGGCATACGTCTCCCCATCATCCATCGGGTGGACTTCCGTCATCGACTCTGCCCGGAACACTCCCTGTGTGATGTCCCTTAAACTCAGTTTATCACCTGCCTGCACCTGACTCATTGCCAGCACAAGCACAGCAGCCATTAACCCAAAACACTTCTTTGCCATAATCATATCTTTTTTGATTGTGCAAAGGTAATGCTTTTTTTCGAAAGTTACAAGAAATCTGAATATTTCGTTCCGTTGAGCAACTGCTCAATCCCCGTATCTTTATGGTTTTTCATGAATTTTCCGACTTTCTGCATAAAGGTCGAGTCAAAGATATCCCGTCCTATCGCCTTGTTGACCACCCACTGAATCCTGCCCATATGGATGTCACGCTCTTCCTGGCTCATCGGCTTGTCGAAAGGCATAGGAAACAGACTCAACAGATAGAAACCGATGCAATCCGGCACGATATACTGGCGTTGCATCATCTTGCGTTGCTCCAGTGAATAACCATATTCCGGTTTCAGGTAGAGTTCATATTCCGCACCAAGATATTTGTCCAGACAAATGCCTATCATCCCGTTGCCAACAATCACACTCTGATCCAAAGAACCAATCTGCGCATAGATTTTCGGAATCTCTATGTTTGGAATCTCCTTTTTCAAAAACTTGAAGGCCTGCGTCATCTCCTCGTTGATATCATCCATGTTGGCATACTGCTGTTCCGCCTCATTGATAAGCACCTGCAATGTGGAATCCTGATAAAAACGTAGGAACTTAGTGTTGATCTGTGGGTCATTCACTTTGCCGATGCGCAGGATATCCTCAATCAGCGTCCTTGTCTGCTCCGGATAGGTGATGTTCATCTCCTGAAGGGCCGAAAAATCACTTGTGGTTAGATACAGGCTCTGGATACGGTCATAACGCTCAACGACAACATCCGATTCTGATTCATCAGTCTTCAGTTGCCATTCACAGCCGATACATACCAGCATCATAGCAAATAGTATGAAGTATATCTTGCGCACTTACTAAGAAGCCTTTTTTATTTCTTTAGTTTAAAATTTCTGCAAATTTACTTAAAATTATTGTAAATACCAAATTTTAACCTAAAAATTTTAAAATTTCGGCTCAAAATTGCACATTTAAGTTTATTTGTGTAAAAAACCGTCTAAAGAATCAAACGTTTTTCGTCCTTTTGCATAGTATTGCCAGAGCAAAGAAAAATGCCCCCGTTCTGGAATTTCTTTCACCACACGACTGGCCTGAATCTGACGGCGGTCTGACTCGAAATCCTTCTTCCATTGTTTAAAAGCATGGCGTGCGCGATACACTGCCTTGAAATCTCCCACGTTTCGTTTCAGAATCAACATTTCCCAGGCTGCAAGATAATCTAACCACCAGCGCCAGCGCATCACGGACTTTAACTCCTCCTCCGGCAAGCATTTATAGAGCATCGTCAGGTTGTTGCGGAAATTTAGGAAGGTCTTCATGGGATTACTCTTCGGCAGCGTGCCGCCTCCCACATGATAGACCTGACTTTCGGGCACACACACAATCCGTCTCCCCCTGATTCGCAACCGCCAACAGAGGTCGATCTCCTCGTTATGTGCAAAGAAACGGGCATCGAGTCCACCGGCCTCCCAATAGTCCTTTGAGCGAATCATCAGTGCTGCTCCTGTCGCCCAGAGTATATCCTGCTGATAATCATACTGCCCATTATCCTGCTCCACCATATCGAAGATACGTCCCCTACAAAAAGGATAGCCATATCTGTCAAGGAATCCGCCACAGGCACCAGCATATTCAAATGAGTCCTTATCAAAGACACTCAACAGTTTGGGCTGACAGGCAGCGATATCCTCATGCACATCCAGCAGTTCTATCAACGGAGTCAGCCAGTGGTGTGTGACCTCGATATCTGAATTGAGTAAAAGATAATATTGGGCATCAATCTGCCTCAATGCCTGATTGTAGCCCTCGGCAAACCCCCAGTTCTTTTCCAGTTCTATCAGCCTCACCTCAGGATAATGCTCACGCAGCATCGTCAGCGAATTGTCCGTCGAGGCATTGTCGGCCACATAGACCGTTGCCTCATCCTTCGAATATTGCAACACGGAAGGCAGATACTCTTTGAGCATCTTCTCTCCATTCCAATTCAATATCACGATTGCCAACTTTTCCATACGCGCGTACATTAATTATATAATAAAGCACCTCAATGCCTGTTTGTCAGGTGTCAGTTCGCCTAATCTTACCTTTACAATCTGATTGTCGAGTGTTGTGTCAGCATCCTTTGCAGACAGTTCCACACGGATATAGTTTCTGGTAAACCCATGCATCGCCTTTCCTCTGGGGGCCTTCTCGAAGAGCACCTCAGCCTCCTGTCCGATATGTTTCTGATAGAAAGATACCGTTTTCTCGTCCGATAAATCCAGCAACCGCTTCGAACGCAGTTTCTTGTCTTTTTCGCTCACCACATACGGGATGCTCAGGGCTGATGTACCTGGCCGCTCAGAATATGGAAACACATGCAATTGAGTCACATCGAGCCCTTTTAGGAACTCGTACGTCTCCTCAAAGCATTCAGGTGTCTCTCCCCGACAGCCCACCATCACATCCACACCAATAAACGCATCAGGCATCACAGCCTTGATCTTGTGTATCTTGTTTGCAAACAACTGAGCATCGTAGTGCCTGTGCATCAGTTTCAGTACCGTATCACTTCCGCTCTGCAGAGGGATGTGGAAATGTGGCATAAAAGCACGGCTTTGCACACAATAGTCTATCAGTTCGTCCGACAGCAGATCCGGTTCCAAAGAACTGATACGGTAGCGGCTGATACCCTCCACCCCATCGAGAGCCTTTACTAAATCCAGGAACCTCTCTCCTGTGGTCTTACCAAAATCACCGATATTCACGCCTGTCAGCACAATCTCCTTACCACCCTCCTGCGCAGCCTCCTCAGCCTGATGAACCAAAGAGGCAATCGTCGGATTCCTTGAAAAGCCCCTGGCGTATGGAATGGTGCAATAGGTACAGAAATAGTCGCAACCATCCTGCACTTTCAGGAAATACCTGGTTCTGTTTCCCCTTGAGCACGACGGCGCAAAGGATTTGATATCTTTCGTCTTCTGTCGGAAAATCAAATCTCTACTGACTCCTGTCTCCTGTCTCCTGTCTACTGACACCCAGGCATCAGAAAGGAACTGCACCAGATTCGCCTTCTCATTCGAGCCAAGCACAAGATCCACGCCCTCTATTCTACTGACAACCTCGGCTTCCAATTGTGCATAGCATCCCGTCACCACCACAAAGGCATCAGGATTCTCGCGCACCATCCGGCGAATCGCCTGACGACACTTCTGGTCAGCCACCTCCGTCACAGAACAGGTGTTGATCAGACAGATATCTGCCCGCTCTCCTTTCTGCACTGTCCGCACGCCCATCTCCTGAAGCATCTTTCCAAAAGTCGATGTCTCAGAGAAGTTCAACTTGCATCCGAGTGTATAATAGGCTGCCGTCTTACCTTGAAAGGCCGAAGAATCAATCATTTTTAACTTTTTTTCCTTTTTGCTTTTTTATCCGTATATGTTTGCGAGCACAAAGGTAGTATTTTTTTCCCAAATACAGCAATTTTTGAACAATTATTCGCATTATTCTAAAAATGAATGATTTTTAACATTTCGTAATTTGCTGATTTTCAGACAAATGCAAAAAAGTTACAAAAATGACCTAAAAAAAAACAAAAAAAATGATACGACCTATTAAAAAATTGCATACCTTTGCAGCGTTTTAATAAACAAATGATTGTTTTACAGATTTAAAAGCATTAGAAAAATGAAGAAATTAGTATTTATGTTCGTAGCTGTTGCAGCTATCTCTTTCGCTTCTTGTGGTAATCAGGCTCAGCAGGCTCCTGCTACTGACACAGACTCTATCGAAGAGGTTGTTGACACTCTGGGTGCTGACACTGTTGCTGCTGACACAGCCGCTGCTGACACTGTTGCTTAATAGTTAGTCACAACGAACTTAATTGAGAGAAAAGAAGGCCGCAGGACGTGAGTCCCGCGGTCTTTCCTTTTGTCATACCCCTACCCTACCAAGTAATGGCTCCACTACTTTCCCGCAGATTTTTAAATACTGTCTCGCAAACTTTCGTTCTAAATGCTCTTTCAAAATTCTCTAGAGAATTTTGTGCCGACAGCCTATCTTGCTTCTATTCTCCTCTAAGGGAACTCCAAAATTCTCTAGAGAATTTTCCGATTACCATTAAGACAAAAACTTGAAAGCCCGTATATCCATTTTTGCTCGCCCCCAGTGGAGATTTTAGTAGAAATAATATAGGATTTCAGTAGAGTTATAGTAGGATTAAAATAGAATTAAATAATTCCACAAATTGTTCATTATTAATAGTTTACAATAGTTTTAGTAGAAATAAACCACCAAAATATAATTTTTATGTAAAGAGCACAGAGTGTCAAACACCTGTAGATACCATAACACTTATGTTTTAAGTTACTATTCTGCTGCAAAGATAGTGAATAAAATCGATACCACGTTTTTTTTCTCAAATTATTTGGTTGTTTCGGAAATAATTCATATCTTTGCACCGTCAGAACATTAGTTTTGGCTATCCGGGTAGAATCCCGAGAGGAGTAAGCCTTCATCGACCCTGCTCCATTTTAAAAGCCACCTCCGGGTGGCCTTTTTCATTTCTCAAACATTTTCTTGAACTCAAAATAGAACCTTGGACTTAGAGCGAATTGTGGCTCAGCGGATCTTTTTTGTAAAAAGCAAAAAAATCCCGAGGGAGAACCCTCGGGACACTGTTGTCATAATAAATAATGATGCCTTACAGCAGTGATTAATTATTAATTGTTTGATTTAAAATGCTTGATTAAGCCTCAGCGGGAGCCTCAGTAGCAGCGACCTCTTCTGCAGGAGCAGCGTCGAGAGCCTCGAGAACCTCAGCCTCGTCGGCAGCCTCAGCAGCCTCAGCGGCAGCAGCCTTAGCGTCTGCAGCGGCACGGATGGCAGCCTCTGCATCGGCAGCAGCCTTCAACTCAGCGGCATTCTCAGCAACCACCTTGACAGGAATCTCAACGGTTACCTCCTTGTGGAAGTGAACGAGGGCCACATAGTCACCCAGTTTCTTGGCATCCTTCATGGTGATGATCTTACGATCAACCTCCTTACCCATCTTAGCAAGAGCCTCTGCCACCTGAGCAGCACCTACAGAACCATAGAGTTGACCTGTAGCACTCACCTTAGCAGCAATCTCGAGAGCAACACCCTCCAGCACAGCAGCCTTTTCTTCAGCGGCAGCCTTCTGGGCAGCAATCTTGTGAGCCTGCTGCTTCAGGTTCTCAGCGAGCACTTTCTTGGCAGAAGGAGAAGCAATAACACCCTTACCCTGAGGGATGAGGTAGTTACGGCCATAACCTGACTTTACATTCACAATATCGTTCTTGAAACCCAGACCGATAATATCTTCTTTCAGAATAATTTCCATACTTGCGTCCTCCTTGTTTTATTTCATCAAATCGGTTACGTAAGGCAGCAGAGCAATCTGGCGGGCACGCTTCACGGCCTGAGCCACACGACGCTGATACTTCAGAGATGTTCCGGTGATACGACGGGGAAGAATCTTACCCTGCTCGTTGAGGAACTTCTTAAGGAACTCGGGATCCTTGTAGTCGATATACTTGATACCACTCTTCTTGAAGCGGCAGTACTTCTTCTTCTTCGTGTCGATAGAAGGAGCATTCAAATAACGGATTTCTGTGTCCTGTGCTGCCATAATTAAGCCTCCTCTGTTTTTGCGCCAAGTTTGTTGCGACGCTTCTGAGCGTACTCCACAGCATACTTGTCAAGTTTAACTGTCTGGAAACGAATCACCTTCTCGTCACGACGGAAGGCAGTCTCCAATGTCTTGATCACTTCTGGCTCAGCCTTGAACTCTACCAGGCAGTAGAAACCTGTAGACTTCTTCTGAATAGCATAAGCCATCTTCTTCAATCCCCAGGCCTCTTCGGAGATGATCTCTGCACCCTTATCGGTGAGGACCTTCTTGAATTTAGCGGCCGTTTCCTTCATCTGTTCATCAGACAAAACGGGAGTCAAAATGAAAACGGTTTCGTATTGATTCATACTTTTAATAAATTAAAAATTAATAATGTGCTTCGAAAAGCGGATGCAAAGGTAGTGAAAATTTACGATTTGACGATTTACAATTTACAATTTCGCCAAATCCTTAACAGAATTTAATACTTATCGCTTGATTTCGTGAGTTTTACGTGAAGAATCACACCTATTATTATAATAAGAAGGCCACTGAGCAATACAAGGTTACTCGATGTCCAACCCACCAGATAGGCAATAATCAAAAAGAGGGCGCCAGCCATCACCAGCGCCACTCCTATCAGTTGTTTCATACGATTGCTCATTCTGCCTCC
The DNA here is from genome assembly GCA_017551005.1 of Prevotella sp. Classification (GTDB taxonomy): domain Bacteria; phylum Bacteroidota; class Bacteroidia; order Bacteroidales; family Bacteroidaceae; genus Prevotella. The sequence continues at coordinate 13,797 of JAFZNI010000012.1, forward strand.
TCGGGGGTAATCAGTTTATAACCCTTGCCGTGGATATTGATGATTTCAATCTGCGGATCGTCCTTCAGGTGCTTGCGCAGTTTGGTGATGTAGACGTCCATCGAACGGGCATTGAAATAATTATCGTCAATCCAGATGGTCTTCAATGCGAAGTCACGCTGCAGAATCTCGTTGGCGTGGCTGCAAAGCAGGGCCAGCAGTTCGTTCTCCTTGGTGGTCAGTTTACGCTGCTCATCGCCAATGCAGAGCAGTTGCTTCTGAGTGTCGAAGGTGAACTGTCCGATATGATAGAGGGTTGACTCCTTGCTCTTCTTGCCCTTGGTACGGCGCATGATGGCTTCAATACGGAATACGAGTTCCTCCATTGAGAAGGGTTTTGTGATATAGTCATCGGCACCTATCTTGAAGCCCTCAAGGATATCTTCCTTCAGAGTCTTGGCGGTGAGGAAGATAATGGGTACATCGACATTTGAGGTACGAATCTCCTGTGCCAGTGTGAAGCCATCCTTCTTTGGCATCATCACGTCAAGCACACAGATGTCGAACTTGGTCTTTAGGAAGGCCTTGTAACCAGCCTCACCATCGGCACACAGTTCTGTGGCATAACCTTTTGCCTGTAGATACTCACGAAGCAGCATTCCGAGGTTCTCGTCATCCTCGCAAAGCAAGATTTTCAGTTTTTCGTCCATAATCCTAATAATTTACAATTTGACAATTTACTATTTAACTATTTATTTCTCTCATTCATTGATGATCAATTTGAATCTTCACGCAGGATAGGCAGTGACACGGTAAAGGTCGTGCCCTTACCCACTTCACTCTCGCACTTGATGTCGCCCTCATGGAGGTTGATAATCTTCTTCACATAGGCCAGACCCAGACCGAAGCCCTTCACATCGTGGACATTACCAGTATGCACACGATAGAACTTATCGAAGATTTTCTTCACATTTTCCTTCTTGATGCCAAGACCTGTATCACGGATACTGAAACAGAGACGTTCTTTCTCATTCCAGGTCTTAATGAAGAGGTCGAGCGGCTGATCTGGCTTACGATACTTCACGGCATTATCCATCAGGTTGGTAATGGCATTCTGGAAATGCACTTCATCCACGTAAATGGCTGAATCCACCGCCTCAATCTCCGTATAGATCTTACCTCCCGTATGCTCCACACGAAGGGAGAAACTGGAAGCGATATTCTCAAGAAGTTCATTCAGATCGAGTTCCTTCTTCTTGAAGGCAGCATCTTTCCGGTCAAACATAGACATCTGCAACACCTTCTCCACGAGGAAGCGCAAGCGCTTCGACTCATCATTGATGACACCACCGAGATGCTTCAGCATAGCCGGCGACTTGCCCACAGAATCATCGTTGAGCATCTGAGCAGCCAGTGAAATACTGGAAATCGGAGTCTTCAACTCATGGGTCATATTGTTGATGAAGTCGTTCTTGATCTCCGAATAGCGCTTCTGGCGGAAGATGACCACAATCGTAAAGACAAACGTAATGAGCAGTACGATGGTAAAGATCATCGAGGGAATCATAAACCGCACACTGGAGAAGATATAGGAGTTCATGTCAGGGAAATGAATCTTCACCACACCCATCTTCGGAGAAGGGTCGTTGTGGAAAAGTGTCTGCGTATAGGTATACTCCTTTCCTTCATCTGTATAATCCGGACAACGATAGACCTCCCGTCCGTCACTGGTTTCTACCGTGAAATGATAGGGAATATTGATACCGTTATTCTGTAATTCCGCACGGATATCCTGATCAAGCATCTTAAAGTTGACACGCTCCTTCAAAGGCTTGTCAGAAGCAGTATAAAGGATATTATAGACCACCTCATCAAGGAGGGCCTTCTGATAGACATATCTGTTACGCACTATCTCCTGCAAGGATTTCGAAGCCTCGGAGATACTGCTTTTATCTGTACGCAGTATCATTGCCTTAGGTACGTTGGCAGGCTTGATGGCAAAGGTTTTCAATTCAAAGGAAGAATAGACTGTACCATCGTCGGCAGCCACAGCGAACTGATGCGCCTGTTTCACCGTACCATTCAGTCCGTCAACCGTCACCGAGTCCTGCTTGAAAGCACGTCGTTCCGTCTCCTTCACATCTTTTTCCAGATAGCGCACGGTCTCGTTCATTTCGAGTTTACGAGATGCCTGATAGAGACTTCGGTTCACAGATTCATCAAACTGCTCCTTCTTCATCTTCGCCATCTCCTCGATATAGGAAATCTGCAACAGCAAAAGACCGATGAAGGCCAGTCCCATAATGGTCGCTATAATCCAAATTGTACTCTTTTTCATTGTCTCGTTCTCAATCTGGAGGCAAAGGTAGGAATTTTCTTAATAACGAAGCCTTATTTAGTTAATTATTTCTGTTAATTTTAACGATATTAACCAAGACAATTCGTTTTAGTTGTTTTATTTTATTTATAACTTATGCGCAGAATACAAAAAAGGCCTTGCTTTGTCTGCAAGGCCCCTTATGAGTTTACACCACTTTGCAAATCATTCTGTGATAGCAGAGAAGGTCAGTTTCTCATAACCCTCAAAGTCATCGAATTGAATCTGGAAGTTGGCATACAGATAATGGTTTCCACCTGTATTGTGCGTATCCTCGATGGAATTGCTCTTGGCCAACGCATTCAGAATCTGATTGTATATTACCTTGTCGTTCTTCTCATCAGCAATCTGAATGGCCATAGAGGTAACCACCCCACCCTCAATCTTGTAGGTATAGTCGCCTGCTGCATACAGTTGGAAGTTCTCTGTTTCGAGAATCGTCTCCAGTTCTCCCACTTTCTTCACCAGTTCGTCATAGGTCAGATTGACGTGATTGATAGGTTCACGGTTTTCATCCAACTTGATATAGGTGGTATCAACGTCTTCCTTACCGGCGACGTTCTCTGCTGCATTCATTGATAATGTACCAACGAGGAGCATTATCCCCATAAGTACCATTTTCCTTATATCTTTCATCTCTTTCTTCGTTATAAAACCGCTGCAAAGATAGTAATTAAACAGATATCCACCAACGATTTGCTACTTAAAATTTATAAAAATGCCTCACAATTAGTTCTTTTTGACGAAAATCAACCCTTTGTGGTAGCAAGTTGCCACAAAGAGGTTGATTATGCAGAACAATTTATTAGTTTATTTCAATGGCTTGATGACAAAAGTGAAGTCATAATCCTGATAAGGCATCTGATACTCTCCACGCGGCCAGGCACCCCAAGAGTTCACGCAGCCGAGACCGAACTGACGCTGCTGGATATGCACCTGCGTCAGCGAACGCTCTATCAGGTCACCGGAATGGTGGCCCCACTTCTTGTCCTTGAATGTACCATCGTCCAGGTCTTCCAGCAGATAGTTGAGTGCACTGGCCTCCATCGGCGCATTACTGTAGAACTCCAATCCCTTGCCAGAAGCATCTTGTACCTTGAACCAACGGATATCTGTATGATTGCCAGACTCCTGCGGACGGACATAAGAGTAATACTCATCCGCCACCTTATTATTATATATACCTATGAACTCGCTCGAATGCCTATCTATGTAGTTCTCTACAGGGCCACGACCATAATACTCTACCTCATCAAAACGCTTTGGCATCTGCAACTGCATACCATAACGGAACATATTGGAAACCTTGGCCTCCTTATCGGCCTTCAATTGCTGACGCACGATGACCTCACCTTCTGCCGTCAACGTATAGGTCATCTTGAGTTCTGCCTTCACATCAGGCATATCGAAAGTAGCCTCCACCACGTTGTCATCAACTCCAAATGCCTTCAACCTCATCTGTGGATTCTTCCACACGGCAAACCGACGTTGCAGTCCTGCACCATAATCGTTGTCAGTTGGCGCACGCCAGAACTCAGGGGTAATGGACTCACGGTCAACGAGCATCGGCTCACCATCCACATCAAGATAGTCTATCCATCCGTTTCGCTTGCCGATGGTCAGCGTTGTACCGCCAGCATCCAACTTGACATAACTTTCCGTCTCCTCCTTCTGGATATCTGCTTTCTCCGTCTTGATTTCCGGGAACTGGTACGGATTCAGCACAAACTGCTGACGAGCCAGCACCTGTCCTTTCTCTATGAGCGGCTGAGCCTCCTTCGACTTGAACTGGAAAATTACAAATATTTCCTGATCGCCATGATGACCCAGTACGCGGGTGATGGTGTTCTTCATCGCCTCGTCGGTGATGACCTTGCGCTGCTGGGGAGCAATACCACTGATATCGATGGTACCACCGTGCCCAAAGGTCATACCCTCAGGACGTCCAGGATTGTCATGATGATGTCCACCTGCAGCCCCTCCAACAAACCATTCCATCTCCACATCATCGAGCGTCTTGAAGAAATTCTCGTTGTAGACTTCGAACTTACCGTCCTTCAATCCCTTGTCCGTTACCCAGATATTCTGGTAATGATAGCGAACCTCGTAAGCATGCGGATTCAGGCGACGGTCTGGGGCAATGATACCATTACAGTTGAAATTATAGTCAGAAGCAGGATAGCGTCCGTAATCACCACCGAAGGTAAAGATTTCCTTGCCAGTGATTGGACTTTTATCACGCAGCCCCTGATCCACGAAGTCCCAGATGTAGCCACCCTGATACTTTGCGTTCTTGCGGATGATGTCCCAATACTCTTTGAAACCACCCATCGAGTTACCCATTGCATGGGCATACTCGCACTGAATCAACGGACGGGGATTGTCAGTCTTTGAATACTTCTCACAGTCCTCATAGCCCATATACATCGGACAGAAGATGTCTGTCTTACCCCAGTGTCCAGCCTGTTCATACTGCACAGGACGGGTTTTATCGTAGGCTTTAATCCAGTCGTACGCCTTTTCAAAGTTGGGGCCATAGCCTGCCTCATTACCCAGCGACCATACGATGATACTAGGATGGTTTTTAATTGACATCACATTACCCTCCTGGCGCTCGATATGAGCCTTCGCATAATCCTCGCGCTTGGCAAGAGTTCCTTCACCATAGCCCATACCGTGACTCTCCAAGTTCGACTCTGCTGTCAGATACAATCCGTACTCATCGCAGAGATCATACCAGCGGGGATCATCGGGATAGTGACAGGTACGCACAGCATTAATATTCAGTTGCTTCATAATCTTAATGTCCTGAACCATGCGTTCCACTGAGACGATATAGCCACCATCGGGATCGAGTTCATGACGGTCGGCGCCCTTGATCAGGATCGGTTGACCGTTAACGAGCAACTGTCCTCCCTTAATCTCAATATGGCGGAAGCCTACACGCTGTTTCACCACCTCGAGCACCTTGTCGCCCTGTTTCAAGGTCATGATGAGTGAATACAGGTTAGGGGTCTCTGCCGTCCAAGGAAGGACCTTGCCAATAGTACCTATACTGAAGGTGAATGGGCCATTGTTGAGCAAGGTAGTGCTGCTCTGCTCCACCAACTTACCTTGTGGATCTGACAACTGCAGATCAATGGTCTTGCCTTTTGCTGCGGTAATCTTGACTTCACCCGACAAGCAACCCTCCTGATAGTCGTTTTTCAGGTCAGCATTGATGAAGAAATCCTCGATATGCACCTTCGGCGCAGCATAGAGATACACCTCACGGGCGATACCCGTAAAGCGCCAGAAATCCTGATCCTCGAGATAACTTCCGTCGCACCAACGCATAATCTGCATGGCGACGAGGTTCTTGCCTGGTTTCAGATATTTGGTGATATTGAACTCCGCTGCCACCTTCGAATCCTCCGAGTAGCCGACATACTTGCCATTGACCCAAAGACTGAGATTACTCGTGGCTGAGCCTACATGGAAGAACACCTCCTGCCCTTTCCACTCTGCAGGCAACTCAAAGGTTCTGCGATAAGAACCCGTATAGTTGTTGGTCTCTCCAATAAATGGGGGATTACTCCTAAAGGTCGTACCCCAAGCATAACCCACATTCTTGTAGATCCTGTCGCCATAACCGTTCAGTTCGAAGAGTCCAGGTACAGGGAAATCAACCCACCGCGAGTCATCATACTTCAAATCAAAGAAGTCCTTCGGGGCATCCTGATGGTTCTTGACGAAGTTGAATTTCCACATACCCTCCATCGAGAGATAGCGTGACGACTTGGTCTTATCGCCCTGCCTGGCAGCGTCCTCACTCTCGAAGGCAAAGAAATCGGCACGACGTACTTCACGGTTTTGTTGATTCACGGTTGGATCCTGCCATACAGGTACCTTCTGGGCGCACACTGGCATCACAGCCAGACACGTCAAGGATATCACAATTTGTTTAATCATACTTGGTGTTTTAGACTATCTGTTTATAATTTTCGGCAAAGTTAGCAAGATTTTGTAAATAATGCAAGTAATTCCAGAAAAAAAGATTATCTTTGCATCAATTATAACCAATACAGATGACAAGGATTGAGAAGATACTGGCACATTTCAGGGAGCAGATGCCGAATGTAAATACTGAACTGGAGTTCGGGAGCGTGTTTCAGTTGCTGGTGGCAGTCATATTAAGTGCGCAGTGTACGGACAAGCGAATCAATCAGGTGACACCAGAACTGTTCAGGCGCTATCCGGATGCAAAGGCAATGGCGATGGCAGAGCCAGAGGATGTATTTGAGTACATCCGAAGTGTATCGTATCCGAATGCAAAGGCAGAGCACTTAGTGAAGATGGCACGAGCACTGGTGGAGAAACACAATGGAGAGGTGCCTTCGGACATGAACCTGTTACTGGACCTGCCTGGCGTGGGAAGAAAGACGGCAAATGTAATCCAGAGTGTTGCCTTTGGGAAATCGACACTGGCAGTAGATACACACGTCTATCGAGTGGCCCATCGGTTAGGACTTGTCAGCAAGCGCGACAATACGCCTTATAAGGTGGAGATGGCGCTGACCAAACATATCCCAGAGGCGGATATCCCTGATGCCCACCATTGGCTACTGCTGCACGGACGATATGTCTGCACATCACGCAAGCCCCATTGCGAGAAATGTGAATTGGCTTCTCTCTGTCCGAAGATTCTCGAAGACTCGAAACTGGCATAAAAAATGCCGCCATTCCATATAGAACGGCGGCACACACTAGCAGTTTTAATCTATTTCCTATTACCCTGTTGCATTCTGGGTCGGGCCATAGGGTTACCCATAGGATTACCACCCATTGGGTTGCCTATCGGATTTCTGCCCCAGTTACGGAACAGCCCGCGATGATACTGGTCCTCAGCCTTGATGACATCAAAAACTTTCGAGGCGGGAAGCACGCTGAGGAACTTGTTGTGATAAGTCTGCTGAATGCTCTTCAACTCCAACTCGACCTGATCCCGCTTTTGAATCACTTTCTTGCAGGCTTTCTCGTCTGCTGGCTTGATCTTCGACTCTGCCATCATCTGGTTGTAAAGTGCACGCTGCTTCTGCTGCATCTCCCTGAACATAGGGAAGAAGGCAGCGGCTTCCCGAGGAGTCAGACCGGCTTCCTTGGCAATATACTGCTCCATGTCGGCCTGGAATTTCTCAGGAGAGAACCTCTGCTGTCCCTGAGCCCAAGCACCCAGTGCAAAGACAACAGCCAGACAATTAACGATAAGTCTCTTCATCTCTTGTTTGATTAATTAATATTCAGACGACAGACAGGCATAGATTTCCTGATTGTCAATCATCGCATAGTCAGCGGCCTCGTCAAAGGAATAGTAATCCATTGTCTGAACGGCCACCGCATTCTCAGTAGTAGGTGCAGCCATCGACTGGTCTTCATGCGACAGGTACGATGCAACACTGACGAACAAAACACACCCACAGGCAGCAGCATAGAGAAGAGGACGCAGCCATACTGTTTTGGCCTTTTTCGCTTTCCTTATCTCCACGACCTGGGCACCCTTTTCAGCGTCGACCTTCGCCATAACCTGGCTTGCCAACGTGTCAAAGTAACCTTCAGGAACCTTGAAAGGATTCTGCTTACCGACTCTTTCTATGAGATACTTTTCTTCTTCCATACTCGTTTGACGTATCATAATCTAAAAGGTTTAATCATGTGACTTAAAAAATTCAGAAATCTTTTTGACGGCGATGTGATAGGAGGCTTTCAGGCTACCTTCCGAGGTATTCAGCAACTGACTCATCTCGCTATATTTCATCTCATCATAGTAGCGTAAGGTAAAGACTGTACGCTGCACCTCAGGCAATCCGGCAATGGCTTCCTGCAACTGCGCCTCTGTCTCATCACCATCGAAATAGTCGTCGGCCATCAGGGTATTGGCCACACAAGACTCATCATCGTCGGTGCTGACAAGAGACATATTTTTCTGACGGCGCACGAAGTCGAGACTCTCGTTGATGGCAATGCGCGACACCCAGGTGATCACCTTGGAGTCGCCGTGAAAAGAGCCAAGACCGTTCCATGCCTTGATAAAGGCATTCTGCAACACATCATTAGAATCTTCATGGGTAAGAACAATACGTCGCACCTGCCAGTACAACTGTTCGCTGTATTGGCGTACCATCATCTCAAATCCTCTACGCTGGGTATCGGGATTCGAAAGAAGTTCCTTGATCTGCTGGTCGCTATTCTTGTCCATTTGTTTTCTTTTCTACAATAGGATAGAGCCCATCTCACGACTGATGGCCTGGTCGTAGCCATAGAGGTCGGGCCACAGTTCCACTTCCCCTGTCTTGGGATTAGGATAGGCTGTATAATAAATAATGTATAAGGGCACCTTGGGGGTCACGTCCTGATAGGACATCAGACGGAAAGGCTTCGGGTCACCGGCATGTTCTCGCACATAGATATGTCCTCTCTCGGTCTCTGGGCGGATGTCCATTGATATGCGCAAACGGTCTTTGGTCCACTCATCTGCATCGGGCAATAGGAAGCACGCCAAGTCGAAAGGTTTCTGCACACGGACACAGCCATGCGAGAGGGTACGCCTGTCCCTGTTGAAAGCACCCCGATTATTGGTATCATGAAGATAGACAGAGAAGTTGTTCGGGAACCTGAAAACAATACGCCCCAGAGAGTTACCGGCCCCACCCTTCTGTCCGATACGCAGACGGCCAGACAACATCTCACCAGAAGAGACCTCTGCAGGATTCAACGTATCGCCGGAACTGCGTTCTACGATATAGTATCTGTGACGGGCGAAATAGGCCGAGTCACCTCCATGATGAGCCACATCGGTCTTGACAATGTTTTGGGGAATGATCCACTCTGGATTGACCTGCATATAACTAATGGCACTATGCAGCAAGGGGGTCTTGTTGGTCGTGGCTCCACAACAGATGCGCATATCGAGTACAGAATCAGGAGACACCGCCCATAGTTGCTGGGAGGGGATGTTCACCAGCACCATACGATCCGTCTCATCAGGCCGTTTCATCTGCCAACGACAACGTTCCATATTGACGGCAATCTTGTGGCGTTGGTCCTTATCAGTGGTCTGCGCCAATTGTCTCTGTAAAGCCTTATAAACATAACCCTCCGGGTGAGAGGCAGAGAGATAGTTCATCCTTTCATCCGACACCAGTTTCTGCTCTGCTTCCCTCGAATCCGGCTTTTTCACCTCTTCATCGAAAAGACGGGCATAGCCCGAATTATCAGCCTTCATATTCAGGGAGTTGAATAGTTTTTCGGGCTGCACAAAACCATAGCGCTGACCTGTGACATAACTGATGTATGCTTTCGACAGCAGGGAATCGAGGCGGGGCAGCACCTCATTGATACTCACCCCGACAGAATCGAAGGCTAGAAGATGCACTATCCTTAAGTCCTCGGCTATCTGGTGGATGTTGAAAGCGGCGGTATCAAGACCATTGGCCGGCAGTTCACGAAGCAAGACAGACAACAGAGAGTCGGCATCAGACGACACCCCCATACGATCAAACCACTTCCCTTGGAGAGAAGTGTCCATCGAATCAACAAAAGTACCGAATGCTGAACGGTCTGCCTCAGTAGGCTCTCGGTTTCCTTCAACGCAGGAAGCCAGGAGCACGCAAGACACAACAAGCAAACATGCTATCGAACGGAGATCTTGCGCACAACCTTGCCAACCTTCACAATGTAGCACCCTTTCGGAATATTAAGTTCTATCTTCTGTGCAGGACTTTCCACCTTCACATCCATGATCTTCTTTCCAGTCAGGGAGACAACCTCCAATGTCTGTCCTTCCGCACCAATCACGGACAGGAAACCATCACTGAAAGTAATAGTGACATCCTGTTCCACAGCCATTTCCATAACACCTGCAAAATAGGCAGGAGCCGCATTGGCAGAAACGGGAACGAGGCAGGATAAAGCCATCGTGAACGATATAATGAGTATACGCTTTGTCATACGCAATAGTCTATAATTTGTGCAAAGATAGTGTTTTTCCGTGAAACAACCAAATTTTTAAGGCAAAAAATACTATTTAGACATCAAAAACAGCCATTTCGTTGGTCAAATAGGTATTCTCGAAGACTTTTTTCGCCTCTTCAAGCAGCACATTCTCATCTTCGTAGCGTGAACTGTAATGGCCCAGCAACAACTTCCCCACCCCGGCTTCCTTGGCCACTAACGCTGCCTGACGGGCCGTCGAATGCCAATACTTTTCCGCCGATTGGATGCGGTCCTCGCCATAGGTACTCTCATGGTAGAGCGTATTGACTCCCTTCAACAATTCGTGCAGAGTCGGAATATAGCGGGTATCGGTACAATAGGCATAACTACGGGGAGGGTCAGCCGACTTCACCAGACGGGCATTGGGAATCACCTCGCCATCGGCAGTGGTCCAGTCAGCACCGTTCTTGATATTGTTCGCCTGACTGGTGGGAATATGGTAAAAGTCCATCATCTCCCGACGAATATGCGGCTGTCCCTGTTTCTCACGAATCAGATAACCACAGGTTGGCATGCGATGCTGCAGGGGAATGGTCTCCACCGTCACACTACGGTCCTCGTAGACAATCGCATTTTTAGTCGTATCCACAGGAAGGAACTCTATCTCATACCCAAGGTCGTGGGTAAAGAAGTCGATCTGATTCTGAAGCATCGGGCCAAGTTCCTGAGGCGCATGGATATGGAGGGTTGCCGTGCGCCCCAAAAGGCCAAAGGTTGATATCATACCAATAAGGCCAAAGCAATGGTCGCCATGCAGATGGGTGATGAAGACATGACTCAGTTTCGTAAAACGAACCCGACAACGGCGAAGTTGCATCTGGGTACCCTCGGCACAGTCGAGCATCAGCACCTTGTCACGCACCTCCACAACCTGCGACGACGCAGAATGACGAAGGGTGGGAAGCGCACTTCCACACCCTAAGATATGTACCTTAAACGGTTCCAACCCTCAACAATGGTTAATGGTCGATACGGAACTCGTCGCTGCTGTCTTCCAGTTGCAGGCCATGCAGATCCATTGCCGGCTTCTCTTTCCAACGGCTGTACTCGAAAGTCTCCTCGTCTTGTTTCTCCACCCCACTGGTCTTGAACACCAGAGAGTCGGCTCCTAACAGGAGAATCTCATAGAGATTCACTTCCTCCATATCACCGCCGCCTTCACGCTGGGAAAGGATTTCCAACTTACCATTGAAAATCTTCCAGGTCTTGTAGATGATGCTGCTCTGGTCGATGCTCTCAGCCACACCGCCTTCCTTGATGCGGATACCCACCTCAGAACTGCCGTCGATGGGATTCGGCATCACCCAGTCACCCAAAAGAGTGTTCTGGTTAATGACAATCACAGCCTCAGTCTTGGCCTTGTTTGGCAGAACGGCCATACGGTCACCGGCCTGCAGGCCACCAAACACCTGACCGTTTTCCTGGGCGTTGGTCATATCCAAGTTCAGCGTGTCACCATTGTCTGTCAGCAATTGAAGGGTGTTCATGGCTGTACCGTTACCGCAAAGGCCATAAATGGTCTGATCGAAGGGCATGTAGTCCTCCACAGAATCAGTCTCTTCTTCCATTGCCTGCTGTGGCTGCTGAGCGCCGCCACCGCAACTGCCCATCGTCATGACGAAGGCAGCAATCATTCCGAAAAATGCTAATTTCTTCATATCCTTTATGATTAATTTTTTAAAACTTTCTTTGCTTCATTCCATAGTTCATCCATTTCGGATAAAGACATGGTTTTTAATGGTTTACCAATCTTGATGCTATGCGCCTCTATATAGTTGAAACGATCAATAAACTTGCGGTTTGTCATCTCCAAAGCGTTGTCGGGATTCAACTTGTAAAGTCGGGCGGCATTAATCACGGAAAAGAGGAAATCACCCAATTCCTTCGTCGAGTTTTCCTTATCCTCCTTGTTCAATTCCACTTCCAGTTCGTCGAGTTCCTCATGCACCTTCTTCCATACATCCTCTTTCTGTTCCCAGTCGAAGCCCACATTTCGGGCCTTGTCTTGGATACGGTAGGCCTTGATCAGACTCGGCAAGGCCTCAGGAACCCCAGAGAGCACCGATTCATTGCCATCCTTCTCCTTCAGTTTGATCTGCTCCCAGTTCTCCAAGACCTGCGAGACGGTAGTGGGCTTAGGATTACCAGCATCCCTAGGATCACCTAGGACATCCCTAGGATTGCCTAGGTCATTAGGCACAAAGGGCAGGGGCTTGGGATCCTCGGCATCAATCTGCGAGGGATGATAGACATGGGGATGGCGGCTAATCATCTTTCGGGTCAGCGCATTGCAGACATCCGCCATATCAAACTGCTCTTTTTCCTCGGCAATCTTCGCATAAAAGCAGATATGCAGCAGCACATCGCCCAACTCCTTGCAGATATCGTGGATGTCATTTTTGATGAGGGCATCGCAGAGTTCGTAGGTCTCCTCGATGGTATTTGGTCTCAGGCTCTCGTTCGTCTGTTTCTTATCCCACGGACAATTGGCTCTCAACGCGTCCAACACGTCGAGAAAGCGTCCGAAAGCCTGCATTTTTTCTTCTTTTGTGTGCATAAACTTAAATTATTGGGGCAAAGATACTACTTTTCGGTGGAATTTTACTAATTTTGCAGCGATTTTTTTAGATTTTGCCATTTTTCAGCATAGAAATAACAAACAAATATATGGAATTAGCAAGCAAATACGACCCAAAAGAGGTCGAAGGCAAATGGTACCAGTACTGGCTGGACCACAAACTTTTCTCAAGTAAGCCCGACGGACGCGAACCCTACACCATCGTGATTCCACCGCCCAACGTGACGGGAGTGCTCCACATGGGCCACATGCTCAACAACACCATTCAGGACATCCTCGTGCGCCGTGCCCGTATGGAGGGGAAAAATGCCTGTTGGGTACCAGGCACCGACCATGCCTCTATCGCTACGGAGGCTAAGGTGGTCAAGAAACTCGCAGAACAGGGCATCAAGAAGCGCGACCTCACCCGGGAACAGTTCCTCGAGCATGCCTGGGACTGGACTCACGAACACGGCGGTATCATCCTGAAGCAGTTGCGCCGCCTGGGTGCTTCCTGCGACTGGGACCGCACCGCCTTCACGATGGACGAAACCCGCAGCGAGAGCGTCATCAAGGTGTTTGTCGATCTCTATAACAAAGGCCTCATCTACCGTGGTCTGCGCATGGTGAACTGGGATCCGAAGGCGCTCACCGCCCTCTCCACCGAGGAGGTGATCTATAAGGAGGAGCAGAGCCACCTCTTCCATCTGAAATACTATGTGGCAGATCCAGAGAATCTAGAAATCCCAGAGAATCCGGAAGAATCCGGCAATATCATCCACAAGGACGAGAAGGGCTACTACGCCGTTGTGGCCACCACCCGCCCGGAGACTATCATGGGCGATACTGCTATGTGTATCAACCCCAAGGACCCGAAGAACCAGTGGCTCAAGGGCCGCAAGGTCATCGTGCCCCTGGTGAACCGCGTCATCCCCGTCATCGAAGACCGTTATGTAGACATCGAGTTCGGTACGGGTTGTCTGAAGGTCACTCCCGCCCACGACACCAACGACTATATGTTGGGTAAGACCCACAACCTGGAGACCATCGACATCTTCAATCCCGACGGCACCATCTCCGAGCAGAGTCCCATCTATGTCGGCATGGACCGCATGGACTGCCGCAAGCAGATCGTGAAAGACCTGCAGGCTGCCGGACTGATGGAGAAAATCGAGGACTATACCAACAAGGTGGGCTACTCAGAGCGCAACCCCGACACCGCCATCGAGCCGCGCCTCTCCCTGCAGTGGTTCCTGAAGATGCAGCACTTTGCCGACATCGCCCTGCCGCCCGTGCTCAACGGTGAGATGCACTTCTATCCGCAGAAATACGTGAACACCTATAAGAACTGGCTGGAGAATATTCAGGACTGGTGCATCAGCCGCCAACTCTGGTGGGGTCACCGCATTCCAGCGTACTATTATCCCGGAAAGTCTGGAAATTCTGGAGAATCCGACGAAGCCTTCGTCGTCGCCGAGAACGCCGAGAAGGCCCTCGAACTGGCTCGCAAGGAGAGCGGCAACGCCAACCTGCAACTCAGCGACCTGCGTCAGGACGAGGATGCCCTCGATACCTGGTTCTCCTCATGGCTCTGGCCCGTATCGCTCTTCGACGGCATCAACAACCCCGGCAACGAGGAGATCAAGTACTACTACCCCACCTCCGACCTCGTGACGGCTCCCGACATCATCTTCTTCTGGGTGGCCCGTATGATTATGGCAGGCGAGGAGTACATGGGCACCTTCCCCTTCAAGAATGTCTATTTCACGGGTATCGTCCGCGACAAGCTCGGCCGGAAGATGTCGAAGTCGTTAGGCAACAGCCCCGACCCCATCGAGCTCATCGAGAAGTTCGGTGCCGACGGTGTGCGCATGGGCATGATGCTCTCCGCGCC
>JAFZNI010000118.1 GCA_017551005.1 Prevotella sp.
AATTCATCCAGAAAACTATCGCCCCGTCGTGTTCAAGGACATGTCCAACGGCGATATGTTCCTCTCGAAGTCCACAGCAAAGACGAATGACACAGTGGAATTCGAAGGCGAAACTTACCCAGTGGTAAAAGTCGAAATCTCCAGTACCTCTCACCCGTTCTATACTGGTAAGAGCAAACTCGTTGACACCGCAGGTCGTGTCGATAAGTTCATGAGCCGCTACGGTAAGGCTGCGAAGAAGTGAGAATAAACGAAAGCCTGCTTTCAGTTTATCGAGCGTGAGCAGGCTCGACTGAAAGTCAAGGCTGCGAAGAAGTAAATAATATCCACAACAGACTAAAAAGTGCGTCAAAGGTAGTTGCATATGCCTTTGGCGCATTTTTTTTGTGTTTTATTTGTTAATGCCAAATAAAATTCTTATCTTTGTACCCGCAGAAACTATACATTATTTATAATAGCAAATGAAAACCATTTATGATTTCTCTGTCAAGGACAGAAAAGGCAAGGACGTATCCCTCAAGGAATACGCCAATGAAGTGTTGCTCATCGTGAATACCGCCACAAAGTGCGGCTTCACCCCTCAGTACGACGAACTGGAGGCCCTCTACAAGAAATATCACGCCGAGGGTTTCGAAATTCTCGACTTCCCCTGTAACCAGTTCGGTCAGCAGGCACCAGGCACTGACGAGAGCATTCACGAGTTCTGCAAACTGAATTTCGGCACAGAATTCCCGCGTTTCAAGAAGATCAAGGTAAACGGTGATGACGCAGACCCCCTGTTTAAGTTCTTGCAAAACGAGAAGGGCTTTGCCGGTTGGGATATGGAGCACCCCATTGCCCACATCCTCGACGATATGCTGTCGAAGGCCGACCCCGACTACCAGCAGAAGCCCGATATCAAGTGGAACTTCACCAAATTCCTTATCAACAAGAAGGGGCAGGTTGTAGCCCGTTTCGAGCCCACAGAGAAAATCGAGAACATTGAGAAGCAGATTGAAGCCCTTTTAAAGTAATGGAAAAAACCAAGTGTTTGATTATAGGCAGCGGGCCCGCAGGGTATACCGCTGCCATTTATGCCTCAAGAGCCAACCTCAGTCCGATAGAATATAGCGGGATGCAGCCAGGCGGACAGTTGACACAGACCACCGAGGTAGAGAATTTCCCAGGCTATCCGCAGGGCGTGGACGGAAACCAGATGATGATGGATCTACGTGAACAGGCCGAGCGTTTCGGCACGGACATCCGCGACGGTGAGATTGTGAAGGTAGACTTTTCAAAGGCCCCCTATCTCTGCACGGCAGAAGACGGTACAGAGATCGAGGCCGATACCGTGATCATCGCCACAGGAGCCTCCGCCAAGTACCTCGGTCTCGACGACGAGCGTAAATATAATGGTCAGGGCGTCTCTGCCTGTGCCACCTGCGACGGATTCTTCTACCGTAAGAAGACCGTAGCCGTCGTTGGCGGTGGTGATACGGCCTGTGAGGATGCCCTTTACCTGTCTGGTCTAGCAAAGAAGGTCTACCTGATTGTGCGCAAGCCTTTCCTCCGTGCCTCACAGGTCATGCAGCAGCGGGTAAAGGAGGCTGAGAACATCGAGATACTCTTCGAGCATAACACCATCGGACTCTTCGGTGACAACGGTGTGGAAGGTGCCCATCTTGTGAAGCGTAAGGGTGAGCCCGACGAAGAGTTGGTGGATATCGCCATCGACGGTTTCTTCCTCGCCATCGGTCACAAGCCCAACACGGATATCTTCAAGGAATGGCTCGATACCGACGAGACAGGTTACCTGAAGAAGATTGACGGTACCCCCAAGACAAAGATCCCTGGCGTATTCGTGGCTGGCGACTGTGCCGACCCCGTCTACCGTCAGGCGATATCAGCCGCAGGCTCCGGCTGTCAAGCAGCCATCGAAGCAGAACGATTCCTATTAAACAGATAGCGTATTTTTTACAGGATTCATAGAATTGAAAAAGGCCCGTTTCACAACGAGCCTTTTTCTTGTTAACTTTAAAAAACTAAATTAATCAACCATAAACCTTAACCATTAAAAATCTTTTCTGATGCAAAAGTAATACATTAAAAAGAAAAGTAGGTTGACTTATTATTATTAAAGGTAGAAAATGCGTTAATTCACGGAAATTCGACCCAAATTCACGATTTTTCCACTTATTTATCGTCAAAAATGCACTTTTCGTCGATAAAATATCGCATTTTCGAGTTTTTTTCTTATTTTTGCGCCAACAAAATGAATCAACATGAACCTGCAGATTATACTGTTAATCATCATCATTGCCATTGGTGCAGCCGCTTTCTTCCTCGGAAGAGAGGTGCATCGTCGCAATGCCAAGATCAGACAGCGTCTGCAGATGGGACAAATCTTCACCAACATCACCCACGAACTGCTCACCCCGCTTACCGTTATCTCCGCATCGGTAGACCATCTGCGTGAGGAGGCCCCGCAGCATCCCCACGACTACGACATGATGCAGATGAACATCCAACGAATGGTCAGGCTGCTGCAACAGATCCTGGAGACCAGCAAGTCGCAGGCGGGAGAACTGAAACTGAAGGTGGCCAACGGCGATGTCATGCAGTACATCCACAACACGGCCCTCTGTCTGGAGCCGTTGATGACGAAGAAGAACCTGACCTTCACCATCAACTGTACACCCCAGAGCATGATGGGGTGGATCGACACCGACAAACTCGACAAGATCATCTACAACCTGCTCTCCAATGCCGCCAAATACACAGAACAGGGTGAGGTAAGCCTCGATGCACACACCAGTCGGAACTATGACTATATATATATTAAGGTACGCGATACGGGCAGCGGCATCCCCAAAGAGAAGATGAAGCACCTCTTCGAACGCTTCTACGATGGCGAATACCGTCGCCACAAGACCATCGGAACAGGTCTGGGACTGGCCCTGACGCGCGACCTCGTCTATCTGCACAACGGCACCATCGAGTGCGAGAGCGAGGAAGGTCGCGGCACCACCTTCACCCTCAGCCTGCCCATCACCAAGGAAGCCTTCAAGGCCGAACAGATCGACGAGGAGCACAAGATAGACTTCAACATCCCCAAAAATGCCATCATCGACTTCAAGCCAGATGTCCCCAACGTCAACAAGGAGGCCTTCATGGATGATACAGACGATGAGGATGCCTACAAAATCCTTATTGTCGAGGACAACCTGGAACTGCTCATGCTGATGCAGCACATGCTGAGGTCACACTACCGCGTATATGCAGCCCCCAATGGCAAGGAGGCCCTCGACATCATCCACCAGACAGACCTCGACCTCATCGTTTCCGACGTGATGATGCCCGAGATGGATGGTCTGACACTGACACAGGTCATCAAGGAGGATGACAACTACAAGCATCTGCCCATCATCCTCCTCACGGCGAAGACACAGGCTGAAGACCAGCAGGAAGCCCTCCGCATCGGTGCCGACGAATACCTGACGAAGCCGTTCCGTCTGAGCGACCTCAAACTGCGCATCGACAATATCATCGAAAACCGCAAGCGCGCCCAGCAGGAATTCACCCTGAAATCCAATGAGGACATCGAGAAAGAAGATGCCCCCACCCCGGAACAGGAATTCCTGAAGAGGGCGATGACCTGCGTACACAACCATCTGGACGATGCCGACTACGACCGCGACGCCTTTGCCGCCGACATGGGAGCCAGTCCTTCTACGCTCTACAACAAACTGCGCGCCATCACCGGCATGAACGTCAGCACTTTCATCCGCGACATCCGCATGAAGGAAGCCTACCGACTGGCCGAGTCCAATCCCAGCCTGCGCGTCAGCGACCTCGCCTACAACGTCGGCTTCCAGGATCCGAAGTACTTCTCCACCTGTTTCAAGAAAAAATTTGGCATTCAGCCCAAGGAGTTTATGGAGAGTCTTTTGCAAAAAAAACAAAATTCTTAAAAATTCTCAATTCTCCATTCTCCATTCTCAATTAAATATATTACCTTTGCAGCGGATATCTTAATCCCAAAAACTTAAAATCATGGCTAAACAAAAGAAATTCATCCTCCAAGAGAGTGAGATCCCAACACAGTGGTACAACATTCAGGCAGACATGCCCAACAAACCGATGCCCCCCATCCATCCGGCTAC
>JAFZNI010000013.1 GCA_017551005.1 Prevotella sp.
AACTCGCTGCCCAATGAAAAGACTCCTCCGCCTCATTGTATTCATCATTTCTTATATCTCATGTCTCATTTCTTATTCATCTTGCACACAGGATGCCTACGAGAAAGGTGAGGGGAAGTATTCTCTCATGCGGGCTGACCTTGTGGAGGCGCGGGCTAATGCACAGAAGGAAATAGACCAGATCACTACTGATGATGGTGAGCAGTTCTCTATTACCAAGGCATTTACCACCAAGTGGGTGACAACAGCAGATTCCATCTATCGCTGTATATTATATTATAATAAGGTGGAGGAGGGTAGTGGCAAGTATGCTGCTGAACCCATTTCAATTGGATTGGTGCCTTGTCCAAAGGTTACTCCTATATCAGAACTGAAAAAGGAGATGAAGACCGACCCCGTGAAATTTGAAAGTGCCTGGTTGAGCAAGACGGGTAAATACCTGAATTTGAGTTTTTTCCTGATGACTGGGACGACAGACGATGATAAGGCTACTCAAACACTTCATGTCATTCAGGACACCATTATGACGCACCCGGATGCCACCCGCACCTGTTGTCTCCGACTCTATCATGATCAGGCAGGCATTCCTGAATATTATTCCTCTCAGGTCTATGCCAGTATCCTGACTTCTCAGATTGAGGCCGACTCCGTCCGCCTCACTATCAACACTTACAAAGGCCTTGTCACCAAGACTTTCTTTCTGAAATAATTAAATAATTCTAAACAATATTGATATGAGAAAACTAATAACTTTAATGACTAGTATGCTTCTTATGGTAATATGCCATGCAGAGGCAGCAGATTTTGAGACGGCTAAAGAGGCCGTGAAGAATATGGGAGTGGGTTGGAACCTGGGTAATACCCTCGATGCTAACGTCCAAAAAGTTATAGACATCACTGATGCAAACTATTGGGGTCAGCAAGGTTTGGAATCAGAGACCTGTTGGGGACAACCAAAAGCCACAAAAGAACTCATCAAGATGATGAAGGAAGCAGGTTTCGGAACCATCCGTGTACCAGTAACATGGTATAACCATTTGGATAAAGACGGAAACGTAAACGCAGAATGGATGGCCCGCGTAAAAGAGGTTGTTGACTATGTGATCGACGAAGACCTCTACTGCATCATCAATGTGCATCATGATACAGGTGCCGACAGTTATAGTAATGGCGTATTAACAGGAGCACACTGGATACACGCCGACGAAGACAACTACAAAGCCAACAAGGAAAGGTTTGAGTTTCTTTGGAAACAGATTGCAGAAACATTTAAGGATTACAATAACAAGTTGCTTTTTGAGAGTTACAACGAGATGCTCGACAAGTTGAACTCGTGGTGTTTCGCATCTTTCTCTGCCAGTGGCCAGTATGATGCTACTATTGCAACTTCTGCTTATAACGCCCTCAATAGTTATGTCAAGAGTTTTGTGAATGTCGTTCGTGCCTCAGGCGGAAATAATGCTCAGCGCAATCTGATCATTAACACCTACGCTGCAGCAAATGGTTCTGGAACTTGGAATACTCACCTTAAGGAGCCTCTTACTAAACTAACAGTTCCCACAGGAGAAAAAAATCACATTGCCGTTGAGGTTCATGCATACCCAAGCATCGTAAATGGCAATAGCGACAAAACCATTACTTACATCAAGTCTGAGACAAAAGAATTGATGGATGGTTTGAATACCAACTTTGTTTCTAAGGGAATACCTGTTATCATTGGCGAATGGGGAACATCGAATGTTGACGCAAAAGAGACTGATTACGATGCACGCAGAAGTCTTATGCTACTGTTTGTCGAGGACTTTGTAAAACAGGCAAAGGCTTTGAACATCGCAACGATATACTGGATGGGCCTTTCAGATGGTTCATTCCGCAGCATTCCCGCATTCAATCAGGCAGATCTTGCAAAACGTATTGCCAAGGCTTATCACGGAAGTGACTTTGAGGGCAAATACCCTACAAAAGACCCTAATGCCAGTACAACAATCTTTGAAGGTGAACAGATGTTGGCATGGGGTACAGCCATTACCGTTGCAGCATCAAACTTTACCAACATGGAAGATAATGCCGTCGTAGAGGTATCCTATAAACAGAAACATGTTGAAGACTACGGTATGTTCCAGTTCTGGTATGCCGATTGGTCAAGTAAGATTAAGATTTATGTTGATGGCAAAGAGTTTGATTCTGATTTCAATCCTGGAGACTATTATAACACTGAAGATGGAACAGAGCATGTGACCCAATTCACATTCGATACTTCAACATTTACTAATATAAAGAAAAAGGGCATCCTCTTTCAAGGCAACGGCATTGTAGTTACTAAAGTTGAGTTGAAAAAATCTGGCTCTTCAGGAATAAACGATGCTATTATTAATCAGAACTCCGATGGTGCCATTTACAACCTTAGAGGTCAGCGAATAACCAGTCCATCTAAAGGCATATATATCCAAAAGGGAAAGAAGTTCATCAAGTAAAGGGAGGATGTGCCGCCAATCCTACCAGGGCTGACTGATACCAGGGCCACCACCTTCCTCAAACGAAAACCAAAGAAATGGAAACGAAGGTATTACGTGAGATTACACCTTTGGGCGAGCGTGATTTTATGTATGTGGCTGACCGTCACAAAAAGGAATTCGACTTCCCCATTCATTGTCATGATGTGATGGAGTTGAACTTTTTGGAAAATGCAGCAGGAGCACGTCGCGTGGTTGGAGATTGTAGCGAAGTTATCGGTGATATAGACCTGGTGCTCATCACTAGTCCGGAACTTGAACATGTCTGGGAGCAACACGAGTGCCAAAGTAATGACATCCATGAGATAACAGTACAGTTCAATATTTATTTCGAGGAAGAACGCTCCCCCTTCCATACGAATCCCTACAAGAGCATCTATCAGATGATGATGCGCGCCAAGCATGGTTTGGCATTCTCCCGACAAGCAATCATGACAGTATATCAGCGTTTGGTCAATCTGGTTTCTATTGAAGATAAGTTTCTGATGGCTCAAGAATGGTTCTATATCCTCTATGAGTTGTCGAAGTTCGACGATGCACATGAACTGGCTTCCTCCACTTTTGCAAAGGTTGCGGTAAGCAGCGAGTCGCGTCGTGTACTGAAGGTGAAGGACTATATCAACAAACATATCAACGATGACCTGCGATTGGACCAATTGGCCGACCTTGTTGCCATGTCACCCTCTGCTTTCAGCCGCTTTTTCAAGTTGCGCACGGGCAGGAACCTCTCTGAGTATATCATAGACATCCGCTTGGGTCAGGCAGCCCGTCGACTGGTCGACACCATCGACAGTATCAGTGAGATTTGCTGGAGTTGTGGCTTCAACAACTTGAGTAACTTCAACCGCCTTTTCCGCAGTCGCAAAGGTTGTACTCCTACCGAGTTTCGCGAGAAATACCAGAAGACAAAGATAATAGTCTGAGATTCCAGATGATATAGTATCAACATTCGCAAAAATTGTGCATTTCCTTTTGCCCGAAATCCTGTACCTTTGCACCCGGATATAATCACTAACTCAAATTGTATTGATGTAATGACTACATTTGAACAGAAAACAAAGGCTTTGTATCAGCAGCACGAGGAATTGCTGACGCGCAAGAACGAACCGATAACAACGGCAAATGGCAGTTTTGGCACATTCCGTTTTTCACAGAATGGCATCTACGAGAAGTATCGCTATCCCGTGTTGACGGCTGAGCATACGCCATTGGAATGGCGCTATGATTTCTCAGAACAGGACAATCCCTTTCTGATGCAGCGCATCATGATGAACGCTGTGTTGAATGCCGGCGCCATCAAATTTAACGGCCGCTACCTGTTGGTATGCCGTGTAGAGGGTGCTGACCGTAAGAGTTTCTTCGCTGTGGCGGAATCGCCCAATGGAATAGACAATTTCCGTTTTTGGGAAGAACCTGTGACTATGCCCGATGATGTGGTTCCTGCCACTAATGTTTATGATATGCGTATCACTCAGCATGAGGACGGTTGGATTTATGGTGTGTTCTGTGCTGAACGCCATGATGACTCACAGCCTGGGAATCTTTCTGCCGCTACGGCTACAGCGGGTATTGCCCGTACCAAGGATATGAAAACCTGGGAACGTTTGCCTGACCTGAAAGCCAAGAGTCAGCAGCGTAACGTGGTGTTGCACCCTGAGTTCGTCGATGGGAAGTATGCCTTCTATACACGTCCTCAGGATGGTTTTATCGACACCGGCTCTGGTGGTGGTATTGGCTGGGCTCTTGTGGATGATATCACCCATGCAGAGGTGAAGGAAGAAAAGATTATCAACGCCCGTCACTATCACACCATCACCGAGGTGAAGAACGGCGAGGGACCACATCCCATCAAGACCCCCAAGGGCTGGCTGCATCTGGCACATGGTGTGCGCGGTACTGCCGATGGCCTGCGTTACGTGTTATATATGTATATGACAGCACTCGACGATCCTACTCGTGTCATTGCCCGTCCTGGTGGCTATTTTCTCGTGCCTGAGTGTGATGAGTATCTGGGCGACGTGATGAACGTGGCTTTTTCAAATGGATGGGTTAAAGATGATGATGGTCGTGTACTCATCTACTATGCTTCGGCCGATACACGCCTACATGTGGCAGTATCTTCTGTCGACCGTCTCATTGATTATTGCATGAATACGCCCGAAGACAGGCTGACCACCAGTGCCAGTGTGGAAACAATCAAGAGACTGATTGAAAAGAACAAACAACTCGTAAGCAAAAGGAATGAAACCTTATAAGTTTGAACCCTATCTCAAGACTACCATCTGGGGGGGCTATCAGATTGCTCCTTTTAAGGGCATCTATACTGCGCAACCTAATATCGGTGAGAGTTGGGAAATCAGTGGTGTGCCAGGTCATGAGAGCATTGCTGTGGAGCGCGGTCTTGTTGATGATGTGGACGTGGGCATGAACCTTACCGAACTCATCGACAAATACAAAGGACTGCTGATAGGGCAGAAGGTTTACAAGCGTTTCGGCAACCAGTTCCCGCTGTTAGTGAAATTTATCGACTCTCGCCAGGATCTTTCTGTACAGGTACATCCTGATGACAAATTGGCCATGGAGCGGCACGGCTGTGCCGGTAAGACGGAGATGTGGTATATTATCAAGAGCGATGTAGGTTCGAAAATCTATGCAGGTTTATCGAAGAGTATCACCCCTGAAGACTATGAACAACTTGCTGTTACCGAACCCGTCAACGGACATTCACCCATGCAGGATGTCCTTGCTACCCATGAGGCTCATGAGGGTGACCTCTATTTCCTTCCTGCTGGACGTCTGCATGCCATTGGAGCCGGTAACTTCCTGGCCGAAATTCAGCAGACCAGTGATATCACCTACCGTGTCTATGACTTTGGGCGCAAGGATGCGCATGGCAATCCGCGAGAGTTGCATATTGAGCAAGCCCGTGATGCCATAGATTATCAGGTATGGCCGGAGTATCGCACATCATATGACTCGACAAAGCCTACCAGCCAACTTATCAATTGTCCCTATTTCGTGGTTCATCGCGTGGTCGTTCAGGTAGCACAGCAGGTGGACTTCCACTGTGATTCTTTTATCATTGTGATGTGTCTCTGGGGAGAAGCCAATATCAATGGCATCCACATCCGACAGGGTGAGACCATATTGGTCCCTGCTTGCGAGAATATCCTTTATATTTTCGGAAACGCCACCTTCCTGACGGCCACGATGTAGAGATAAGCAAAGGGAGCACAATCGCGCTCCCTTTGCTTATTTAGGATTTTACTTGTGAACGGGTGATGACGATGTCGGCATTGGCTTTCTTCATGGCTGACGACCACCACGCGTCGCTGACCATCGTACCAGATTTGTTACCGGCATTGCTGTCATACCATACCATGAAGTGTCCCCACTTGGCGCCGGCATTCCAGCATTCTATGATATCGCCCTGCGGCTTGCCCGTCTTATTGCTGCTGTCCCAGCCACATTCGCCGAGCACCACCATCTTGTTGGGGTAGGAGGCCTGTATCTCCTTGAACTCCTGTGCATTCTGCGCTGCTGTGTAGCCGTAGAGGTCGCGGGCTACCATGTCGCAATAGTTGTCGCCAGGATACCAGTCGGTGTCTTGGTCGTATTTGCTGCTATCACCGTTGTAGTTCTGGGTTGTCCAGATCCAGATGAGGTTGTTGACACCCTTCTGCCTGAAGTAGTCGAACATAGCAATCCAGAGATTCTTGAAAGTCTCCGAACCGTCGTGACCCCACCAGAACCATGCCTTGGTCCAATCGGCCTGTTGCTTGGCAGTGGCATTTCCCGCTGCCTCGTGGAAAGGTCTCCATGTAGCGGCGATACCAGCCTCCTGAAGTTTCAGGATGACGGCAATGACCCGATCCATCTGGGCATAGAAATACTTGTTTTCCCATGTGCCGTCTTTCAGGGCATTGGAGGCCTTGAAGGTGGTTTCACTCGGAGAACATGTTACTCCGCTACCATTTGTGCCGACTGTAGTGTCCTCACTCTTAGGGACATTGAAGTGCCACATCAGTTGAACGATGCCACCCGCATCCGCCCATTCGGTCACGGGCGTAATGTTGGAGTAGTCAATCCAGCCGTTGCCGTCGGGCACCTGTATATGAATGAAGTCATAGCAGTTCATGGCAGGCCATTTGCCGGAGATGTTCTTCTTGATGTTATCCGCACATTTGTTGTTCCAGGCCACGTCGGCCATCACGCTCGACATTATCTTCTTGCCATAGTTGTTGCGGAAGTATCGATAGAGTCTCTTGGCGGCTTCTGTCGTTCCTGTCACAGGGATAGTGGCGATATCGGTATTCTCCGTATCAACAGCGATATTCGCTACCTGATAGGCCTGTCCGCCAATAGTGAGCGTGCCGTCAACCTGATTGTACGTCATGGTTCCGGCTGCCGAGGCACTGATCTGCTTTGTGCTACCGTCGGCATTGGTCACGGTGATGGTCTGGGCCGTCATAGTGGCAGCCCAAAGCACCGCAGTAATTAAGAAAAGGACTCTGTTTCTCATCTGACTTGCAATTTTTTGGTTGTCGTACCTTTCCTGATGAGATACACACCTTTCTGAAGCGGTGTACTTGTAGGCAGTTTCTGTCCTTGGAGGGTATAGACGGCATCGGCTTCATCGATCCTGAATGTTGCGTCAGTCTGAATAGAGTGGATCCCGTTCGTCTCGTCGTCGTTCGAGAAGTTCAAGGAGGCGAGATGGCTTAGCGCAATGGTCTTCGACTCGTCGGTATAGGCGTTGCTGACAGTCAGTTCGTCACTGCTGAAGGTCAGGCTAAGTCCCACGGACGTCAGCGAGGTCTTGGTACCGTCGGTCTCTACAATGGTAAGATAAAAATAGTCCTCGGCATGGACAGTTGCCATGCCGAAGAGGACTATTACCAGTAATAGGACTTTTCTCATTGAAGAACGATTTTTTTCACAAATATACCTGCGCCACAGATAACCAGACCACCAGCAGTTCGTAACTGTTCAATGTCGGCGTCAGTGAGAACTGTCTTGATGCTGGTCTCAGAAGGATCGGGCGAAGCGTTGCCGTCCTGGCCCCAACTCTGTGTAGAGGGCAGGGCCTGCCATGAGCCGTTTCCAAAGCGGATGTTGATGTAGCCTACTGACGTGTCTACTTCGTAATAGACCTTCAGGGTTGTGCCCGCAGATACCTGGCTCCAGTCATAGCCACCCCATGCGAGTTCCTGCATGCCGGCAGCCCAACTTCCTAATGCAAAGTTGCCGCTCCAGATGACATCCTCAAGAACCGAGAGTGTGATCTTTGTGACGGTAAACCATGCACCACAGATGACGAGACCGCCATTGGCTACCATCTCATCAATCATAGCCTGTGTGAGTGTTACAGTGAACTTGGTGTCATCTTCTGCCAATGGGTTCACCTCGAGTGTACCAGGCAGTGCTGCCCATGAGCCGTTACCAACACGGATCTGCGACCAGCCTTCTACCCAGTTTGGCTTGAGATAGATGGTCAACACCTGTCCGGGCTTAGCAGTCGACCAGTCGTAACCGCCCCAAGCAAGTTCTTGCAGACCTGCATTCCAACTTCCGATTTCGAAGTTACCAGCCCAGATGACAATCTCAGGAGCCTCACTGTACATCATGAACTTCTGGGTGACAGTAATGAAACTGTTCTGGTAGAGTTCGAGGTTACCGTCTGACATGCCCTCAGGAACGGTGAATGTCAGCGTATTGCCAGAGATGGTGTACTCGTTGTCGGCCAGAACACCATAGCCAGGAAGGGTGATTGTTTCGATGCGGTCGAAGTTCTCACCGGTAATCACAATCACATCGCCGACCTTGACATCCTTCTCCTTTGAGACACTGGTGATGGCAATTGTGGGTACGGTGATTTCCTTTGTCGTGATGGCATCGCCAGAATAGAGTAACAGCGAAACAGATCCGGACTTGGTCTCTGCTGGAACAGTAGCCGTTATCGTGGTGTGATCATCAGAAACGGTAAAGTCGGCTGTTACGCCACCAGGGAAGATAACGCTCTCAACCGTGTGCAGGTTGACACCAACAATCTGAATCTGCTGTCCGAAGTCGGTTTTCTCTGTAATGCTACTTACTGAAGCCGTAATCACTTCTATTGGTGTTTTGAAGTCTTCTTCCCAGTCTGCGCCATCATTGAATGATAGGGTTCCAGACTCTGCTGCGAGAGGAACGATAACACGTATTTCACCACGTGACACGTATGTGAAGTTCTCTGCCAGGACAGGCGCACCAGATACACCAGAGGGGAAAACCACTTCTGCAATATTATAGACATAGTCGCCCTTAATTGATATTTCGTCACCAGCGTTCAGACCAGCGGTGGGGGATACTGATGTTACTGTTATAGGCTCCAGAAAGGTGAGTGTGCCTTCTGAGACTATCGTGTCACTGCCTGCTACGAGGCGGATTTTTCCAGGAACAGATTCGTCAGGAATATTGACGTAGATATTCTCTTTGTCAACTGAGTTGAAAGCAGATTTCTCAACTTCTGCCCCTGCAATATTGATGATTTTTCCGGCTCTTTCCAAGGTGCCTCCAGGGAATACCACCTTGTCGACACTGTTCAGATTGGTACCCGTAATGCGGATTTCCTTAGCACGTGTGGTAGGTGACGGTCCAAATGCAAGCAGGTTGATACCCGACTTGTTGTATGGATTGGTATCGTAATTATCCTCGCTACAGGCTGTCAGGAATAGCCCGACGAGGGCTACTACTAACAGAGCGAATACATTATATATCTTTTTCATACCTTTATTACTTTATTATTTGTTAGGAACAATACGGATGTTGTCAATCTTAATTATGGGAGTACAATCGGTTCCTTCTACTCCACCACCATAGAGAGCCATCCAGAGACTGGCGAAGGAATCTTTGCTTATTGGATTACCACAGAGTGTTCCGTCGTAACTATAAACAAACGAGGCTGCCAGGGGGAGAGAAACAGTAATCCACTCATCACCTGTGTCAAAACTGCCAGTGGCCGTCCAAGGCCGATACAGGGCACGCGGCACTGACTTGTCGTTCAGATATTCATTGCTCTGTACATGAATGGCATTGCCATAAGCATCTACACCACCAGCACCATACGTGGTCTTATCAGTACCGGCAAATACAATCTGCATGGCACCACCCGTCCAAGGATTGGTGGTCGGGATGAACATTTCGAACTTCATGGTCATATTCGACCAGTCTGACAGGTCTACCAGATCGTAGAGACGCGGATAAACCTTGAAGGTCTCAG
Organism: Prevotella sp.; assembly: GCA_017551005.1. Classification (GTDB taxonomy): domain Bacteria; phylum Bacteroidota; class Bacteroidia; order Bacteroidales; family Bacteroidaceae; genus Prevotella. Next base: position 9,775 of record JAFZNI010000013.1, read on the forward strand.
GATTTTCCCAGTTGCCAGGCCAGTAAGCAAACGAGTGCCAACTCTCGTCAGGCCATCCATTGTCTGCAGTACCGGGACAATTTGAGGTCCCGCTACCAAACTGCCAGTAGTTGCCGGAAATACCTGTCCCGTCATCCACAGTCATGGTATGACCGTTCCAGGCATGCATGTCAAGCACCACATCCGAAATGCCGTTAGGCGTATCGAAGTCGAACAGCAGACCGCGATTGT
>JAFZNI010000119.1 GCA_017551005.1 Prevotella sp.
GCATTTACGTGCTGGGCTGACAGCTACGGCTTCTTCAAAGGTCATCGTACTAATTGACTTCACGCTAAGTGATTGATAATAAACAGTTAATAAACAATAAATATTTTCCAATTATTTGGAAAGCAACATAGAAGATATGAAAAAGAACATGATTCAAACACTGGTGCTGTCGCTCGTGGTAGCAGGTGCCGGTATCGTGAGCACAGCCTGCTCAGACTATGACGAAGACATCAACAAATTGACGTCCGACCTCAATAAACTTGAGCAGACCATTAACAAACAGGAGATAACCATCAACAATCAGGAGGTAATCATCAACGCCATCAAGAACGGTGGCTATGTAGTTCAAATCACCCCCATTGAGGACGGTTACATTCTGACCTTTAACAACGGGGAGTCAGTCACCATCAAGAACGGTAAGGACGGCGCGAAAGGCGACACCGGTGAGAAAGGAGAAAAAGGTGACAAGGGAGACACTGGCGAGAAAGGTGAGAAAGGTGACAAGGGTGATCAAGGCGAGCAAGGCGAACAGGGAGAACCCGGTGAGAAAGGAGAAAAAGGTGACAAGGGCGATCAGGGTGACCAAGGAGAACAAGGAGAGCCTGGTGAAAAAGGCGACAAGGGCGATAAAGGTGATAAAGGTGACAAAGGCGACAAAGGTGTGAGCGTTGACGCTGGCGAATCTCTCATCGAGAGCATCGATATTGGCTCCGATGTTGTGACCTTCACTCTTGCCGACGGTACAACCTTTGAGGTGCCTGTCTTTGACAGTTTCAAGAAAGTACGCGACCGTGTACAGAGTATTGTCTATGTACCAGACTACTTCGACGGACAGATCGGCGTGAAAAACAATACGACTCAGACACTACGCTACCAGGTGAAGCCTACGGCCGTGGGAACTTATCTGGCTGAGCATGCCGAAACCATGAGTTTCGTCGGCGAGGATGTAGCGATGACCCGTGCTACGACGGCATCATTGGACATTACCAGTGCCGCTGCCGCAGACGGTATGCTGAGTCTCAATGTCAAGCCGACGGGCTTCGCTGCCCAGAAAGGCTATGCCTTCGCCCTCGACATCGAGGCCGATGGCAGCAGTTATCGTACTGCCTATACGCCGACCTTCCTTATTGTGGAGGCAGAGAAGATAGCCATTGGCATCAATGGTCTCTATCCCGGCATGGGTGTTGTCACAACCGGTAAGTATCTTCAGTTGTTTGCCGTGTTCTTCCCTGACTACACCACCAGCCGTGGCATCACTTGGACCTCGAGCGACGAGAAACGTGCTACCGTCAGTCCTTCTGGAATCGTGGCTGTTGTGGAGAACGCTCCTAATGGTGAGTTCACCATCACGGCTACCACTACCAACGGTAAGAAGGCCTCGCTGGTGTTCAGTATCGTCGACGAGAAGTTACAGATTGACACTGATCAACTACTCCAGTCGATGGCGCAGTAGCCTCAAATGAGAATAGAAAAAAGCCGAAAGTCTTGGTGCTTTCGGCTTTTTTGCGTATCTTTGCAGGCAGATTATAAATACGTGAATGATGGACACAATAAAGAAGTGGCTGCCCGATGTGCTGGCAGTGTTATTGTTTGTGGTTTTGGCCTTTGCCTATTTCTTCCCTGCCGACATCGAGGGGCGCATCCTCTATCGCCATGATGCCTCGGCAGGAAGGGGTGCTGGACAGGAAGGTATTGAGTATTTGCAGAAGACGGGAGAGCGGAGTCGTTGGACGAACGCCCTCTTTGGCGGTATGCCGACGTATCAGACGGCCCCGTCGTATAAGTCGACGGACAAGTTGGGTCAGGCCATCAATGCCTACCACCTTTGGTTGCCAGAGAACGTGTGGTATGTGTTTGCCTATCTGTTGGGTTTCTATATTCTGTTGAGGGCGTTTGACTTCCGTCAGCACTTGGCTGCACTGGGTTCTGTGATTTGGGCGTTTAGCACCTATTTCCTGATTATCATCGCCGCCGGACATATCTGGAAGGTGTGGGCACTGGCTTACCTGCCTCCGATGATTGCGGGCATCGTGCTGGCCTACCGAGGGAAATACCTGTGGGGCTTCATCGTGACGGCTATCTTCACGGCCTTTGAGATTAATGCCAATCACGTGCAGATGACGTATTACTATCTCTTTATCATTCTGTTTTTGGTTATCGCGTGGTTCGTGGAGGCGTTGCAGAAGAAAGAACTGTTGCGCTTTGTGAAGGCCACGGGTGTCTGTCTGGCGGCGGCTGCCATCGGCGTGTGTCTGAACCTCTCGAACCTGTATCACACGTGGCAGTACGGTCAGGAGTCGATGCGTGGGAAGAGTGAACTGGTAAAGAAGAACAGTGCCAATCAGACCAATAGCGGTCTGGAACGCGACTATATCACGCAGTGGAGTTACGGTATCGGTGAGACATGGACGTTGCTTGTACCGAACACGAAGGGTGGTGCCTCGGTGCCGCTGAGTCGTAATGAGACGGCGATGGCCAAGGCCGACAATAATTTCTTAGCCATCTACGACCAGATAGGACAATACTGGGGCGAGCAGCCGGGCACCAGCGGCCCTGTCTATGTCGGTGCATTTGTGGTGTTCCTCTTCATCCTTGGACTGTTCATCGTGAAGGGACCGGTGAAATGGGCGTTACTTGCTGCTACTATCCTTTCGATTATGCTTTCGTGGGGCAAGAACTTCATGGGACTGACGGACTTCTTCCTCGACTACGTGCCGATGTATGCCAAGTTCCGTACGGTGGCCTCGATATTGGTTATCGCTGAGTTCACTATTCCTTTACTGGCCATGTTGGCGCTGAAGAAACTTCTGGACGAGCCGGAGATGTTGAAGCCGCGGATGAAATATGTCGGAATCAGTTTCCTCCTGACCGGTGGCATTGCCATGCTCTTCTCGCTGATGCCGTCGATGTTCTTTAGCAGTTTTATTTCAACAAGTGAGATGCAGGCTTTGCAGGGACTGCCCAGGGAATATATCCAGCCTGTGATGACCAACCTGACGGAGATGCGCCAGGCTATGTTTACCAGTGATGCCCTGCGTTCGTTCTATATCATCCTGGTGGGTACGGGCATCCTGCTGGCGGTTGCTTATGGCAAACTGAAGAAGGAGTATGCCGTCGCCATCATACTCGTGCTCTGTCTCGTGGATCTGTGGCAGATTAACAAGCGTTATCTGAACGACGAGATGTTTGTGCCTAAGAGTGAGCGCGAGGCCCCGCAGCAGATGACGCAGACCGATGAGCAGATTCTGCATGATAAGAGTCTCGACTATCGTGTGCTGAATCTCGCCTCGAACACATTCAATGAGAATGAGACTTCCTATTACCATAAGAGCATTGGTGGCTATCATGCTGCTAAGTTGCGCCGTTATCAAGAGATGATAGAGCAGTATATCTCGCCGGAGATGCAGGGGCTCTCTGAGGCTGTCGCACTGGCTGGCGGCGATATGACGCAGGTGAATGGCGATAGTATCTTCCCCGTGCTCAATATGCTCAATACGAAATATATCATCTTCCCGTTGCAGGGCGGACAGACTGTGCCGTTGCAAAATCCTTATACTTACGGCAATGCGTGGTTTGTCGACAAGATCCGATATGTGCAGAATGCCAATGAGGAGATGGATGGAGTGGGCCAGATTGACTTGCGCCATGAGGCCGTGGCCGATGCGAAGTTCAAGGCGCAACTCGGCGAGGCCGTCGTACAGGATACCGCTAGTATCGTGACTATTACAGCCTACGAACCGAACCAGTTGAAGTATGACGTGAACTCCGGCAAGGGCGGTGTCATCGTGTTCTCCGAGGTTTACTATCCCGGTTGGACGGCGACCGTCGATGGTGAGCCTGCGGAACTGGGACGCGTGAACTATATTCTCCGTGCCCTGAATGTGAAGCCCGGCAAGCATGAAGTGGTGCTGAGTTTCTTCCCGAAGTCGGTGGATACGACCGAGGCAGTCGCGTATACGGCCTACGGGGTACTGATTCTTGTGGTGCTTGGGGCAGCCTTTATGGAGTACCGTCGCCGCAAGAAATAATTAATCAATGGTCAATGAAGAAACTGCTATCGTTGCCGCCGAATCTGGTGGGGGTATTCCATGAAGTGACGGGACTCTCCCGTGAGGAATATTTCTGTACTTGTGACCCCGTGGGTCATCGGCTCGGCAGTGGCGGCGGTACGGCGTGGCTGTTGCAGGAATGTTTTAGGAGTCAGGAGTCAGGAGACAGGAGTCAGGAGTTTGAGCGTTGGCTCGCGAAAGAAAAGCGCATCTTGGTTCATGCCGGTGGACAGAGTAAGCGTCTACCCAGTTATGCAGTATCGGGAAAGGTGCTGATGCCCTTGCCGGTATTCCGGTGGGAACGGGGGCAGCGTCTCTCACAGAATCTGCTCAGTGTGCAATTGCCGTTGTATGAACAGATGATGCAGATGGCGCCAGACAGCATCCATACGATGGTGGTCAGCGGTGATGTGCTTATCCGCGCCACGCAACCTTTACAGCCGATTCCAGAGGCGGATGTAGTCTGCTACGGCCTATGGCTCGATGCCTCTGTGGCGAAAAACCACGGGGTGTTCGTCAGTGACCGCCGTACGCCCTCCGTGCTGAAACAGATGCTCCAGAAACCTTCAGTGCAGACACTCGCCGATTTGCAGCGTGAGCATTTCTATCTGACGGATATTGGGGTGTGGCTGCTGAGCGACCGCGCCGTCGCATTGCTTGTAGAGCGTAGCGCCGGATCATCTGGTAATTCTGGACAATCCGAAACATCTCTCAGAGAATACGACCTCTACAGCGACTTTGGGCGCTGCCTTGGCACAGCACCTACCCTCGACGATCCGGAACTACGCGAACTCTCCGTAGCCATCGTGCCACTGGCAGGGGGGGAGTTTTATCATTTCGGCACCTCGCGGGAGATGATTTCCTCAACATTGCGGTTACAGAATCTCGTCAACGACCAACGTGAGATCATGCATCTGGATCGCAAGCCCCATCCCTCTATCTTCGTTCAGAATGCCGAGGTGAAGATACCCTTCACAGAGGAAAATTCGAACATCTGGATAGAAAACAGTTACATAGGTTCTAAGTGGCACCTGACGTACGACCATGTGGTGACGGGTGTGCCTGAGAACGACTGGGAGATATCGTTGGAGCCGGGAGAGTGCATAGATGTGGTACCTGTCGGCGACCATGATTATGAGATACGCCGTTACCATATTGACGAGCCGTTGAACAGCAATGAGGTGGCTGAGCGCGCCAATCTGCGGCGACTCTTCGAACAGCGCCGGATGTTTAGGAAACAGAACTGGAGTGCGTTGGCAAAGAACTGGCGGCATAGTGTGTTCTACCAACTTGACCTGGCGGATGCTGCCGAGGCTTTCCAGAAATACAGCATACCCTTGCCGGAGGCACTACCAGAGGATGCACCTCTGATGACACGCATCCATAATGCCATGTTCCGAGGGGAGAGTGAAAAAGCATTCGACTTACTTCGTCATGGCCTGACGCAGAGGGACGGTTCTTTTGTGCCTCGCGACGGCATCGACATAAAAGAGCCATCCCTCTGTGTCGCTGACGACCAGATTGTCTGGGGCCGTTCGCCAGTGCGCATTGACATTGCGGGCGGTTGGACGGACACCCCGCCATATTGTCTGATGGAGGGCGGCAATGTCATAAACTTCGCCATCGAACTCAACGGGCAGCCACCGTTGCAGGCATACGTCAAACCGTCGAAAGAATACCGTATTGTTCTCCGTAGCATCGACCTCGGAGCGGTAGAGGTGGTGGAAACCGATGAGCAGTTGATGGACTTTATGCACGTAGGCTCTCCCTTCTCAATTCCCAAAGCCGCCCTCGTCCTTGCCGGCTTCGGATTATCTGGAATATCAGGAAAATCTGGAGGCTCTGGCTCATTGCGACCTCAACTTGAATCCTTCGGCTGCGGTATCGAAATCACCTTGCTCTCGGCTATTCCCGCCGGCAGCGGACTCGGTACCTCCAGCATTCTTGCTGCTACCGTTTTGGGTGCGTTGAATGATTTTTGCGGTTTAGGCTGGGACAAGAACGAGATAGGTCACCGTACCTTGATGTTGGAACAGATGCTCACAACGGGCGGTGGTTGGCAGGATCAGTTCGGTGGGGTTCTTGGTGGAGTGAAACTGCTGCAGACAGGTAGGGGCTTTGATCAGAGTCCTCAGGTGCGTTGGCTACCCAATGACCTTTGGACACAACCAGAATACAAGGCCTGCCACCTATTATATTATACGGGCATTACCCGCACCGCCAAACAGATTCTCGCTGAAATCGTGCGACGGATGTTCCTCAACCACAATGAGGAACTGCATCTGCTCCGTGACATGAAGGAGCATACGATGACAATGTATGAGGCCATTCAGCAGAATGATTTCCTGCAGATGGGTCGACTCGTCAGAAAGACTTGGCAACAGAACCAGTTGCTCGACAGTGGGACAAATCCTCCTGCAGTGGCCGCGCTGACTGATCTTATCGATGACTTGTGCCTCGGTTATAAGTTGCCCGGCGCCGGCGGTGGCGGTTACCTCTATATGATAGCCAAGGACCCAGAGGCTACTGCCCGTATCAAGCAGATACTGACGGAACATCGGATTAATAAGAATGCACGTTTCGTGGAGATGTCGCTCTCAACAAAGGGATTGCAGATTAGTAGAAGTTGATGGAGTTTAGGACGGTCGTAGATGTTGCGAATCCCGACTTTGAGATCGGGCCATGCGAGGAGATACTCTTCGTAGGTTCCTGCTTTGCTGATAGCATCGGTCGGCGGTTCCGTGAAGAGGGCTTCCCCGTTACTGTCAATCCCTACGGCACAATGTATAATCCTGCCAGCATCCTCCACACCATTGAACGTATGGCTGCAGGTGTTCCATCGAATCTGCAATCCGTCAAAACCGCTTTCCTCACGCTTGGTACGAACCATGTCTATCGTCTGAAGGAGACGGGCGAGATCGTGGATAACTGTGAGAAACGTCCTGCTGCTTTGTTCCTGGAAGAAGAACTCTCGGTGAATGAATGTGCAGGGTATCTGCGGCAGGCTATCGACATCCTCCGTCAGAGAAATCCAGACATCCATATTGTCCTCACCGTCAGCCCCATTCGCTACCGTAAGTACGGTTATCACGGGAGTCAACTCTCTAAAGCAACATTGCTTCTGGCTGTGGAAACAGTGATAAAAGGACTAGGCAATCCTAGACAATCTAGGATGCCTAGGATATCTAGACTATCCTATTTCCCTGCCTATGAGATTATAAACGATGAACTCCGTGACTACCGCTTCTATGCTTCGGATATGCTGCACCCCTCGCAGCAGGCGGTGGATTATATCTGGGAGCGTCTGGTGGAGACCTTCTTCTCTGCCGAAGCCAAGGTCTTCCTCGACGAGTGGCATCCCCTAAAGCAGGCCTTAGGACACAAGCCCTTCGATCCCGATAGCGAGGCGTACAAGGCGCTGATGGATAAAACTATGTTAAAAGTGGCGGAGATACGCGAAAAATATCCTACCTTTGCACTATAGAATAGTAAAATAGTAGAAAAGGAATCATGAAATACTCAATAGAAAAGGTAACAACGCTGATTGGCGCACGACGGTATGGAAATAGTGAAGGACAGATTTGTTGGCTGCTGACGGATAGCAGGAGCCTCTGTTTTCCTGAAGAGACGCTTTTTTTTGCGCTGAAGTCGCAGCGTAATGACGGACACCGCTATATCAGTGACCTCTATCGTCGGGGTGTGCGCCATTTCGTGGTCGAATATCTGCCGGAGCATCCCGAGCCCGATGCCAACTACCTGAAGGTGCCGTCGCCCCTGGCTGCTCTCCAGCGACTGGCAGAGCGTCATCGTGACGAATTTGATATCCCTATCGTGGGTATCACGGGTTCTAACGGCAAGACGATGGTGAAGGAGTGGCTCTATCAGGTTCTCCTGCCCTCACAGAAGATCGTGCGCTCACCACGTAGTTACAATTCGCAAATAGGTGTGCCGCTTTCCGTGTGGCTGCTTAACGAACAGACAGAGATAGGTATCTTCGAGGCTGGTATCAGTCAACCTGGCGAGATGTTGGCTCTGAGGGATATCATTCAACCTACGGTGGGTGTGTTCACCTCCCTGGGTGCGGCGCATCAGGAGAATTTCCGCTCGATGGAGGAGAAGTGTATGGAGAAACTCGAACTGATGCACGATACACAGGCGATGATATATTGTTCTGACAACGACATTGTGAGCCGTTGTATCCGTCGGATGCACTATAAGGGCGAGAAGATAGCGTGGTCGCAGTGCGACGAGCAGGTGGCGATGTTGGTGAAGTCAGTCGAAGGGAAGACGATTTCCTATCGCTATAAGGGCAAGGACGGTGCCTTCGATATCCCTTTCAGCGATGAGGCTTCTATAGAGGACTGTATCACCTGTGCTGCAACCGCGCTGTATCTTGGTGTGACGCCGCAGCAGTTGGCTGAACGTATGCCGATTCTGGAACCTGTGGCTATGCGTCTGGAGGTGAAGGAGGGACAGCGCGGCTGTATCCTCGTCAACGACTCGTATAACTCTGACATCAATTCCCTTGATATTGCCCTTGACTTCCTGAACCGAAGGATAGAGACAGGTAGTCATGCGCCACTCAAAAAGACCATCGTACTCAGCGATATGTATCAGACAGGCATCGCTCCTGAGGCACTTTATGCCCAGGTGTCGGACCTTTGCATGAAACGAGGCATCCAGAAGTTCATTGGTATTGGTCCGGAACTCGCGGCACAGGCCGACAGGATACAGATTGGCGACAAGCAGTTCTTCCAGGACGTGCAGCACTTCCTCTCAAGTGATGTGTTCAGTGCCCTGCGTAATGAACTGATTCTGTTGAAGGGAGCGCGTAGGTTCGGCTTCGACCAGATTACGGAGCAACTGGAGCAGAAGGTGCACGAGACGATCCTTGAGGTGAACCTCAATGCCGTCGTAGACAACTTGAACTACTATCGCTCGTTCTTGAAGCCTGAGACTAAGATGGTGTGTATGATCAAGGCCGATGCCTACGGTGCTGGTGCTGTGGAGATAGGCAAGACACTTCAGGATCACCGTGTGGACTATCTGGCTGTAGCGGTGGCCGACGAGGGCGTGGAACTGCGAAAAGCCGGTATCACGGCCAATATCATGATCATGAACCCTGAGATGACCGCTTTCAAGACGATGTTCGACTATGATCTTGAGCCGGAGGTCTACTCATTCCGCCTGCTCGATGCACTGATTAAGGCTGCGCGTAAGGAGGGTATCACAGGATGGCCTGTTCACATCAAATTCGACACGGGCATGCACCGTCTGGGCTTTGATCCAATCAATGATATCGATGAGTTGATAGACCGTCTGAAGCATCAGAATGCTATCATCCCACGTAGTGTGTTCAGCCATTTTGTGGGTTCCGACAGCGACGGTTTCGACGAGTTCTCCGCCCATCAGTTTGCGCTTTTTGAGAAGGGGAGTCAGAAGTTACAGGCGGCCTTCAGTCATAAGATCCTGCGACATATGGACAACTCGGCAGGAATTGAGCATTTCCCAGAGCGTCAGATGGACATGTGTCGTCTGGGAATTGGCCTGTATGGTGTTGATCCCCGTGACAACCGCATTCTCTCTACCGTTTCGACACTCAAAACCACTATCCTCCAGTTGCGCCGTGTGCCTGCGGGTGAGACAGTAGGCTATAGTCGTAAGGGGAAATTAGAAAGGGACAGCGTGATAGGTGCCATTCCTATTGGTTATGCCGACGGTCTGAACCGTCATCTGGGCAATCGTCGCTGCTATTGTCTGGTCAATGGACAGAAGGCCGAGTATGTGGGCAATATCTGTATGGATGTGGCATTGATTGACGTGACAGGCATCGATTGCTGTGAGGGCGATCAGGTGGAGATATTCGGAGAGCATCTGCCTGTAACTGTGCTCTCCGATGTGCTTGATACGATCCCGTATGAGGTGCTTACAGGTGTTTCGAATCGAGTCAAGCGGGTTTACTTTCAGGATTAGCAGCAGTTAAACGGTAATCTCACCCGATCCTAAGCAGCGGTGGTGGTTCTCGTCGTAGATGACGCAGAACTGTCCTGGTGCCACCCCGTGAATCTTTTCCTTCGAATGGATAATGAACGCATGTTCACCCGTCCACTCAAGAGTGGCAGGGTGATATTCCGGCGTATGACGAATCTTGAAGGTGACATTGACGACACTGACCTGAGTCGTTAGCCAATGGAAATCACAAACGGCAAAGTCCTGTTTATACGCTGTCTCGGGATCATAGCCATGCGAGACATAGAGGATATTTTGTGCCACGTCCTTCTTGACGACAAACCAAGGGCCTCCGCCAAAACCCATACCCTTGCGCTGGCCGATGGTGTGAAACCAAAGTCCCTTATGCTCACCGATACGCTTGCCCGTTTCCAACTCTATCACATCACCAGGCTGTTCACCTAAATAACGACGGATATAGTCGTTGTAGTTGATCTTGCCTAAGAAGCAGATGCCCTGCGAGTCCTTACGCTTCGCATTCACCAGATGTTCACGCTCTGCGATGACACGCACCTCATCCTTCATATAATGACCAATAGGAAAGAGTGCCTTCCGGAGTTGCCAGTCGGTAATCTGCGCCAGAAAATCCGTCTGGTCCTTTACAGGGTCAGGACTCGTACAGAGCCACTTAAGTCCCATGTTGTCAATCTCCGTCTGGGCATAGTGGCCTGTGGCAATGAGGTCGTAGTCATGTCCCCGCTTCTCGTCAAAGGCCCCGAACTTAATCAAGCGATTACACATCACATCAGGGTTGGGTGTCAGGCCGGCACGAACCTTGTCCATCGTGTATTTCGTCACCTGATCCCAGTACTCCCTGTGACAATCGATGACCTCCAGTTTACAGTCATATTTATGTGCCACTGCCGTTGCCATCTCCAAGTCCTCCTCGCTGGAGCAGTCCCATTCCTCTTCTTCCTCAGGGCCTATCTTGATGTAGAAACAGTCGGGATGCAGTCCGAGCCTTGCAAACTCATACACCACGACACTGCTGTCCACACCTCCCGAAAGTAGCACGGCAATCTTCTTGTTCTCTATCTCTGTTATATTCATTCTGCCTCTATTTTGGTTCCACATGTACGGCCACGTGTGTCTCCTCACCATAATGTTGTCTCAGTAAGTCCTCCACTTCCGAGGCCTTGTCGTGGGCTTCTTTCAAGGTAATGTCGCCATCCATCAGAATATGCAGTTCGATGGCATAGTGGTTTCCGATTCTACGGGTGCGAAGGTCATGCGGCTCTACCACACCTGGCAACGAAGCCACCAGATGAAGCATCTCATCCTCCACCGCGTCGGGCAACGATTGTTCCATCAGATCACCGATGCCACTGCGCAGTAGGTCAACAGACACCTTCACGATAAACAGTCCCACGATGACAGATGCTACAGGGTCGAGCACCGTCCATCGCTGTCCTAAGAAAATGGCACCTCCGATACCTATTGCCGTGCCAGAAGACGAGAAAGCATCGCTACGGTGATGCCACGCATTCGCCTCTACCGCCTGAGAATTCAACTGATGGGCCTTGACCATCGAATACCGATAGACCCCTTCCTTTAGGAACACAGACACCAGGGCCGCCCACAATGCTAACATACCCGGTGCCTCCAATTGTTCACCGTTGGCCCAGTCAATAATCTTCGTCATGCCACTATACACAATTCCTACTGCCACAGCCAACAATGCCATACCGATGATTGTCATTGCCAGTGTTTCGTACTTGCCGTGTCCATAGTCGTGTGACTTGTCTTCTGGTTTGCCACTGATACGGACAAAAACTATAACGATAATATCCGTTACGAAATCGGACAGTGAGTGAATGGCGTCAGCCACCATGGCGGCACTATGGCCTACAATACCAGCCACGAACTTGAAGAGTAACAGGATTACATTCACTGCTCCTCCCACCAATGTTACCTTATAAATCTCCTTACATCGTTCCATCGCACTGCAAAATTACAAATAAGTGAGCGAATAACCAAATAGTATTTGCTTACCGTTTATCGATAGATTGTCACACTCCCGCCGTCACTCTGACAGTATTTTTTGAGCAATTGCTGGATGAAATGGGCATTGTCGAGCACACGCTCCTCGTTGCCGTCATATCCATTGATGAGCACCACAAGGTGGGTGGTGCCGAGCGTCATCTTCGTCCGTTCATGGTCACTGGTAGGAGTACCCACACCGCCTTTGGCATCACGGTATACGGGCAGTCCTGCTATGTTGATGATACCTCTGCCGATACCCTCGTAAGGCTCTCCCTCGCGGCCGATGCCCAGTGTCAGCGTATCTCCCACGAACTTATCTGCGTCGAAGCCGCCGATGCTGTAACCGAAGGCAATGGACGCAAGATTCACGAGGTCTACCAGCGTGTCAATCTGATAGAGTTCCTTGCCTTGCAGCATCCGTCGGATGAGTTGCTCGCTGGCAGGACGATATCGTGAGGGATCTTTTCCGCAGGCTTTATAAACGTTACGTGTGGCGGCTATACTGGGAAGTTGCTTCAGTGATTCCGTTGTCAGTTCACTGCGAAACTTGTCTTCCAGAGCGTGAATCTCATCCCATAATTCGTCACAATAGGACGTGTTCACCACCTGTGCCTCGACGGCGGCTCCCACAAAGGTCGGACAGACGTTTTCTATCTCCTGTGATACGATAATCTTCATCCTGTATTCGTTTATTTTCAAATTTGTGGCAAAGATACGAATATTTTTCGTACCTTTGCAACAAAGTTACGAAAAAAAGCGAAGATATGAGAAGATTTCTAACCATAGCAGTTCTCCTGATGTCGTTGCTGTCAGTAGCGCAGACGGCTGACGGGCGTCGCCGCATCCGATTGCGCAAACCAAAGGTGACAACCGCTCAGGACATTATCCGGAAGGTGGAGTTGAAGACCTTTGCCCCGCTCATTTTCGGGGCCGATAGTGTGGTAATGGATTCGCCCCTGCGCACAATGAGCGAGATGGGACAGGAAAGCGGTACGATGATTTATGTCTGTACGTTGCCCGAGGTGAAGGCTGCCAGTGTGCTTGCAGTCGGTGCCTGCCAAGACTATGCACAGGTGTTTGTCGATGATGAACAGGTGGGCGGGATAGACCGCATCAGGCATACCCTCGAACTACCGTCCGTCCACGACGGACAGGAGTTGAAGATACAGGTTGATGCAATGGGGCGTAAGAATACTGACGACTTTGTGGGTCTCGCGGAACCAATTACCCTCACTGCAGACCTTGATGGTAATGAATTGGCCCTGAACCTGAGGCGTTGGACTATCCTGACCATTCCCGATGGCTATGACACGGCCATGAAGGCCCTTAAAACCGTAGCATCGGATAGTTTAGCCTTGCCCGACACATCCGGAAAGCCCGGCTACTACTGTTTTCAGGCGGTGTTCAGTCGGAGCGGTGATATCTACCTGAATATGGAACACTTCGGCAGGGGCCAGGTCTTTGTCAACGGCAATCTCCTCGGCTACTTTTCGAATACCAACCCCTCGCTCCAAGTACTTCGCAGATACTTGAAGCGAGGATTCAACGAGGTGGTTGTCTTCGATGTGGTAGGCCCTCGTCAGACGGTCTTATCTGCACAGGATCAGCCCGCCGTTGGCCAGTAGCGTCACTTTGGCCTTACTTCTTTTATCCATTTTAAGCGTGGTGAGCGTGGGCTCGCCGCTTTTTTTGTCGTCCACATAGTATTGCAACGTTTCGCCTGCCGTGAACATCGGCAGGTCGAGAGTCAGCGTCAACGGCTCTTTCTTGGCAGAGAGACCGGCCACGTACCACTGTCCGTTGGTGGCCTTGCGGGCGAGGATGACATATCTACCCGGATAGCCGTCGATGTAACGTGTCTCTTCCCAGGTCGTTGGCAGTGTCTTCAGGAAGTCCATCTCAAACTGCGGCAATTCCTGAAGGTTGTTGGGCTGCATGGCCACGCACTGCACCGAGGTCTGCATGATGACGCCTGATGCCATCTCGAAGATGTCGGTGGTCTTACGGGTATGACGGCTCTTGTTGTCACGCGACATCCATTTGTTCATGATGATGCCGCCCCAGTCCATTGAGGCTGTGGCATTGCGACAGAATGGATGGAGGGTGAGGTCGAACGACTCGCTGATGGTGGCCCCTTCGCCGAAGTACAGGTTCTCGGAAGCCAATACAGCCTCGGAGGCCACGTAGTTAGGATACATACGTTCCCAGCCTCGTGGGATGGTGCAGCCATGGAACACCACTTGCAGCCCGTAGCGGTTGGCATCGCTGAGGATGTCCTCGTAGAGCCGCATCACTTCCTGCTTGTCGCCGCCGAAGAAATCCACCTTGATGCCCTTTACGCCGATGCTCTGCAGCCACTTCATTTCGCGTTCACGGGCGATGGCGGTGTTCATGCAGTCACGGGGGGTCTGTGGTGCATCATTGGCAAAGCCGTTGCTATTGTACCATAACAAGAGATGTACACCTTTCGACTGGGCGTATTTCGAGAGTTCTGCGATGCGGTCGCGCCCGATTCGCGTGTCCCACCAGTTATCTACTAAGCAGTACTCGAAGCCCATCGCTGAGGCGAGGTCGATAAACTGAACCTGGTCGTCGTAGTTGATACTGTTGTCTTGCCAGAGCAGCCAACTCCAGGTATAGCGGCCTGGGCAGTACTCGGTACTGGGAGCATAACGCGGCTCCACCACGTCGTAACTGATAGTGGTCTCTATGATGGGCTTGAGTGTCGTGCCAAGGGTGATGGTGCGCCAGGGTGTCTCGCCCGGCAGGGAGATGGCTGCAAAGTCGGAGCCGAAGCCGTTGTTCTCGCCTGGGTCAGGATAGGCTACGGTGTAACCTGTGCCAGCCTGATAGTCAGAAAGGTGTGAGCCGCAGTAGTTCGAGCCTACACCTGTCTCACTGACCAGCGCCCAGCCAGAATATCTGGGATTTCCGGATTCTTCGGGATTTCCGGCTCCGCCCAGATGGAAGAGGGCAGGGAAGATATAACCATGCCCGTACTGTGACGGCTTGTCCATCGGTGCGTCGGCGCTGTAGCCTTCTTCATAACTCGGTTTTGTCTGTTCCCAACCGCTCTCAGGGCCAATCTGTGGCGAGATGAAGGTCGTAGTGCCGTCAGGGAATGAAAAACTGCTCAACTCACTCAGGATGCGTACGCGCTTCATCTCCTTGCGACCTACGTTCTGACGGGGCATGGCATAGCGGAAGGCGATGTCGTTGTTGCTCACCTGGAATGTGATGCTCATCTTCCGGCCGTCTTTGTTTTCTACGTCAAGTGTCAGTGTATTGGCCTGGTAGTCACTCTTCGAGGCTTTAGTACCTCGCATCTGGTATTGCTTGCTCACGGCATCGCTCTTCTGCCCTTTCAGCGTCAGGTCGCGGGTTAGGTCGCCGATGCTTGTCTTTAGTCCGAGAGCCGACTTCTCCAGCATTCTCTGTCCGTCGAGTGTGGCATCGTAGTATAGTCTGCCGCCCTCGCAACTCACGTTTACTACCAGTCGCCCATCGGGCGATGCTACTTTTACGTCTTCTGCCAGTGCGGGTGTTGTCATCATGCAGCACAGCGCGACTGCCAGTGTCATCAGTATCTTCTTCATTTTTTTATTTTTAATTTATCTGGCGACAAAGGTACACAATAAATCTGAAACCTCAAAGGAAAAGTCTTTTTTTCGATAATCTATCAAAAAAAGGGAGCCCCTGACCTTGCGCCGAGGGCTCCTTTATTTGTATGTGTGCAGAGATCAGAGCAACTGATCGCTCTCGATATCCTTGAAGTACTTGTAGGTCGAAACCTTCAGTTCGTCGGCAGCCTCCTCGTCGCTGACGATGATGCCGTGTTCGTGCATCTGCAGGGCAGAGATGGTCCACATGTGGTTGATGGATCCCTCGACGGCAGCCTGCATGGCGCGAGCCTTGCCGTGACCGTTCACCAGAATCATCACCTCACGGGCATCCATTACGGTGCCTACACCAACGGTGAGGGCGTGTGCTGGCACGTTCTCGGGCTTGCCGCCGAAGAAACGGCTGTTGGCGATGCGGGTGTCGGTAGTGAGGGTCTTCATGCGAGTGCGGCTGCGCAGCGAAGAACCCGGCTCGTTGAAGGCGATATGGCCGTCGGGACCGATACCTCCGATGAACAGGTCGATGCCACCTGCTTCCTCAATCATTTCCTCATAATGCTTGCATTCGGCCTGCAGGTCGGGGGCATTGCCGTTGAGGATATGGATATTCTCCTTCGGGCAGTCGATGTGGTCGAACAAGTTACGGGCCATAAAGGCATGATAACTCTCAGGATGCGTCTCGGGCAGACCTACATACTCATCCATATTGAAAGTAAGCACGTTCTTAAATGAAACCTTTCCAGCGCGGTTAGCCTCAACTAAAGCATTGTACATGCCTACGGGAGAGGATCCTGTGGGAAGACCGAGCACGAACTTGTGGTCGGGTGTCGGATTGAACTCATTAATACGCTTGATCACGTGGTTTGCTGCCCACTGTGACATTTTCTGATAGTCAGACTGAATAATTACTCTCATAATCGTTTTGTTTTTGGTTCGTTAAAAATCTGCTGCAAAAGTACAAAAAAAACTTGTTTTCAACACAAAATTCACAGATTTTATACAAAAAATTTTATTAATCTGTGTTAATAGGTGGTATCTGTGGTAGAAAATTCCTATCTTTGTAGCCTGAATATGAAAGAATTTGTAATATCGGAAGCCAAGGCCGAGACTGCGGTGCTGGTAGGACTTATCACCAAAGAGCAGGACGAGGCCAAGACCAAGGAATATCTCGACGAACTGGAGTTTCTGGCAGACACTGCCGGAGCCGTCACTGTGAGGCGTTTCACTCAGAAAGTGGGAGGCCCCAGTCAGACAACCTATGTAGGCAGCGGCAAATTGCAGGAAATCAAAGCATATATCAAGCAACAGCAGGATGCCTACGATGAATGGGTGGATGCTCAGGATGCCTCTTTGTGGGCTCAGGGTCTGCTCGATGAGTCGAAGGCTCCACAGCCTGTGGGCATGGTGATCTTCGACGATGAACTCTCTGCCAAGCAGATACGCAATATTGAGAAAGAACTACAGGTGAAGATTCTCGACCGTACCTCCTTGATCTTGGATATCTTCGCCATGCGGGCACAGACGGCTGAGGCCAAGGCGCAGGTGGAGTTGGCGCAGCACCGTTATATGCTGCCTCGTCTGCAAAGACTTTGGACACACTTGGAACGTCAGGGTGGCGGTTCCGGTTCTGGTGGTGGCAAAGGCTCTGTAGGTTTACGTGGTCCTGGTGAGACACAGTTGGAGATGGACCGTCGTATCATTCTCCAGCGCATCACCCTGCTCAAGCA
>JAFZNI010000120.1 GCA_017551005.1 Prevotella sp.
CTCCTGCTGCCGCAGCAGTTGTCGAGACTGTTGAGCCGCTTCGCCGCGACATCTTCTTCCCGATCAACGTGACAGCCATCCAGCCCAGCGAGGCCCAGAAGGTGAAGGATATCGCTGATTACCTCCAGAAGTATCCGAATGCTAAGGTGGTTGTGACGGGATATGCCGATGCCGGTACAGGTAACGACAGGATCAACGATCGTCTGGCTGCTGGTCGTGCCGACACTGTCGTGAAGGCTTTGATGAATCAGTATGGCATTGCCCAGAGCCGTATCAGTTACGATTCGAAGGGTAGCCGTGTGCAGCCGTTCGCTGAGAACGACATGAACCGTGTCAGTATCTGTATCGCAGAATAAGAATAAGGTCATGAATAAAAAAAACTGGCACGGCATTTCGCCGTGCCAGTTTCTGTTTTGAAAGAAAACAATCTTATGTGTTTTCCGGCAGTTCGATCAGTCCGTCGCGGAGGTGGATGGTGCGGTCGGTGATTTGGGCGAGGGCTTCGTCGTGGGTGACGATGACGAAGGTCTGGCCGAATTGGTCGCGCAGGTCGAAGAAGAGTTGGTGGAGTTCGGCCTTGTTCTTGGAATCGAGGGATCCGGAAGGCTCGTCGGCGAGGATGACGGCAGGGCTGTTGACGAGGGCCCGGGCCACCGCTACGCGCTGTTTCTCACCGCCGGAGAGTTCGTTGGGCTTATGGGTGGCGCGGTCGGCCAGTCCCATGAAGTCGAGGAGTTCCTGGGCGCGCTGTTTAGCGCGTTTCTTGGAGAGTCCTGCGATATAGGCGGGAATCATGATATTCTCAATCGCCGTGAACTCCGGCAGGAGTTGATGGAACTGGAACACGAAGCCAAGGTGCTGGTTGCGGAAGTCGCTCAGTTTCTTTTGTGAAAGGGTGGTTGTGTCGATGCCGTCGACACATACAGATCCTGTGTCGGGGCGGTCGAGCGTACCGATAATCTGCAACAGAGTGGTCTTGCCGGCACCTGAGGGACCGACGATACTGACGACCTCACCACGGTCGATATGGAGATCGATGCCTTTCAGCACCTGCAATGAGCCAAAACTCTTGGTGATATTCTGAATGTCTATCATAAGTTAGGAACTTTTTTGTTTATCCAGCGTAGGATAGCATCATAGACGCTGCGCTCCTCATGGTGCTGGGCCTCGGTGAAACTCATACGATCTTCCTTCTGGTGGCCATACTGGTCGGGGAAGATAATCATGAGGTTCTTGCCGGAGTAGTATTTCTGGAGTTCATCGGGCAGACGCTCGATGGCATTCTTATAGGAGATGGTTCCCTTTCGGGCCGTGATAACCACGAAGAGATGGTCATCGGCGATGCTGGTAGCCAACTGGGGCAGTTCTTTCCAGTGCGCCATCTGGGTGTATTCAGCGCGGACGTTTGGGTGGCGGTTGTTGATGTATTCGGCAATGAGTACCAATGACTCCTGACGGCCATGGAACTGGATGCGGCAGTCCAACTGTCCGGCCAGACGGCTCAGACGCTCTAACCACCGGTGGAAGCCTGGTTCAAACTCCGCCCTCGACGGTACGCAGACCCGAATGCGACGTAGGGTGTTGAGTGGCTGGATGAAACGGGTGAGGATGATCTGACGGTTCAGGCCGTTGTAGAGGCTCTGGATGAACTCACCCCAGAATTTCGGACTGATATCGGTGTGGACGTGCATGCCCATCACGATTTCCGAACAGGCAAACTCGCGGAAGGCGTGCTTGATGCCGTTGGCGATGTTGGAGGCCAACCGCACCTGTGTCTGCATCTGTACTTCTGTCGATGAAGCCCGTTGTTGCAGACTCTCTAATAACTGGAGTCCCTGCTTGCGTCCAGCCGAAGCATGCTGGTCGTCATAGACCACGTTCAGGCCCACCAGTTCACGATTCAGTTTCTGGTTACGTATCAACAGGGCCAGACTGAGCAGTTGCGGGGCGATATCCGGATATTTCACACAGAGCAGAATCTTTTCATCGTCGGCTTTCGGATCCTCAGCCTGCAGGTGATTCTTCTCGTGGATGATAATCTGTTGTGAGGCATGCTCCGTCATCAGCGTGGAGATGATACAGGTAACTAAAATCATCATCACGACACCGTTGAGCATGTGGTCATCAACAAGGTAGATGCCGGGAGCCACCTCCAGTCGCATGCCCACCATCACCATGGCGATGGCACCGGCAGCGTGGGCGGAGGTCAGTCCGAACATCATATTACCGTCGCGCTTGGGCAGACGGAACAACAGACTGGAGATATAGGCAGCCACTGCCTTGCCAAAGGTGCCGAAGAAGGCAATGAGGAAGACCACCCAGAGCACACCAGCGCCAGTGAAGAGGGTGCGCACGTTGATAAGCATACCCACACCAATCAGGAAATAGGGGATGAATACGGCATTGCCGATGAACTCGATGCGGTTCATCAGGGGTGAGACCTTCGGGATATACCTGTTCAAAATAAGACCCGCCAGAAACGCACCGAAGATACCTTCCAGTTCGATGAGATTGGAAAGGGCTGCCGAGAGGAACATCACGGCCAGCACGAAGATGAACTGCATGACCGCATCGCTATAACGACGCAGGAAATACCGCGCCACTTTGGGGATGAGCCAGACGGAGCCGGCGATGAAGACCACCAGTTTCAGGAAGAAAAAGAGTTGGGCGGTAAGCGGTGAGAGACGGGAGGACTGGTCTGCGTTGAACGAGGCCGACAGGGCGGCAATCATCACCAGGGCCAGGAAGAGTGATATCATCGATGAACCGACGGAGAGTTGTACCGAGGAATGGCGCTGCAGACCGTAGCGCCCGATGATGGGATAGGCAATCAGTGTGTTTGAGGCCATGATACAACCCAGAAGGAAGGCGGCACTGCCGGAATAGCCTAACATCGTCCGGGCCATAATGTAAGTCATGATGAGTGGCACAAAACAGGTGAGCAGTCCGAAAATCAGGAATTTGTTAGAGTTCTTTTTTAGGCTTTCCATATCCATCTCCAGACCGGCAAGGAACATGATATAGTAGAGTCCCACGCTGCCGAGTATTTCGAACGACATATCACGTTCCAGGATGTTGAAGCCATAGTGTCCTACAGCCACACCCGCCAGCACCATGCCGATGATGTGCGGAATACGTAGTTTACTCATCACGATTGGCGCAAAGAGAATGATGAGCAGTACCACAAAAAAGATCAATGTGGGGTCTGTGATTGGTAAATAAGTCATCTTGGCCCCCTAAGTTAGGGGGTTGGGGGTCTGAACACCCTCATGAGCCCCCTGAGTCAGGGGCGTGGGGGTCTGAACGACCGACAACCTGTTAATACTTGTAATGATAAAAACTCTTATTCTATTCATTACGTTATCTATATCTTGTTCCACCTCTTCATTCCTAAATCTTAAGACATGAATCTTATTTTGGGTTAGAAACAATGTCCTTTCATCGTCTTTTAGTCTTACTTCTTCGTTATTATGTACATCTCCATCCAATTCTATACAGAGTCTCAGCGATGGACAATAGAAATCTAGCACGTATGGGCCAAACCCATGTTGTTGACGAAACCGATAACCATCCATTTGCTTGCCCCGAAGTTTCTTCCATAAAATCCGTTCTGTAGGAGTTTGTGTCCTACGGAGCAACCGTCGATACTCTTTTGTGGCAGGATGGTTGGAATAGTTCATGTAATCAATAATTTGTTTGCAAAATTACAACTTTTCCTTGAATTATGAAAGGAATCCAAAGTTTTTTTGTAATTTTGCAGCCCGAATAGTGAGATAGTAATTATGTTTAATATGGGTTGGTGGGTGTAAGAGCCTAACAGATGTGCTTGTTCAGACCCCCAACCCCCTAACTTAGGGGGCTTGTATATGAAAGTAGCAATTGTGGGTGCGAGTGGAGCCGTGGGACAGGAGTTCCTGCGTATTCTCGCCGAGAGGAATTTCCCGATGGATGAACTGGTGTTGTTTGGTTCTGAGCGTAGCGCAGGCAGGAAATACACGTTTAAGGGTAAGGAGATAGAGGTCAAACTGTTGCAGCACAACGATGACTTCAAGGATGTGGACATCGCCTTTACCAGTGCCGGTGCCGGTACGTCGAAGGAGTTTGCGGAGACGATTACGAAATACGGTGCGGTGATGATCGACAACTCCAGTGCTTTCCGTATGGACGACGATGTGCCCCTGGTGGTGCCTGAGTGCAATGCTGAGGATGCCCTGAACCGTCCCCGTGGAATCATCGCCAACCCGAACTGCACAACCATTATGATGGTCGTGGTACTTCAGCCGTTGGAGAACATCTCGCATATCAAGCGCATCCATGTGGCTTCTTATCAGAGTGCTTCTGGTGCCGGTGCCGCTGCGATGGCTGAACTGCAACAGCAGTACAAGGAGATGGTGGAAGAAGGCGAGGTGAAGACCATCAAGAAGTTCGCGCATCAGTTGGCCTACAACGTGATTCCTCAGATCGACGTGTTCCAGCCCAATGGCTATACGAAGGAGGAGATGAAGATGTTCAACGAGACCCGAAAGATCATGCACACCGATGCCAAGTGCTCGGCGATGTGTGTCCGCGTCAGTTCGCTGCGCAGTCACTCTGAGAGTGTTTGGATTGAGACCGAGCGCCCCATCAGTGTGGAAGAGGCCCAGAAGGCCATTGCCGCTGCACCGGGTTGCACGTTGAAGGATGATCCTGCTACGCTGACCTATCCGATGCCTTTGGAGACGGCAGGAAAGGATGATGTCTATGTAGGTCGTATTCGCAAAGACCTGAGCGATGAGAATGGTCTGACCTTCTGGCTCTCCGGTGACCAGATCCGTAAGGGTGCCGCTCTCAATGCGGTGCAGATAGCCGAATACCTTGTAGAAGTGAAAAGTGTGAAGTGAAAAGTGAAAAGTCTATCATGAGCAATTGGATGAGGAGTGGCAGTTTTATTAAACTGCTACTTTTCACTTTCTTCTTTTCGCTTTTCGCTACTTCCTGTGGTACAGGCGACGATGATGGTCGTCGACTGGGTGAGTTGATTGTAGGTACCTGGCAGCGTGGCTGGGGCGAGGGCGATGTCATCATCGAGGGTGACACAGACCTGGAACCCGAGAGTTTTTCCTACGACCGATTTGTCTTTATGCCCGACGGGAAATACAATGGCATGGTTCGCGACGGGTCTTTCTCTTCCTATGATGAGTTTGGAGATGTCATCTACGAAGGAACCTACCGTTGCGACAACAATAACCTTAAGTTGGAGTTTATAAATGAGGAAGGACGCAAACAGACGATTCTTGCACAGGTTCTCTCCTTTACCAATGATACGATGACCTTGCGCTATGAAAATGAGGAGTACAACGTCACGGTGACGCTGATACTTAGGAAAGCGCTCGTTCAGACCCCCAACAACCCCCTCGCTCGGCTTCGCCGCTTGGCTCGTCCAAGAACTTAGGGGGCTTGATCCTCTTCTGCGTCTGCTACATGATAAATGCAGTCGTAGGTAATCTGATGATAGGCTGAAAAATACCCTAAGCATCCACCCGTGAAGTTCGGGATGGGATTGGTGCCGGTATTGTCCATGATCTGCATGGAATAGAGATAGTCGTAGGCCCGTTGGTCGATGGCGCGGATCTCAATGTGTAACTTGTCGCCTTCTTGTAATACATCGCTGTCACTGCTGCCTTCGCGGAAGAAGGTAAAGAGTTGTTGCAGTTCCTTGTTGGGGTTCTGGTCGTCGCGCATCACCGCCCATCGGTAACCGATACCGTTGCGGTAGATATGCATGAAATACCAACTGTCTTCGTTGGGGATATCCTGTAGGCGCAGGTCGCCGAACATAATACGCTCTGAGGCCACTTTCATCCAGACAAAACGGAACTTGTTGAGTGTCGGGGCCCGTTGCATGGTGGATGTGGATGTGTAGTGCTGTCCGTCCAGTTCCACCTCGATGGTATAGGTGGTTCCCGCCTCGCCCCGCAGTGTGGAAGAGCGGTAGAAACCATTACGATTGTAGGGGATATCCCACTGTTGTCCGTTATCAGAAGAGAGGGTAACCGTTGCATGACTGATGTCACTGATGCCGTTGTTGTCATCCATTGCATTCGTCCTGCTGACACGCACCTCCGTACCGTTATTCGAAATAGAGGCCTCCACGACATAGATCGGATCCACCTGATGGTAGTCGAGGTCAATCACTTTCTCGCAAGAAGAGAGGAGTAATACACTGATTATATATATTAGATACTTCTTCATGCTTCAGAATTTAATGTTAAACGCCACACTCGGCACGATACCGAAAAGAGAATACTGTTTGGCTTTGGTGCGGGCACCGTTCTCGCTATCCTCGAAATTGATGAGGTACGGGTTGTAGCGGTTGTAGAGGTTATAGATGCTGAATACCCATTCGTGCGTGGAACGATGGTATTGCTTTGTCCAGACCGCACTGACATCCAGACGGTGGTAGTCGGGTGCACGGTAGCCGTTACGTTCGGCATAGTAATAGATCCAGTTGTCTTCTATCTGATACTTGCCGCTGGGAGCCGTGAAGGCCTGGCCGGTATAGAATACCCATGTTCCATTGAGCATCCAGCGCTTCCCCAAACGATACATGGCCACGAGACTGATGTCGTGCCGACGGTCATTGTTGGCATCATACCATCTGCCGCCGTTGACACCCGGGATGCGCGTCTTCGACCAAGAGAGGGTATAGGCGATCCATCCCGTCAGACGCCCCGTGTTCTTGCGGACAGCCAGTTCTGCGCCGTAGCCTTTTCCTTCGCCGGGCAGGATCAGACGTTCTATCTCTATCTCACTACTGAAACTCTTGCCGTCGCGGTAGTCGAGCACATTGTCTACTTTCCGATAGTAGCCTTCGAGCGAGACGTCGTAGGCCTGATCAGGGGTGGCGGCAAAAAGACCGAGACTGATCTGGTCGGCAATCTCCGGTTTGACGATATTACTGCTCAGGGTATAGCGGTCGAAGGGCGTAGAGGTGTTCTGGTTGCGCAGGGCGTGTATGTTTTGCGAGGTGCGGGCGTAGGCGGCTTTTATTGACCATTGACCATTGACCATTGACCATTGGTAATTAAGAGAGGCACGGGGCTCGAGGGTGACATGCGTCTTCACAATTTGGTTCTTGCCGTAGTTGTAGTACCAGCCGATGTCGCCATTCTCCTCAATATCATAATAGAGGGAACCGCCGAGGGGGGAGAACAGACTTGTCCGCAGACCAGCAGAGGCTGTCAGACGGTCTGATAACTGGAAGATGCCATTCACCCATACAGCATTCTCCCAGGCGCGTCGCTGCTCTTTCACATGCTTTGTGACAAACTGCCATTCTGCCGACTTCACATTCAACAGTGTCGATGACAATCCTGCATCTAACAGGTGCTTGCCGAGATCGATATGGAAATCCTGCCGAAGAGACCCCTGTCGGATATGTCCGTTGAACCAGATGTTCATGCCAAAGATGTCAATACCGTTGTCAGTCAGGTATCCACTATATAATAAGGTGGTCTGGGCATAGGAGTCTCCCCGGAAATGGTGGAGCCACTTCAGACTGCTTGCCAGGTTGTTCCAGCGGATATCTATCATATCCTCTAATGCTGTCCGGTCGTAACCTGTGAAGAAGGAGAGGAAGAGTTGGTCTCGCTGCCCGATGGTCCAGTCCAACTTCGCGTTGATATCATAGAAATACAGTGTGTTGTTCTTGAAATCATCCGTCAGTTTGAGGAAGGCATCCAGATAGGAGCGACGGGCCGTGACCAAGAAGGAGGCTTTGTCCCTGACAATAGGGCCTTCTATCGTACCTTTTGCCGAGAGCAGTCCGATAGAGGCTCCCCCATGCCAGTCGTGTTTGTTGCCGGTACGTCCCGTCAGGTCGAGCACAGCCGATGAGGCTCCGCCATACTGGGCCGGCAACAAGCCCTTATAGAGGGTGGCACTGCCGAGGGCATCGTCGTTGAAAGCCGAGAACAACCCTGCCAAGTGTCCTAC
>JAFZNI010000121.1 GCA_017551005.1 Prevotella sp.
GATTCGTGAGACGGACACGCCTCAACCCAACACAGCCTACGGGCGCAGCAAGTTAGAGGCAGAACAGTATCTCGACTCTGTAGGCTCGCGCATACCTTATATTATATTAAGGCCTACGGGCGTGTATGGTCCGAAGGAGAAGGACTACTTCATCATGGCCAAGAGCATCAAGCAGCATAGCGACTTCGCTGTGGGCTATCAGCGTCAGGACATCACGTTTGTCTATGTAAAGGATGTGGTACAGGCCGTGTTCCTCGCCTTGGAAGTCGGGGATTGCAAATCCCCGACAACAGATTGCAAATCCCCGACAACGGATATAAACGGAAGAGCCTACTTCCTCAGCGACGGACAAGTATATCAGAGTGCCACCTTCAGCAACCTCATCCACGAGGAACTGGGTCGTCCCTGGTGGATCCGTATCACTGCACCTGTCTGGGTGCTGCGCATCGTAACGTTCTTCGGCGAGTATATCGGACGGATGACGGGTAAGGTGACGGCCCTGAACAATGACAAGTATAACATCCTGAAACAGCGCAACTGGCGTTGCGACATCCAGCCTGCCATCGACGAGTTGGGCTATCAGCCGAACTACAATCTGGAACAGGGTGTGAAAGAGACCATCCAGTGGTACAAGGACAACGGGTGGCTGTAATATAATGGATAATTGACAATTGATAATTGATAATTAAGGATATATTCAGGGTTGAGAAGAAGCCACGGAAGGGGCTGTTGGCAGTGGAATGGGTCATCATGGGCTATCTGCTGCTGACATTGTTGTTGATTCTGTTTACCTACACAAAGGTACAGAACCCAGAGCCGATGCTTTGGGGGCGCTTCCGTATTGTGATGATGACGCTGGCCCTCTGGTTCGTGTACCGACTATATCCCTGTCGTTTCACCATATTCTGTCGGGTGGTGGCTCAAATGGGCCTGTTGTCGTGGTGGTATCCCGATACCTACGAGTTGAACAGGATCTTCCCCTGTTACGACCATCTCTTCGCCACCTACGACCAACAGTTGTTCGGCTTCCAACCTGCCCTACTCTTCTCGCAGACATTCAGTCACCCGATATTCAGTGAACTGATGCACTTTGGCTATACATCGTATTTCCCGTTGATAGCCCTCGTGACTGCTTTTTATTTCTTCCGGAGATATGCGGAGTTCGAGCGTGCCACCTTCATCATCCTCACAGCCTTCTTTGCCTATTACGTCATCTTCATCTTCCTCCCCGTTGCCGGACCGCAGTTCTATTATCCGGCAGTAGGCATGGATCAGATAGCCCAAGGCATCTTCCCCGACTTAAAGAACTATTTCGCCACCCATCAGGAGATGATCACGCTGCCTGGATGGAGCGACGGTTTCTTCTACCACATGGTGGAGAACGCTCATGCCGCCGGCGAGCGTCCCACGGCAGCCTTCCCAAGCAGTCACGTCGGCATCACCACCATCCTGATGTTACTGGCATGGAAAACCCGTTGCCGTTGGCTCTTCTGGGTCATGGTTCCCGTGTTTATTCTTCTGTGCCTTTCCACCGTGTATATCTTTGCCCATTATGCCGTTGATGTCTTCGCCGGCTGGGTCTCAGCCATCGTGATTTATGTCGTTTTGCATTTTTTAGGCGGAAAAATTTGCGAGTTTCGAAAATAATCCCTACCTTTGCAAACGAAAGTAAGGATAAGACATGATAGCACCGAGGATTCCGACAGCAGAACGTCGGGATTCTTTCTTTTTTGTCCGCCTAATGAAAATTGTCAAATAGTAAATTGTCAAATAGTAAATAATATGGCATATATGTCACAAGAAGGCTACGACAAACTGATAGCCGAACTACATCGTTTAGAAAGCATTGAGCGCCCGAAGGCCTCAGCAGCCATTGCCGAGGCTCGTGAGAAAGGCGATTTGAGTGAGAACAGCGAGTACGACGCCGCCAAAGAGGCACAGGCCCATTTGGAGGATAAGATCAACCTGTTGAAGGTAACCATCTCAGAGGCCAAGGTCGTTGACACCAGTCGTCTGAGTACCGATGCCGTGCAGATCCTGTCGAAGGTGGAGATGACCAATATGACCAACAAGGCCAAGATGACCTACACCATCGTCAGCGAGAGCGAGGCCAACCTCCGCGAGGGCAAGATCTCCATCAAGACGCCGATAGCCCAGGGACTGCTGAACCACAAGGTGGGCGACGAGGTGGAAGTGAAGATTCCACGTGGCACCATCAAGTTAAGAATCGACAAGATCACCGTCGGCTAAATTGTCTAATTGTAAATTGTCAAATAGTCAAATAATAAGATGGATATATTCAGTAAGATTGCTGCTGGTGAGATTCCCAGTTACAAGTGCGCCGAGAACGAGGAGTTCTATGCTTTTCTCGACATCAATCCGCTGGTGAAGGGTCACACCCTTGTGATTCCCCGCCGCGAAGTAGACTACATCTTCGACATGGACGACGATGAGATTGCCCGCTTTGAGGTCTTCGCCAAGAAAGTGGCCCTCGCCATCAAGAAGGCCTTCCCCTGTAAGAAGGTGGCTCAGGTGGTGCTCGGCCTCGAAGTGCCCCATGCCCACATCCACCTCATTCCGATGCAGTCGGAACAGGACGTGGATTTCCGCCGTGAGAAACTGAAACTCACGGAAGAGGAATTCAAGGAAATCGCCCAGAAGATACGTGATGAGTTTGTCGCTTAGACAAACTCATCACCGTATTTCAACCCTATCTCGCTGACATATTTGCGAATGAGTGAGGAGTCGTCATTCTTACGACAGACCATCAGCACATCCTCACTATCCGCCACGATGTAGCCGTCAAGGCCATTAAACACACCTATCTTTCCCTTCGGCAGTTTGATTACATTATTACTGCAATCCTCCAGTTCCACCCTGGAGTCAATCACCACATTGTCGCCTTCCACCTTACTCATCGACTCATAGATAGCATGCCACGTACCTAAGTCGGCCCAGCCGAAGTCGCACTGCATCACAAACACGTTCCTGCACTGCTCTAAGATGGCATAGTCGAGCGAGAGGTTCGGATAACGAGGGTAGTTACGTGCCACGAAATCCATCTCCTCCTCATAGGTGTAATCTATCTTCTCGTATCTCAATGGACGGAGCACCTCGGGGAAGATTTTCTCAAAGGAAGTCAACAGATAACTCACTTTCGAGAGGAAGATACCCGTATTCCAATAGAACTCACCACTGTTCATAAACATCGTGGCGAACTCACGTTCCGGTTTCTCCGTAAACGACTTGACGGCATACACCTCCGGTTTGCAACTCAGGTCGCCCATCTGGATATAACCATAGCCTGGTTCTGGGCGCGTCGGTTTGACTCCCATCACCATCAGCACATCATTTTCTGCGACATAACTGAAACCGAGTTCCACGCTGTGCGTGAATGAAGCCTCATTCAGCACCATCTGGTCCGACGGCAAGACAATCACATTGGCCGCCTGTTCACGCTTCAATATCCGCATGGCAGCCCAGGCCACACTCGGAGCCGTATTACGGTTGATGGGCTCTACGATGAAGTTCTTCTCTGGCACATCGGGCAACTGCCCGCGCGACATATCCAAATATTCCCGACAGGTACACACATAGATATGATCTGTGGGCAACATCTTCACAATCCTATCATAGGTAGCCTGCAACTGTGTCCTTCCCGTTCCGAAGAAATCGATAAACTGCTTGGGCATCGCCTCTCTGCTGCATGGCCACAAACGCTTTCCGCGACCTCCTGCGAGAATCACGCAAAAATCCTTACTATATTCCATTTATATAACAATACTTATAGTCGTATTTTTATGCTGCGAAGATAAGCATTATTATCGATATAAACAAGTATTTTTCATTTTTTTACCATAAATCTTTGCAGTTTCAGAAAATTGTAGTACCTTTGCAGCGCTTTTGAGGTTAAGTGCAATGCCCAGATGGCGGAATCGGTAGACGCGCTGGTCTCAAACACCAGTGGGGCAACCCGTGCCGGTTCGACCCCGGCTCTGGGTACCAGGCTTAAAAGCAAGACGTGCTGCAAGGAAATCCTGCAGCACGTCTTCTTTTCTCATCACCAGTATCTTTACTTGAAGATCTTCTGGGCAAACATTGTCAGATAGATACGCCAATTGCGCCAGATATGTCCACCTTCGGTCTCGACATATTCGTACTTGTAGCCCTTCGAGTCCCAATAGTTGCGCAGGTCGACAGTGCTCTGATAGAGGAAGTCGGTATTACCCATACCCATCCAGTAGAGTTTGGGCTTGCTGCCAAACAATTTGGCTGACTGATCAGCAAACTCAGGATTAGCCTTGATCTGCTCAGCGAACGAATCCTGATAACCACCTTTGGCTAAGTGCAGACCTGCAGAGAAGAGTCCATAATAATCGAACGTATTAGGGTAGAGCAGGCTGATGTGGAAGGTGTGTCCGCCACCCATCGAGAGACCGCAGACGGCACGACCGGCACGACTCTTAATGGTGCGATAGTTTGCATCCA
The DNA here is from genome assembly GCA_017551005.1 of Prevotella sp. Taxonomy (GTDB): domain Bacteria; phylum Bacteroidota; class Bacteroidia; order Bacteroidales; family Bacteroidaceae; genus Prevotella. The sequence goes on from JAFZNI010000121.1 coordinate 4,489, forward strand.
CATAATTCACGATATCCATGAAACTCTCAGGAATAGTGGCAGCGGCAGGAGCCGTCGGACCAGTACCGCCATCACGGAAGCCTGGGGTGTACATACCAAAAGACCATTCACCGGGAGCCGCCTGACAGTTGGGGTTACCATTGGGCATCACGACAATCATCGGTTTAGCCTTGCCGGCAGCAATAAGGTTGTCGAGAATCTGGGCAGCACGTCCCAGTTCACTCCAGGCGTTCTCATCGCCACCAGCACCATGCAACAAATAGAGCACCGGGTATTTGCCACCCTTGTCGTAGCCAGCAGGGGTATAGACAGTCATACGACGCTGCATCTTCAGTGTGGGGCTGTTGTACCATACCTTGCTCAGATTACCGTGAGGCACCTCGTTGACACGATAGAGATCACCCTTGTCACCTTTCTGATCACTGACGATGAAGATGTTCGTAAACGAGACGATGTCACGGTTCACGTAGATGTTGGCAGGGTCTTTTACTCCCGTCATACCATCTATATTAAAAGTATAACTGTACATCTCAGGAGCCAGTTTGTCGGTGGTGTAACTCCACACACCGTTCTGACCTTCCGTCAACTGAGCCACACCTGGGGCATCGTAGGTACCATAACCCTCAATCTCCATCTTCTGCGTGGGCAGGAAGTCACCCGTTACTTCCACCTTTACGGCTTTGGGGGCATAGAGATTAAATGTCACTGTGCCGTTCTTATTGATGACGGGCGATTGGACGCTGGCACTATTGAAGAGTTTCTCCTGTGCCGAGGCTCCGAGGCAAACTATTGCCAGGGCCATCACTATGATTGACTTTCTCATATTTTTAACCTTTTTACTTTTTTACCTTTTCCACAGGTTCATCTTAACCTGTGGTTTCATCACGTCATGAGCCTTCGTCTGGAAGGACTTGACAGGAGCCGTGAGCGTGGCCTTGATGTCCTGAGCGGAGGCGGCAACGAGGAACTGATATTCGCCCTCGGCAACCACCCATGCAGATGCAGCCTCGTCGAAAGAAGCGAGTTCTGGAGCGGTGACACTCAGCGTAAGAGTCTCACTCTCACCAGGCTTCAAACTCTTTGTCTTGGCGTATGC
>JAFZNI010000122.1 GCA_017551005.1 Prevotella sp.
GCATCTGCAAAGCGGTCAGCAAGGCTGTAATCTGTTCTGTGGGATACTCACTCTGAGTGATGCCAATCAGGATATTCTTCATTTCTTCACGAGACAGTTCCTCGTGGTTCAGCATCCTATTGAGGATGTCTTTCATTGTCTGTTTTCCCATTGTTTTTATAAGCCCCCTAAGTTAGGGGGTTGGAGGTCTGAACAAGCGTTTATCAGACCATTAATATGTTTGACTTCAGAAGTCTGCGCCTGTTCAGACCCCTGTTGCCCCCGAACTCAGGGGGCATATTAGATTTATAGAAAGAGCCAGTTCTGGAGCATCTTCTTGCCGTCGGGGGTCAGCACGCTCTCCGGATGGAACTGGATGCCACGCACATTGAACTCACGATGGCGGAGGGCCATGATCTGTCCCTCGTCGCTGACGGCTGTGACCTCCAAGCAGTCGGGCAGTCCTTTGTTCGAGACTACCCACGAGTGGTAGCGACCGATGGTAATGTTACGCTTGATGCCACTGAAGATTGGGTCGTCGACGATGATGTGACAGGGGGTAGCGACACCGTGGAATACGTCGCTTAGGTTTTCGAGTTTGCCGCCAAAGACCTCGCCGATGGCCTGATGACCGAGGCAGACGCCCAAGATAGGCTTCTTGCCAGCATAGGTTTTTATCACATCCAGCAGCAGCCCTGCCTCAGAGGGGATGCCAGGCCCCGGCGAGAGGATGATCTTACTGTAAGGCTCGAGGTCGGGGAGTTCGAACTGGTCGTTGCGCACGACGGTGACCTCAGCACCTAACTCCTTTACTAAATGACTCAGGTTATACGTAAATGAGTCGTAGTTATCGATGATGACTATTTTCATAATGTTGCTGCTTTTTCGATGGCCTTGCGCAAGGCACCAAGTTTGTTATTCACTTCCTGTAATTCATACTCCACATTGCTCTTGGCCACGATGCCGCCGCCAGCCTGGAACCAGAGTTCGCCGTTGCGCGAGACGAAGGTGCGGATGGTGATGGCCTGGTTCAACGAACCGTCGAGTCCGATGATGCCGATACAACCGCCGTAGGCACCGCGATTATGCGGCTCGTACTCAGAGATGAGTTGCATGGCGCGAACCTTCGGCGCACCAGAGAGAGTTCCGGCGGGGAAGGTGTCGATAAAGGCCTTGATAGGATCAGCACCCTCGTCGAGTTCACCGCTGACGCGAGAGACGAGATGAATCACGTGCGAGTAGTACTGGATGTCCTTGTAGTATTCCACCTTCACCCCGTGACAGTTGCGACTGAGGTCGTTGCGGGCGAGGTCGACGAGCATCACGTGCTCGGCATTCTCCTTAGGGTCGTTGCGCAGGAATTCTGCCCCCTTGCGGTCTGCTTCGGCATCGCCAGTACGCTTCGTGGTTCCAGCGATCGGATCAATATATGCTACATATTTCTCCTGACTCCTGTCTCCTGACTCCTGTCTCCTGATAACACGGCAGTGGGTTTCGGGACTGCTGCCGAAGATACGGAAACCGCCAAAGTCGAAGTAGAAGAGATAGGGAGAGGGGTTGATGCTGCGCAAGGCACGGTAGAGTTTGAAATCGTCGCCCTCATACTGCTGGATGAATCGGCGTGAGAGTACAATTTGGAACACGTCGCCACGCAGACAGTGTTGGATACCCCGACGGATGTTCTCTCTGTGCTCATCATCGGTCAGCGTAGAATGTACATCGCCAACAGGATGGAAGTCGTACGCCTTCACGTTGGCCTTGTTCATAGCCTTCAGCACATTATCGATCTCCTTGTCATCGCCCAATGTCACCACCTTCAGCGTACTGTTGTGATGGTCAAACACAATGACCGTTTTGTATAATATATATAATAGGTCTGGCGCATCGTTCTTCGCCTGTATCTCGTCTTTCACATCAATGTTCTCAAAATATCGTACGGCGTTAAACGAGGTATAGCCGAAGAGGCCGCAGAAATGAGCATCGTCACCTGTCACTTCGAAACAATCAATCAAATCGTGTATGGCTCTACTCGCATCATAATCCTTGTCGATATCGGCTGCTCTCAAAGTAGAATTAGGGTATGTAATTATTGCCTTTCCATGAGAAATGGCCACATAGCCTAGGGGATCGATGCCAATAAACGAACGCGAGTTGTTTGCATCGTGATAGTCTGAACTCTCCATCAGCGCACTCTGCGGATAAAGGTCGCGCAATCGCATATAAACACCCACTGGCGTATACAAATCAGCCAATATGGTCTTGCTGGTTGTGGTATATTTAAAAGTTTCCATATTCTTTTGCCATTTTTTTGTTCTTCAAATAAGTTTCCACGTCCTTGTCGCCACGACCACTGACGGTGAGTACCACCACATCAGAAGGCTTGAACGAGAGTTTCTTCAGGGCGGCGATGGCGTGGGCTGATTCGATGGCTGGGATGATGCCCTCCATACGGGTCAGTTCGTAACCGCCGTAGATAGCCTCATCGTCGTTGATACTCAGTACCTGAGTGCGACCTTTCTTGGCCATATTGCAGTGCATCGGTCCAACGCCAGGATAATCGAGACCGGCACTGATGGTAAAGGCCTCCTGTATCTGTCCGTCTTCGTCCTGCATCACCAGCATCTTTGCACCGTGCAGGATGCCTGTCGTACCACGATGGATCGTTGCGGCGGTATAGTCGGTATCCCAACCGTGTCCGCCAGCCTCGGCAAGCACGATCTTCACGCGCTCATCGTCCATATAATGATAGATGGTGCCTGCGGCATTACTTCCGCCTCCGATGCAGGCGATGAGGTAGTCGGGGTAGTCGCGCCCGATCTTTTCTTCAAGTTGCCATTTGATCTCTTCGGAGATGACGCTCTGCATCCTTGCCACGAGGTCGGGGTAGGGGTGCGGTCCCATTGTTGAGCCGACGATATAGAAGGTGTCTGAGGGATGACAGCACCAGTCTCTTATCGCCTCGCTACATGCATCTGAAAGCGTCATGTTGCCCGTTCTTACGGGATGTACCTCGGCACCCAGCATCTTCATGCGCTCCACATTCGTATGCTGGCGCTCCACATCGGTAGCCCCCATAAACACCTCGCACTTCATGTTCATCAGCGCACAGACCGTTGCCGTAGCCACGCCATGCTGTCCGGCTCCCGTCTCAGCGATGATACGCGTCTTGCCCATCTTCTTCGCCAACAGGATCTGTCCGATGGTGTTGTTGATCTTGTGGGCTCCGGTATGGTTCAGGTCCTCGCGCTTCAGATACAACTGACAGCCGTACTGCTCGCTCATTCGCTTGGCATAATACAGCGGCGACGGCCTGCCCACATAGTCTTTCAACAGTGCATGATACTCTGCCTTGAACTCCGCACTCTCGATGATCGGCAGATACGCCTCTTGCAGATCATGCACGCACTTGTAGAGAATCTCCGGCACGTAAGCACCTCCGAACTCTCCATAAAAACCGTTTTTGTCAACTTGATAATTGCTCATATTTTTTTTATTTTGTGTTGTTGATACATTTTAAAATTTTAAGAGGCCCATCGTAAGAACGACAGGCCTCTCAGTATCTTCTACATACAAACTACGGGTACGCGGCTATCTTCTCACGATCTTTTGAATCCTGATTTGCGCCACCACCAATAGTTTGCTGTTCTAATCATGCTTAATTTCGCTTTTGATAACTTTCTGGCGGCAAAAGTAGGCATTTTCTTTCAAACAGCCAAATTTTTCGCCCGTTTTTTTTCAAATTGGCATAAACTTTTTGTTTTTGTTGCCATTTTCTCTGAAGAGAACAAAAAAGTGGGGGCTCGATGCTATCACAGCGACGGACCCCCTTGCAAACTTCAAACAACCAAAAATAGGTTATCGGATGAACAGTAGTTCGCGGTATTTCGGCAACGGCCACAGGGCGTCGTCGACGATAAGTTCGAGTTTGTCGATCTCGTAGCGGATCGTATCGAGGTAAGGTTCTACCTTGTCGTGATAGGCGATGGCCTTCTCGTGCTCGTCCTCAATCTTGTTGGCCAACTTACGGGCGTTGACGAGTTCCTCGACACCCTTTTCGATGGCACTGGTACGCTCGGCAATCTCCTCGATGATTTTCATGTTGCGGGCGTTCAACTTCTCGGCCTTGTCAACGGGGAAGGCGGATGCGACGCTGTCGACGTTCTTCAACAGGGCACTCTGATAACGGGTGGCGACGGGGATGATATGGTTCATCGACAGATCACCCAATACGCGGGCCTCAATCTGAATCTTCTTCGTGTAGGTCTCCCACTTCACCTCGTTACGGGCTTCCAGTTCCTTCTTGGTCATCACACCCAGACTCTCGAACATATCGATACTTTCCTTGTCGAGATAACGCTCGAAAATCTTCGGACAGGACTTCTCGACATCCAGTCCGCGCTTCTCGGCCTCAGCGACCCACTCGTCGGAGTAGCCGTTGCCGTCGAAACGGATGGGTTTACAGGTCTTGATATCCTCGCGCAGCACGTCGATGATAGCGTGGAATACAGCACTATGACCTGTGCCTGCGAGTTTCTTCTCAAACTCTGGTATCTTGGCGTCGACACGCTTCTTGAACGAGACGAGGGCCTCGGCAACGGCACTGTTGAGGGCAATCATTGCACTGGCGCAGTTGGCCTCAGAACCCACGGCACGGAACTCGAAACGGTTACCTGTGAAGGCGAATGGCGAGGTACGGTTGCGGTCGGTATTGTCAATCAGCAGTTCGGGGATCTCGGGGATGTCCATCTTCAATCCTTGCTTGCCGGTCATTGCGAGTATGTCTTCCTTGTCGGCCTTCTCGATGTGGTCAAGCAACTCTGAAACCTGCTTACCCAGGAACGAGGATACGATAGCGGGAGGTGCCTCGTTGGCGCCCAGACGGTGAGCGTTGGTGGCACTCATGATAGAAGCCTTCAACAGACCGTTGTGCTTGTAGACACCCATCAGTGTCTCTACGATAAAGGTAGCAAAGCGCAGGTTTGCCTCAGGGGTCTTACCAGGAGCGTGCAGCAGGATGCCGTTGTCTGTAGAGAGACTCCAGTTGTTATGTTTACCACTTCCGTTGATACCAGCGAAGGGCTTTTCGTGGAGCAGCACACGGAAACCGTGTTTGCGGGCCACCTTCTTCATCACTGACATCAGCAGCATGTTGTGGTCAACGGCCAGGTTGGTCTCCTCGAAGATAGGTGCCAACTCGAACTGGTTGGGTGCCACCTCGTTGTGACGCGTCTTACAGGGTATACCGAGTGCCAAAGCCTCATACTCCAAATCCTTCATAAAGGCCTGTACGCGCTCAGGGATAGCACCGAAGTAGTGGTCGTCCATCTGCTGGTTCTTGGCTGAGTCATGTCCCATCAGTGTGCGCCCTGTCAGCAATAGGTCTGGACGAGCGGCATAGAGTCCCTCATCAACCAAGAAGTACTCCTGCTCCCAACCAAGGTTAGATGTCACCTTCTTCACGCTGGGGTCGAAATAGTGGCACACATCCACAGCGGCCACATTCACGGCGTGGAGGGCGCGCAGCAGTGGAGCCTTATAGTCGAGCGCCTCGCCGCTATAAGATATGAATACGGTAGGGATACACAGTGTGTCGTCAATGATGAAGACGGGCGATGTGGGATCCCAAGCGGAATAGCCACGAGCCTCGAAAGTAGAGCGGATACCGCCAGAGGGGAACGATGAGGCATCCGGCTCCTGCTGAACGAGCAGTTTTCCGGTAAACTCTTCTACCATACCACCCTTGCCGTCGTGCTCGATGAATGAGTCGTGTTTCTCAGCAGTACCTTCTGTCAACGGCTGGAACCAGTGGGTATAGTGTGTCACTCCGTTCTCTGTGGCCCACTGTTTCATACCCTCGGCCACTGCATCGGCCACTTTACGGTCGAGTCGTGCGCCGTTGTCCATCACGTCGATCATCTTCTCATAGACCTCCTTTGGCAGATACTTGTACATCTTCTCACGATTGAAGACCTTCTTGCCAAAATACTTTGCGGGTCTCTCACTTGGTGCTTTTACGTCGAGCGGCTTCTTCTTGAATGCCTCACCGACAACCTGAAATCTTAATGCTTCCATAATCTTTTTGTGTTTTAATGTTGTTTAGTCCAGTTTTCTATTCTCGTTAATGCTTCTTCTGTTTTCTCGCGACTACCAAAGGCAGTGAAACGGACATATCCCTCACCAGATGGTCCAAAGCCGACGCCTGGCGTGCAGACGACATTCGCACCGTAGAGCAGGGCCTCGAAGAACTGCCACGATCCCATGCCTTCCGAGGTGCGCATCCAGATATAGGGCGCGTTCTCGCCACCATAGACCTCGTAACCGAGTTCACGCAGTTTGGTGAGCATCCGATGGGCATTGTCCATATAGTAGTCGATGGTCTGCTGAATCTGCTGCTTACCCTCAGGTGTGTAGATGGCCTCGGCAGCGCGCTGCGAGATGTAACTCGTACCATTGAACTTCGTACACTGACGACGCAGCCAGAGTTGGTTCAGTGGGATGCGCTCGCCCTCGAAAGTCGATACGCTCACATCCTTCGGCACAATGGTGTAACCGCAGCGCACACCTGTAAATCCTGCTGTCTTCGAGAACGAATGGAACTCCACCGCACACTTCCTCGCACCCCGGATCTCATAGATGGAGTGGGGGATTTCCGGGTCGCGGATGTAGGCCTGATAGGCAGCGTCGTAGAGTATGAGCGCGTCGTTTTTCAGGGCGTAGTTCACCCACTTGCGCAGTTCCTGCTTGGTGAGTACCGTACCCGTCGGGTTGTTGGGATAGCAGAGGTAGATGACATCCACCGGACGACCCTTAGGCAGTTCCGGGATAAAACCATTCTCGGCTGTTGTCGGCAGATAACGTACGTTCGTCCAACGTCCGCCTTGATAGATGCCGCAGCGCCCAATCATCACGTTCGAGTCGATATAGACGGGGTAGATGGGATCGGTCACGCCGATGAAGTTGTCCCAGTGCAGCAACTCCTGGAAGTTGCCCGTATCACTCTTCGCACCATCATTAATAAATACCTCGTCGATGTCGAGGTGTATGCCACGTGGCAGAAAATCGTTCTTCAAGATTGCTTCGCGCAGGAAGTCATAGCCCTGCTCTGGGCCGTAACCGTGGAATCCTTCTGCTGTGGCCATCTCATCGGCAGCCTTGTGCATCGCCTCTACGACGGCTGGCGCCAATGGTTGCGTCACGTCGCCGATACCCAGCGAGATGACATCTGCCTTGGGGTGCATCACCTTGAAGGCGTTCACCTTCTTGGCGATGTCGGCGAACAGGTAGTTCTGCTGCAGGTTTAAGAAATGAATGTTAACTAATGCCATTGTTTTTATGTTGTTTAAAGTTTGCCAATTTCTATTTCCCCATCGAATACGAATTCTGCGGGCCCCGTCATATAGACGTGATTGTCACTCTCACGCCACTCGATGCTGAGCGTGCCGCCATCCATCACGATATTGCTCTTGCGCCCAGCCTTGCCAGTCAGTGCAGCAGCCACAGCCGTTGCACAAGCACCTGTACCGCAGGCCATCGTGATACCGCTGCCCCGTTCCCATACGCGAGTGCGGATGTTTCCGTCGGCTTCAATACGAGCCAGTTCGATGTTACAGCGTTGTGGGAAGGCAGGGTGCATTTCCAAGGCATGTCCCGTCTCGCCCACCTGATCCACATAGTCTGTGAAGATGACGTAGTGCGGATTGCCCATTGATACGAACGTGCCATAATTCAGGCCTCGTGAGGTGATAAACTGCGATTCGTCCTCCATTACAGGCTTGCCCATATCCACCGTCACGCTTTCCACCTTATTATTAATAATATGTAGCAAGAGCGTCTTCACACCCGATAATGTCAGCAACCTGATCTCAGTCTTATCTGTGAGTCCGCGCTCGTAGAGATACTTCCCTATGCACCTCGACGCATTGCCGCACATCATAGCCTCACTGCCATCTGCATTATAGATATGCATCGTAAAATCAGCCTCAGGTACGGCGGAAGCACCTATCAGCACCAGTCCGTCAGAGCCGATGCCCTTGTGACGGTCGCTCCATATCCGTGCCGCCTCCGAGGGGTGCGGCACTGCGAACTCTATCGTATTGATATAAATGTAGTCGTTGCCGCAACCATGCATCTTTGTAAAACTGATTTTTTGTGTCATATTGCTACTTTTGCTTGGAGTTTGCTATCTTTTTGTAATCATTTCGGGTGCAAAGGTAGGCAAAAAGTCAGAAATCACAAAGAATTATCTCCATTTTGTTTTCATAAAAATCAAAATAAGTGTCATTTTGTAAAGTATTCACCCCCCAATGACACTATTATGTTTACACCTTGCCATCATTTCCGCCGATTTTCTAGCAAAGTGTTATTTGTGAACTCACTCACTCTTTGATAATAGGCATGTCAGCCTCTTTCCAGGCAATGATACCACCTTTCAGGTTCACTAATTTGTAACCATCATCACCTAATTTTCCGGCTGCACCAGCAGAACGGCGTCCGCTTCGGCAATAGACGGCAATCTTTTTGTCAAGAGGCAGAGTAGCCTTTGCCTTCTCCACGAAATCGCTCTGATGATAGTCGATGTTGATGGCTCTTTCGAGATGTCCTTCAGCAAATTCGCTGGCGGTCCTCACGTCAAGCACTACCACATTGGTATCAGCAACCAGTTCTGCGAATTCGTTGACATCCGCATCGAGATACTGTTTTTCTCCTCCTTGGCTACAAGCCGTATTCAGACCTAATACGGTCAACAAACAAGTCAAAATTGTCTTCATATCTATCTTATCACTTAAATTCCGCAGCATTGTGCTGCAAATCAAAACAAGCAAATTCATCAATGACATGGCAAAGGTAAGCAAAAAATCTGAGAATAACACCGCTTATGGTGGATTATAATCATTTTTTTGCCAAAATGTTTGGATAATTAAAAAAAAGTATGTACTTTTGCAGCAACAAGTTCACCCCGCTTCCCGGAGATCAGCGCGCTTAGGGTGAGCCTTTTTTGTTGACGACTATGAATAAAGTAGCATATACCAAACAGATTCAGAGTTTCGCTAATCAGATTGCTATTCTGAAACAGCGAGGATTGACGATTACAGACGAGCGAAGTGCGGAGAATTGGCTTCGCCGCGTGAGTTATTATCGCATGAGCGGCTATTGGTATCCACTTTTGGCAGATCGAGTCAATCATGTGTTTAAGCCAGGAAGCACATTTGATCAGGCCTGTGCGCTTTATGAATTCGATAGCCATCTCCGTCATTTGATACTCTCCTATATTGAGAAAATAGAAGTTGCGGTAAGGACACAAATGGCCTACGTTATATCTATGAGTAAAGGTGGTTATTGGTTTCAAGATAGCACTCTTTTTACAAATAGTATGCAGCATGCCAAAACGCTTCAATCCATTACTGATGAATTCCAACGAAGTGACGAGCAATTTGTGAAGTCGTTCAAGCACAAATATAGTGATCCTTTGCCTCCCAGTTGGATGACTCTTGAGATTACTTCTTTTGGCACAATGTCTATCCTTTATCAGAACTTGAGACCAGGTTTTCCCAAGCGAGATGTAGCGGCAGTTTTTGGAGTGAGTGATACTGTGTTTGTTTCTTGGCTTCATACCTTGGTATATATTCGTAATATCTGTGCCCATCATGCAAGATTGTGGAATCGCATTTTGGGCATTCGTCCTATGATGCCGAAAAACCCTCGATATCAGTTCGTTTCTATGCCTCCATACGGTACGCAACGGGTTTATTTCGTGCTTGCTATTATTCGGTATTGGTTGAATATTATTGAGCCAGGCAATAACTTCCCACAAGAAATTGCCCAACTCTTTTCTGACAATCCTTGTGTTCATCCAAATGCTCTTGGTTTTCCCGCAAGTTGGCAACAAGAGGCGTTGTGGCAATAGATGTTGAACGGATAAAAGTAAGGCAGACAATGGAACAAAAGTTCAGCAATAACAGTTTAGACCTCGAGACGCTGCGGGAGTTTTGCAAGCGGGAGGGCGAGGCGGTCACTTACCTCAAGGGCTACCCTGCGCGGTGGTTTGCCTTCGTCACCAAGGGATGCATCAAGTACACACTATTCCAGGAACGACGTGCTCACAATCAGTGCCCTAAGCAACTAAATGAAACAAAAAATACGGCTTGTGTAATATTGTGTAATCGATTTCTTGTGGATTAGCCTGAAAATACCTACTTTTGCGCTGTCCGGACAGACAAAGTGATAAAGTATAAAGGTTAAACATTAAAAAA
>JAFZNI010000014.1 GCA_017551005.1 Prevotella sp.
GGCTACACCATGCGTTCTTTAGGCGGTATCACGGCCTTGGCTGGTGTCGTCTATAAGAATATGGATCTGCAATTAAGTTACACCTTCGGGCTGGGCTCCTCTGATGACGTGCCCTGGTATTCCACCGATGGCAACGACACCTATCTGAGTTCGATGACTTTCAAGCGCTCTACCTTTGCCCTGAAGTTAGGTTATCAGATTGAACTGACAGAGCGCTTAGGCATCACCCCGCAGTTGGGCTATGAGATAGAGAAGTTGTTAGCAAGTGTCAGCAATGGTACCAACACCTACGGCGATGGTGCCTCGGCCAACTGCCTCAGTCTCGGCGCCAAACTGTTGTACGCCCCCATGCAGAACTTCTATCTGTTTGCCAACCCGGCCCTCTCATTAGGCATCAGCAAGGATGACAACTTTGAGCGTATTGCTGACAACAGTGATATCTCTGCCGGAGGCTTCATGATGACCATCGGTGCCATCTTCAATTTCTAATCCACACCTTATTATATAATATAAAGACGAAACGATATGAAAACAAGAAATATCATAGCCATACTGGCCGCACTGCCCCTCGTGGCAGGATTCACAGGCTGTAAGTCGGACGAAGAGACAGAGGCCAAGCCCGCCAAGGAGATTCTGATTGTGGAAGGCGGAAGCATTGAATTCCGAGGCAACGAGACAGACAAGAGCGTGAACATCAATGCCGACTGCGCCTGGACGGTGGAATACGACCAGGGCGACTTTAACGGTCAACTCACCGTACAACCCCTGAGAGGCAGTGGCAATGGAACGCTGGTCATCACTTCCGACCAGAACACTGGTCTGAGCGAACGCAAAGCCACCATTACCCTGACCTCCGACGGTGGTCTGAAGCAGAAGTTCACCATCCGTCAGACCAGTGGTGACCCTGCGATGAATGTATCCAAGGACACGTACACCTTCGATGCCATCCCCACGGAGTCACAGCAACTCACCATCACCAGCAATACCAGTTGGACTATCGCTCCGTTGGGTGTCAACTGGCTGCACTTGAGCAAGACCTCCGGTTCTGGCACTGATGTCATCGACATCACCGTTGATGAGATACAGACCGATGCCGACCGCTCGGCTACGTTTACCATCCAGTATGGCAGCAACACTGCGCAGATCGAGGTCAACCAGAAAGGCAAGACAACCATCGAACTGGCTGTTACCCCCAACGAACTGCCATACTTCTCTGCCGAAGGAGGCAGTCAGATGGTCAGGATTGAGAGCAATGCCGCCTGGCGTGCCTTCATACCTTCGTCAGCCCAGTCATGGCTGAGTGTAGAGCCCTCAGAGGGTGTTGGAAATGGCGAGGTACGTGTCACCGTCACAGAGAATCCCAGTTCGCAGCGCGAGCGACTCTCACTGGTCATCTTCATTGCCGGATCACAGAGTCCAAAGCAGAGCGATGTCTTTGTACAACAATATGCCGGCGAGGAGCAGGGTGGCCAGCGCGAGCCTGAAGAGGACGACAACCAGGATCCCACGCTTTCCCGTAAACAATGATCATCAGGAACAAAACTGACAGACGATTATGAACAGCAAACTACTATCCATCATAGCGGTCTTCATCGGCATCTGTCTGCCGATGAAGATGCAGGCACAAGGGGTGGCAACTGACATCTCAGTCCCAGAGTTCACCTTTGAGGGAGACAACTTAGTGATGACCTGTGAGACGCAAGGAGCCATTATCTACTACTCTATGTCCGAATTCACAGATGATGATGAGGCCTATGATCTCGCAGACAACATGGAGGTCAATGAGTACACAGGTACAGCCTATACGGAACCCATCCCCGTTACAAAGAACGTTGTTATCAAGGCCATAGCCAAGATGCCACAGATGCAGGAAGGTTCTGATTATAAGGTTCTGATTTATAACTATATGTCGTGGACGCAATTGCTGGAGGCCATTGATTATGGCACCGACGTGCTTAACCGTGCCCAAAACAACCCCAATGTAAGCGATGACCTCAAAGAAGATTTGAAGTGGATGCTTGAAGACGGCCAGCACTTCTACCAAGAACGAGGCATGATGTATGACAGTTACGAGGCTGTAATGATCAGGGAACACATCCTGGAGATTGCACATCAGATTGAGGAAATCATCGGCCCTGCACAGACAGACCCCGAACCCTACGCCGTCCTCAGCCAGAACAACACCGTGCTGACGTTCTACTACGACACCAATAAGGCTGATCGCAATGGTATGAGCGTCGGGCCGTTTGGAGACTTGCAATCTGTAGCATGGAGAGACTATCGTGAACAGATATCCTCTGTGGTCTTCGATCAATCATTTGCAAACTGTACAACATTAAGCAGTCTGGCGAATTGGTTCGCTTATTGTAGTAATCTAACAACCATTACGGGACTTGGATTCCTCAAAACCAACAACGTGACAGACATGAACCACATGTTCTATCGTTGTTCAAGTTTGACAGGCATCGAATTAAGTGGATTCAATACAGAGAAGGTGTCGAATATGAATTCGCTCTTTGAAGGCTGTTCCGGCCTGACAAGTCTCGATGTAAGTGGATTCAACACAAGTAGCGTAACAAATATGAGTTGGTTGTTTGAAGACTGTTCAAGCCTGACAAGTCTCGATATAAGTGGGTTCAATACGAGTAGAGTGACAGACATGCGTCATATGTTCGTAATGTGTTCTGCTTTAAAAACCATCTATGCGGGTAAAGATTGGAGTACAGCATCTGTGGGAGAAGGTAGCGATATGTTTAATGACTGCTATAATCTTGTTGGTGGTGCTGGCACGCATTACGATGCCAATCATACCGACTACACATACGCCCACATCGATGGCGGAACGGCTAATCCTGGCTACTTCACAGCGGCTGGCGCAGAGCCTTGGAAAGACATTGATGCTGTCGTGCTGACTGGAAAGAACGGCAATTACTGGTATGACGTAACAGGCAGTGATCCCAACGGTGAAGAGGCCATCATCTTTACGATTCCAGA
>JAFZNI010000123.1 GCA_017551005.1 Prevotella sp.
AAAGCCATCGCAGAGGTGTTCAAGCAGGAGATGCCCGCTACGGCTACTTACGAGTACAGCGGCATGTCGCGCGAGTTGGAAGAGACATCGGGCTCTAATGCCACCGCCCTTATCTACGTGATCTGTGTCATTCTGATTTACCTCATTCTGGCATCGCTCTACAACTCGTGGTTCACGCCGCTGGCAGTGTTGCTCTCAGTGCCCTTCGGACTGATGGGTGCCTTTGTCTGCGCCTATTTCGGCAACCTGTTGCACTTACCTGGCATGGATAACAACATCTACTTGCAGACGGGTGTCATCATGTTGATCGGTCTGTTGTCGAAGACGGCCATCCTGATTACCGAGTTCGCCTCTGAGCGCCGTGCCCAGGGCATGAGCATCCGTGATGCAGCCTTCGAGGCTTGTAAGGAACGTCTGCGCCCGATTCTGATGACGGTGGCCACGATGATCATCGGTATGATACCGCTCGTCATCGAGGGTGGTGCCGGTGCCAACGGTAACCGCGCCCTCGCCCTTGGTGTCATCGGTGGTATGAGCGTGGGTACCATCGCCCTGCTGTTCGTCGTGCCGGCCTTCTTCATCGTGTTCCAGAAGTTGCACGAGCGTTTCCAAGGCAAAGCGGTCACAAGTGACGATGTCACGGGTGACAATGTGACAATGTAAAAATGTAAAAATGTAATAATGTAAAAATGTAAAAATTATAAAATGTAATAATGGTATGAAACGCGATATTTTTTTAATTTTTAAATATTCTAATTTTTACATTGTGGCAGCAGTTTTGCTGCTGACGCTCTCCGGCTGCGGATTATATAATAAGTATGAGCAGAAGGCTGAAGCGCCTGCCGATGCTTTCGGCACGATACAAGATGCTTCCGCCGGGGGTGAGTCCCTTGCCGAAATGTCATGGCGTGAGTTCTTCACCGACCCGCTGTTACAGCAACTCATCGAGCAGGTGCTGGCCAATAATACCGACTTGAACTCTGCCCGTATCGCCGTAGAGAAGAGCGAGGCTGCGCTGAAGAGCGCTAAGATGGCTTATCTGCCGTCGCTTTATTTCTCGCCGCAGGGAACGCTGGCCAAGTTCGACGACAACCCGTGGTCGAAGACCTATAACCTGCCGTTGCAACTATCGTGGGATGCCGATGTGTTTGGCTCCATCACCAACAAAAAGCGTGCCTCGCAGGCCGTGCTTTTGCAGGCGCAGATGGGCGAGGAGGCGGTACGTACCAACCTCATCAGCGCCGTCGCACAGCAGTACTACATGCTCCAGTTGCTCGACCGGCAGTTGGAGATCCTGACGATGACCGACAGTTTGTGGGGTGCCTCGTTGGAGACGCAGAAGTCTCTCTGGGAGAACGGCAAGGCCTACAGTACTGCCGTCAACCAGATGGAGTCGTCGTATCTGAATGTCAAGACGCAGATTGTTGATGTACGCCGCAGCATTCAGGCCACAGAGAACGCCCTCTGCCGACTGATGGCGACAAGTCCGCAGCACATCGCCCGCAAGAACTGGGGCAGTGACGCCCTGCATCACCCTGACGCACAGGGCGATGCAGGCCAGCGCATGTTCGACACACAGTTCCTGAAAGTCGGCGTACCCGCCACGATGCTTGAACTGCGTCCCGATATCCGCATGGCCAACCATGCCATGGAGGAGGCTTTTTATAATACGCAGGCTGCCCGTGCCGCTTTCTTCCCCGGCATCACGCTGACGGGATCAGCCGGATGGACCAACTCCGGTGGTGGCATGGTGGTCGATCCCGGCAAGCTGTTGCTCAGTTTTGTCGGTCAGCTCACGCAGCCCATCTTCGCCCGTGGCCAGCTGAAGGCCAACCTGAAGATCAACCAGCTGACGCAGGAAGACCTGCAGAAGAAATATGTGCAGACCGTGATCGATGCCGGCAACCAGGTAAACGAGGCGATGGCCGACTGTCAGGCTGCCCGTGAGAAGTATGCCTACTACCGCCGTCAGGTGGAGGTGCTCTATGATGCCTATACCGGCACCCATGAACTGATGGACAACGGCAAGGCCGGCTACATCGAGGTGCTCACCGCTCAGGAGAACCTGCTCAGCGCCCAACTCAACGAGGCCTCTAACATGTACAAAGGCGCCCAGGCTGTCATCGCCCTCTATATCGCCCTCGGCGGTGGCACGAAGTAATTCATTCATACAGATAATACACCAAACTAAATAATTAAAATTTCCTAACATTTACCAATTATGAAAACAAAAAGATTTATTTGGATGTTAGCCGCCATCCTTTTTTGCGGCACATCGACCATGCTGACATCGTGCAGCGACAATGAAGACAATCCCAGTACAAATCCTGATTCAGGAACATGGACAGAACCGACTGAAGACCTTATGAACGTAAAGGTAACAGCCGACGTGCCTACCGTGGTGCTGAGTTCATTTGACGAGACATCGATGGGTGCCGCCCTGGTGCGCCGACTGTCAAAAACCACCAAGTATTTCACAGAAGGCGATAAGATGGTGCTGATGAAGGCAGAGGATGTCAACAACATCTCTCAACTCGAATGGCTTCAGACCATGTGGATCATGTCCCGTGGCGGCTACCTTGCCATTGAGAAGCCTACCAACGCCAAGATGATGGAAATCCTGGAGAATCTGGGCACTCAGATGGCAGAGGCTGAACAACAACTGCTCACGAAGGAGGGCGACATCGTGATTACCCCGCCAAGCGATGAGCAGGCCGCAGCCCGCATCACGTCTTCAGAGGCCGAGCGCTTCAAGGCCCGACTGGCCAATATGAAGGCAAGGGTCGCAAAGACAAGATCAGAGAGCGGTGCAGAGCCCTTGGCCGAATTGGCCATCTTCGCTCGCGACTGCTACTACACCTGTGCACCGTATGGAAGCCAGTCCGTCACTGTGACTTCCGACGATGCAGACGGCGACGTCCAGCACGAGGCAGAGAGCAGCAAAAAAGAGTACACCAAATACAACAGTGGTCTGTTGGCCGACGGAGCCGCCTACTGGCTCAACTCACGCGAGGCCGCCAAGCAGGAGCGTCTGGCAGAGGCCCGTAGCCTCACCAGAGGCAGTTCTGAAGGTGCTATCAACGATATATTGGATGCCAGCGACGAGTTCACTTATCAGGGCGAACTCACTGCCGTGGTGCCTATTAAATATCTATCATGGGGTGAAGGTGATCCTTATTCTACGGAAGACGTAGGTCCTGTCAATGTATGGACTGCCAAATGGATTACTTATGCCAAACAAAAAGCCTATCAGGAAGTGGTTCGCGTATGGGGTGTCCATAATATGGAAAACAACTGCGACTATTATCTGGTGAAGCAGAAGGTGCTGGCATCAGTAGGCGGTAAGGTTTGGAACGGCGACCCCCAAGTAACGCTCTACTACGGTCCATACGCCCCAAACAAGTGGTGGGAAAACATGGGCTCAATTGTAGAAAGGTATTATGGTTCCTGGTATGATGCCGGAAGATTCTCCATGGACCTGACGGGAGCAGGCACTGTCGTCTTACAGGATGCCATACCTACAACCGACAACAATAACATGAGCACATCGGTAGCCCTCGGCCAGACGCAGAGCATGACCATGTCTATGGGCGCAACGCTGATAGGCGGTATCCTGCCCATCTCAACGAAGATGTCTTACGGCATGACACAGGGTTCGTCCTACACGATGGAGACTACCGAGAATGCCAAGGAGATGAAATGCGTGAAGAACACCAAGGGCTCGGAAGTGACGTGGCAATACACCTGCGGCAAGGCAATGCCCATTGGTTTTGATAATGTAGACAAGCACGAACTCGTTCCCGATGCCCTTATCAACGATATCGACATCAACAATCAGGCATGCTGGTCGGTTTCCAATCCTGAGGGTGCCTATACGCTCAACATCCAGCATAAGAACACCATGAGTTGTCTGGTAACATATCGCAATAATTCAATTTTTAATTCAGATAACCGCCCCAAGAAAGACAAGGTCAATGTCAACTCCAACTTCGACAATGGCGCAGCGTGGAGCCTCCAGTTGAAGCAGCCGAACCGCTCCCTGCAGACATGGTACATGGACGTGACCTTCCCAGAGATCGGAACGCCGGGCTACACAGGCGTGAAGGGTAAACTGATTGAGGTGTTGCAGCGCCAGTTCCCCGACCTCTATCAGCCTACGATCAAGTTGGCAGACCTGACGGATACCGCCGAGAGCACCATCATGTATCTCGTCAATGCCTCGAAGAACAACCTGACAGACCCCAATGCCTCGCAGACGCTGAAGGAGTATGCGCTCGACATGGGCTTGAGCCAGTTCACCATCAAGTGGTACACCACCGACGGCAAGCATAACACCTACGACCTGACTATCAAGACAAGGTAATGGCCAGGTAAGACCAATTTGAAATCAAAGGGAACAGGTTTTTGATCGCTTTTCAGAAAGGATTAAGAACCTGTTCCTATGATTCTCTGAATTCTAAAGTATTTAGATTATGTCGGAACTTGAACCCCTCATAGCCGACCTCATCGTCCTGGTAATCATCTTCGGCATTGCCTTCTCGCCCCGCCTCCGTAAGCGCAGCGAACAGATAAACCAGACATTCACAGAGAACCTTGCACAACGATCGTGAAGAGGCGGGGTCTTTTTCTATATACTTAGCCAAAACGACTATATTTTTAGTTAATTTGGCTGATTATTACTAAAATATTTGGCCAAATGAATGGTTTTTGTTGACGATAGCCACCAGATCGGCTGCGCTTATCTCACCGTCGTCATTGGCGTCGGCCTTCATGACCGCTTGAGTGTGTATTTTTCCGATTGAACACCTTGCGGATGGGCTGAGACAAACGGATAAATCGAAGAAATATCGGATAATCGCACGATTATTCGGAAAAATGTCGTATCTTTGCACCCGTAATCACGTAAATAAGAAGTATTATGGCAACAATAGCACTGAAAAAGGAATCCGACAACTACTGGAATCTTATCAAGGATGCCAGTAGTGAGGTGAAACTCGTGCTTATCAAGCGGCTGAGCGATGCCCTGCGTCCCGCTGTAGCCGAGAAGAAAACAAAGAGGAAGAAATACACTGCCGATAGTTTCGCGGGGATATGGGACGACGAGCATTTCAGGGATACCGAGGACATCAACAAGGCTATCCGCGATGCCCGTCACGTGAAGAGCAGCAGAGATGAATTCTGGGACAAATTCCTGAACGAGCCATGAAACAAAAGCAATATCTCCTCGACACCTGCATCTGTGCCTACTGGCTGCGCGACAAGATGAACGTAAGGGAGCACATCAACGCCGTCGGCTTTGAGAACTGTTGTATTTCAGAGATAACCGTCGCAGAGTTGAAATACGGTAAAGCATACGGTCAGATGAAAGGTGGACCGAAGTACAGGGAGCAGCCTATGAAGGAGTTCTTCAAGGCCATCAGAGTACTGCCCATTGCCCCGATCTTTGACCACTATGCCGAAGAGAAGGCAAGGCTGGCCCTGGCAGGTAAACCTACCGGCGAATTCGACCTGCTGATAGGTTGCACCGCTGTTACCAAGGACATGATTCTGGTGACTGAGAACGTGAAGGACTTCCAGAATATCAAGAACATACAGATAGAGAACTGGATTGAAAGGGACAAATAGTTGTTGCTGCCCCTATCTCATATAACATTTATCCGCCGCCGGGACTCCCGCAAGGGTCTCGGCGGTGTCTGTCTCAGAAGTAGGTTCTCACGCCGCATCACCTAGCGCGTCATCCTGAAATTTGGCCTGATTCTCCTTCTTTTTTTTATAATAAATAGGTGAAAAAGGAAAAAAAATGGACTTCTGAGTTGTTTTTTAATAAAAATTATGTATCTTTGTGGCGGTGTTCTTAGGAACACGCAGAAAGAAGAACTTGAAACCCTCATAACTGACCTTGCACAACGCGAAACCTCGAAAGAATGAAATACGTATATTATTGGATAATTGCAACAATCCTTCTCACCGTCCCAAATGAGGTCTGTGGTCAGAGTCGTGACCAACAGGTAAGAGCAAAGGTGGACAGTGCGCTCACGGCCAGATACTACAGGACACCTTACGATACGAACTATGTCGTAAGGCCCGATGGCAAGTTGACATTGAAGGTGAGACTGAACCAGACAGGAAACGATTTTCATGCGAAGGGAACAGTGAACGGCATCTACTCGAAGGCTGATCTCAAAACGAGCCACAAGACCACGTTGAGTATCGGTGCCTCTTATCGTGGCATTTCTGCTGCAGTAGCCATCAATCCGGCCAAGATGAGCGGGGTCTATAAGGACTACGAGTTCAACCTCAATTACTACAGTAGCCGTATCAGCCTCGACTTCAGTTATCAGCGGTCGGAATCGCTGGCAGGCGATGTCTATCGCGACGATAATCCGTCGCAATTGGAGTCGGGTGACCTTACTTTGAAGGTGGTCAACCTGGCGGGCTACTATGCCTTCAACCATCGCCGCTTTTCCTTCCCTGCAGCATTCACCCAGAGTTACATCCAACGCCGCTCGGCAGGTTCGTGGCTCGCGGGCATCAGTTATCAGGGAGGCATCATCGAGACCACCGACGAACTGAAAGTCAGGAACCCGAACGCCCCCGATGTCAGTATCGATGTCGGACATGTCGGTATCGGCGGTGGTTACGGCTACAACTGGGTGCTTGGCAAGAAATGGCTGCTCCACTTCTCCATGTTACCTACCTTCGTGGTCTATAACCGCAACAAAATGACTGTCAACGGCGTGTGTAAGGAGGCCCAGCGTATGCGCTTCAACATGATCTTTAACGAACGTGCTGCCCTCGTCTATAACTTTTCGCCCCGTTACTTTGCCGGTGCTACCCTCGTGATGAACAATTCCGTCTTCGATGACGATGTTGTAGTGGTCAACCAGAACAAATGGCGCGCCCGCGCCTTCATCGGACTGAGACTATAAGAATAGCAAACAAATAAAAGGCTTATGCAGATAAAAATATAAGATTATGAAACAGTTGTTATTACTCATTGCAGTTGTCCTGACAGTTCAGGCCAATGCAGACAATTACCGAGACATGGAACCCCTGAAACTCGAAACACCTGAGATGAAGGCTGAGTTAGTGGAGGTCAAAGCAATTCCCGCCTCCGCGATGGATTTTGCAACAACCACCGACAAGTGGGAACCTGATTTCAACTTCTTCAAGCAGAAGACTAATCCAGATGTAAAGCCCTACAAGTTTATGGACGACCTGACCTTTGTGGGCGTGCCCCTGTTCGTGGCCGGCTGGGCTGTCAAAGGCGACAAGGCGATGTTCCGCGTGAATGCCAAGGCGGAGCAGGGTGGTAAGAAGAACACGCAGTTGCTCACCGACTTCAAGACCGGTATCGACGACTATACACAGTTCTTCGGTCCCGCTATGACGGTCGGCTTGAAACTGGGCGGCTATGAGGGACGCAGCGACTGGCCCCGCCTGTTGGCAAGTGCCGCCATGTCGTACGGTATCATGGCCGGTTTCGTCAACGGTATCAAGTACACGGCCAAGGAGATGCGTCCAGACGGTTCCTCTGCCAACTCGTGGCCCTCGGGTCACACGGCAACATCCTTCGTCGGTGCCACGTTGCTCCACAAGGAGTATGGACTCACCCGCTCGCCCTGGTGGTCGGTGGCAGGCTATGGCGTGGCCACGGCAACGGGTGTGATGCGTGTGCTCAACAACCGCCACTGGATCAGCGACGTCATGTCGGGAGCCGGCATCGGTATCATGTCCACCGAGTTGGGCTATGCCCTTGGCGACCTGCTCTTCAAGCAGAAGGGCCTGCTGCGCAACGACCTGGTGCTGGAAAGTGAAAAACCCTCTTTCTTCAGTATCTCCATGGGTTTGGGTCTGGGCAATAAGGATCTTGAGTTTGAGGATGAGGGCGAGACGGTGGGCATCAAGTTCCGTGCTGCTACGGTGGTCGATGCCGAGGGCGCCTACTTCTTCAATAAGTACATCGGCGTGGGTGGTCGTCTTCGCGTCAGGGCCCAGTCGGCCAAGGACTTCGGCGACTTTGCAAGCGCTGTGGGGGCTGAGGATCTTTATGTCTGGGATGGCCTACAGCCCCTCTATAAAGATGCATTTCCAAATGACTTCAAGTCTGGTAATAATATCCAGGATGAGATAGACTATTTTAAAAAGGTGGG
>JAFZNI010000124.1 GCA_017551005.1 Prevotella sp.
ATGGCAAAAGTAATTGAAGGACTCTATTACAGTGAGTCACATGAGTACGTAAAAGTAGAAGGCAACTTTGGCTTTATCGGTATTACCGACTATGCACAGAATGCATTAGGTAATGTGGTGTATGTTGACCTGCCGGAAGTCGACGATGAAGTCACAGCAGGCGAGGAATTCGGAGCCGTGGAAAGCGTGAAGGCAGCAAGCGATCTGATCTCTCCCGTTAGCGGTACTGTCATAGAAGTGAATGACGAATTGGACGACCAGCCTGAGTTAATTAATCAAGATGCATTTGCTAATTGGATTATCAAGGTGGAGATGAGTGACAAGTCTGAACTCGACAACTTGATGGATGCCAAAGCCTACGCCGCTTTCTGCGAGAAGTAAGATTGTTATATCGTTATATCGTAATTACACCAAATGTTTAAGTATTTCCCCCATACAGACGCTGATTTGCAGGCGATGATGGAGAAAGTTGGGATTAAGAGTCTCGATGACCTCTATGCGGAAGTGCCTGACGAGATTCGTTTCCGTGGTGACTATCAGTTACCGGAACAAATGAGCGAATTGGAAGTGCGCCAATTGTTTGAGCAGTTAGGCACTCAGAATGAACAACTCGTGTGCTTTGCTGGGGCAGGTGTCTATGACCATTATACACCTGCTGTCATCCCGAACCTACTCAGCCGTTCAGAGTTTTTGACAAGTTATACACCCTATCAGGCGGAGATATCACAAGGAACGCTGCACTATATCTTCGAATATCAGTCGATGATGGCGGAACTGACGGGCATGGATATTTCCAATGCTTCTATGTATGACGGTTCAACGGCTGCTGCCGAGGCTGTGATGATGGCAGTGGCAGCAGGTAAGAAACAGAATACAGTACTTATCAGTGAGACGGTAGACCCTAAGATACTGAAAGTGATTCAGACCTATACTCATTTTCATGGTATCAAGATAGAGATGATTCACCAGAAGGAGGGCGTCACAGACCTACAGGAACTACACGACCAATTCTCCCAACATCAAGGAGAGATTGCCGGTGTGATGGTGCAACAACCTAACTACTATGGTATCATGGAAGACTATAGCGGTTTTGCTGATGCTATCCATGAGCAGAAAGGCCTCTTCATCATGAACTGTGTGGCTGTTGACCTTGCCGTTCTCAAGACTCCTGGAGAGTGGGGGGCTGATATCGCCATAGGTGACGGACAGTCGTTAGGTATTCCCATGCAGTTCGGTGGTCCGTATGTGGGTTATATGTGCTGCACGGAGAAACTCATCCGTAAGATGCCGGGACGTATTGTCGGTATGACAAAGGATAATCGTGATCAGCGTGCTTTCGTATTGACACTACAGGCTCGTGAACAGCATATCCGCCGTCAGAAGGCTACTTCCAATATCTGTTCGAATCAGTCACTGATGGCATTATGGGTAACTGTTTACCTGTCATTGATGGGTAAGGAGGGACTCAAGGAAGTTGCCAACTTATCATATGCAGGTGCTCATTATCTATGTGATGAACTGTTGAAGACGGGTAAGTTTCATTTGGTTTATAATCAGCCGTTCTTTAACGAGTTCTATGTGAAGTACGATGGTGATGCCGATGCACTCTACAACCGTTTCATTAAGAATGGTTTCTTGGGTGGCATCCGCTATGAGGACGGTTTTATCTTTGCCGTCACAGAGAAGCGCACCAAGGAAGAGATTGATAACCTTGTAAAGACTGTAGCCCTATGAATAATCGATTATATGGAAACCTGATTTTCGAACTCTCGAAAGAGGGGCGAAAGGGCTATAGCCTACCTAAGAACCGCTTTGGTGAGTATGTGATACCTCAGACGTTGCGACGTGCAGAAGATGCACAA
>JAFZNI010000125.1 GCA_017551005.1 Prevotella sp.
AAAGCAGCCAGAAGGCTTCTTCGCTAGGATGGGAGCCAAAGTGGCTGCCTTTACCATGTTGCAGTATTTTAATCTTCTCAATCATAGGCCCATAGGGCAAGTTAAGTATGCATTATTTTAATTCAACCAACGAGTAAGTTATATATAATGTTAGAATTGTAGTTTTTAATCCCAAATCCGTTGCAAAGGTATATTGGTTTATTGAAAAGTCTGCAACTTTATTTGACTATTATTGATACTTTTTTGCAACCCCCTTCCTTTTTATCAAAAAAAAGAGTAGAAAGGGTGTTAAAATAATGAATAAGTGTAAATAGTACACGGGGCGAAACCGAGTACTATTTACGTTAAAAGTATATTGTATCCTTTATTGGTTCAGGATTCTTTCGAGTTCATCGATTTCCTCTTCCGTCGTGGCCCAACTGGTGACAAAACGGCAGATGGTATGATGGTGGTCGGTCTGGCCGAAGTGCGAGAACTCCACCTTACGGCTGAGTTTCTCTACTTGTTCGTTGTCGATGACGACGAACTGTTGGTTGGTGGGGGAGTCTACATAGAATTCAAAACCCTTACGTTTGAAGATATCCTTCATCCTCATGGCCATACGGATGGCATGTTCGGAGAGTCTGAAATAAAGATTGTTGCTAAACAATGCATCAAACTGCAAACCAATCAGTGCACCTTTGGCAATGACGGCGCCATGCTGCTTCTGGATGGAGAAGAAATGCTTGTGAGCCTTACGGTTGGTGAATACCACTGCTTCACCACAGAGGGCTCCAATCTTTGTGCCGCCGATGTAGAACACGTCGCAGTGACGGGCCAGATAAGGTAGAGTGATGTCGTTCTCCTCTGCCATCAGCCCATAGCCGAGACGGGCTCCGTCGATATAGAGAGGGATCTCGTAGCGTTGGCAGACCTGATAGATGTCATCAAGTTCTTTAGCGGAATAGAGCGTGCCAAATTCGGTGGGGAAAGTGATATAGACCAATCCAGGATGTACGGCGTGATCCTTGTTGCCGTCGTGCATATAGTCGTCGAGGTATTTGTCAAGCGTCTTAGCCTCCATCTTACCATCAGTGTCTGCAATGGTGATAATCTTATGCTCCGTGAACTCTACGGCTCCTGCCTCATGGACGTTGATGTGGCCAGAACCGACGCAGATGACACCCTCATACTGATAGAGCATCGAGTCGATGGTGGTGGCATTGGCCTGAGTACCACCCGTCAGGAAGAAAATCTGTGCGTCAGGCATACCGCAGGCCTCACGGATGCGGTTCTTTGCACGCTCGCTGAACTCGTCGAAACCGTATGGTGTCGGCTTGGCACTATTGTACTTCACCAGATTGTCCAGTACCTCCTGACAGGCACCGTTGTTGTAATCACATTCGAATGAGATCATACTTATAAGGCTTCGAGCATTCGCTTGATAACGACCGAGCAACTGATTTCCCGATTGGCGGCCTCAGGAATGACGAGGCTGTTGGGCGACTCTATCACATCATCGGTGACGATGAGGTTACGGCGTACAGGCAGACAGTGCATGAACTTACCATTGTTAGTCCACGACATGTGTTCGGTATCCACTGTCCACGACATATCCTTGGAGGTGATTTTTCCGTAGTCGGAAGGGTTGGTCACTCCAGGGTTGCTCCAGTTCTTGGCGTAGATGAAGTCGGCGCCCTCGAAGGCTTTCTTCTGGTCGTACTCCACGACGGCATCACCGACGAACAGCGGATCGAGTTCGTAGCCCTCAGGGTGGGTGATGACGAGATCAACATCAGGGGCAGCGTTCATCCACTGTGCGAACGAGTTTGGTACAGCCTGCGGTAAGGCGCGACAGTGGGGTGCCCAGGTGAGCACCACTTTTGGACGCTTCGTCGGGTTTGTTACTGTGCCACAGCAACAAACGGAACGCCCCCAACTCTCCTCGATCGTAATCAGGTCGGCAAAGGCTTGAAGGGGATGTACGGTGGCTGTCTCCATAGCGAAGACGGGGCGGCCGGAATACTTGATAAACTGTTGGAGCACGGTCTCGGCATAGTCGTACTCGCGGTCAGTGAGGCCAGCGAACGAGCGTACGCCAATGAGATCACAGTAGCAGCCCATCACGGGGATTGCCTCCAAGAGGTGTTCACTCTTGTCGCCATCCATGATGACACCACGCTCGGTTTCCAGTTTCCAGGCACCAGCGTTCACATCGAGCACGATGACGTTCATGCCGAGGTTCATGGCTGCCTTCTGGGTGGAAAGGCGGGTACGCAGTGAATTATTGAAGAAGATCATCATGAGGGTTTTGTTCTTACCCAGATGCTGATACTTGTAACGGTCGTTCTTAATCTCAAATGCTTCAGCCATTGCCTTATCAAGCGGGCCGATATCCTGTACGTTGATGAATGTGCGCATATTATAACTCTTAAATCTTAATTCTTAACTTCTTACCTGTCCTTCGCCCTCGATGAGCCACTTGTAAGTGCAAATCTCTTCAAGTGCCATCGGACCACGGGGACCAAGTTTCTGTGTGGAAATACCTATCTCTGCCCCGAGGCCGAACTGGGCACCGTCAGTGAAACTGGTGGGGGCGTTCCAATAGACACAGGCTGCATCGACGTGAGCCTGGAACTTACGGGCAGTCTGCTCGTTCATAGTCACGATGGCCTCGCTGTGGCCAGAACCGTTCTCGTCGATATGCTCAAGTGCCTCTTCCAATGAGCCGACGGTCTTGATGGCGAGTTTGTAGTCCATGAACTCCGTACCGAAACTGTCCTCTGTAGCATGCTCAAGATAGGGGTATTTGCCGTCAAGGGCAGCAAAGGCTTTTTCATCGGCGTAGAAGATGACATTTTTCTCAGCCATTTTCTCGCAGAGTGCGGGTAGGTCGCTGAGTCGGCTCTCGTGGATAAGCAAACAGTCGAGAGCATTGCAGACTGATACACGACGGGTCTTGGCATTGTTGATGATGGCGCGGCCCATCTCCATGTCGCCATCCTTGTCGAAATAGGTGTTCACCACGCCGGCACCCGTCTCAATCACTGGTACACGGGCGGTGTCACGTACGAAGTCTATGAGTTTGCGGCCTCCACGGGGGATGCAGAGATCGACATAGCCTACGGCATTCAGCATCTCACCCGTAGCCTCGTGGGTGGCGGGCAACAAAACAACAACATCCTTCGATACACCATACTTTTCCAGTATCTCGTGAATGAGTGCCACTTCCTCGCGGTTGGAACAGTCGGCATCCTTGCCGCCCTTCAGCACACAGGCGTTACCGCTTTTGAAGCAGAGCGAGAAAACGTCGAAGGTCACGTTGGGACGGGCCTCGTAGATCATGCCGATAACACCGAACGGCACACTGACACGACAGAGGCGCAGACCGTTTGGCAGTGTCTTCTGTTTGGTGATGTGTCCGAGGGGCGAGGGTAGGGTGGCCACGTTACGCATGTCGGCGGCAATACCTTCCAAACGGCTCTCCGTCAGTTGCAGGCGGTCGTAAAGGGGATTGTCCTTCGACATCTTGGCCAGATCTTGGGCATTGGCCTCAAGAATTCTCTTCTGATTACTTATTATAGCGTTTGCAACGGCATTGAGAATG
Source organism: Prevotella sp. (assembly GCA_017551005.1). Taxonomy (GTDB): domain Bacteria; phylum Bacteroidota; class Bacteroidia; order Bacteroidales; family Bacteroidaceae; genus Prevotella. The sequence goes on from JAFZNI010000125.1 coordinate 3,587, forward strand.
TCATTGCGCTGTCCGTCGTTTAACAGGGCCAGACTCTTGCTGGCCCGCTTAACTTTTTCAAACGTTTCTTTCAGTTGCATGGTATAAACTCTGTATGTGGGGTTGATTCGGGATGACTCACTAAATCGACGAGGATATTCTCGCGCTCGCCGTTGGCGATGATTACGCGGATGCCTGCCTGCGATACCTTGCTGGCGGTGGTGTACTTCGAGTGCATGCCACCACGACCGAAAGCGCTTTTCTCTTCCTTGATGTATTGCGACAGGTCGGTGCCGGGCTCTACACGGGGAATGATGCGCGACGACGGATTGTCAGGATTACCGTCGTAGATGCCGTCGATATTGGAGAGCAGAATGAGCGTGTCTGCCTGCATCATCTGCGCGATGAGGCCCGAGAGTTCATCGTTATCGGTGAACATCAACTCGGTGACACTCACGGTGTCGTTTTCATTGACGATGGGCAGCACATCATTTTCCAACATCACCGTCATACAGGCCCGTTGGTTGCGATACTGCTCACCGGGTTCAAAGTTCTCCTTCATCGTCAGTACTTGTCCCACATGGATACCGAACTCTCGGAACAGGTCGTAGTAGAGTCCTACGAGTTTGACCTGTCCGACGGCAGAAAACAACTGTCGCTGCTCTACAGAGTCGAGCGAATGGTCTACGGTCAGTTCCCGTCGTCCGCAGGCTACGGCACCTGACGATACGAGAATCACCTCGATGTCCTGCTTCCGTAGCCAGGCAATCTGGTCTACCAGTGCTGACATGCGGGTA
>JAFZNI010000126.1 GCA_017551005.1 Prevotella sp.
AATATCAACGAGGTGTGTGACCTCAACCCCTTCGGCCCTGTGGCCCTGAAAGCGGCCTATAACGAGAGCGAGGATTGGATTGACGAACTCAACCAGTATCTCTGGGGCAACTACCAAGCCCTCTGTACTTTTATTGCCGAGAACATTCCCCAATGGCACGTCTGTCGCCTCGAAGGTACCTACCTCCCTTGGGTGGATATCTCCGCTACGGGTTTGACTTCGCAAGCGCTCGCAGATAAATTACTCGCTGAGGCCAAAGTCTGGGTAAACCCAGGCACGATGTATGGCCCCCAGACTGGCGAGGGCTATATCCGCTTCAACATCGCCACCCAGCGCACCCGCCTCATGGAGGCTCTGAATAGAATAAAGGATGCACTTTAAGAGCGCATCCTTTATTCTATTTTACCTAAAAAGTAGCCTGTTTTTAATTATTTCAAGCATTTTCTTTGTTGATTCAAACAATATTCGTACCTTTGCACCACTAGAACCCGCCAAGCCTCTCCACGATGCTCAAATGTGCGGGTCGTTTTATTTTTATACAATGAGTAACAGAGTCCCATTTCAGAAACAATATACCAATGTCCATGACCTTGTGAGGTAGAGCTTTTTATTTCGAAACCACCATTCCCCCCAAATTGAATTTTGGGGAGAATTAGATTTCCTCTGGAGAATAATTGAACTTTGTTATAGCAAAATAAGCCAGTAACTATCTGGGTAAATATTCGAAACGAGATAGCAAGAATAATACTCGAAAAAAGTATTAATAGTTTTGGGCGTTAGTATAAATACTAGCAATTGCTAGATTCTCGCAATTCAAAAAACTAATTGCCATCTGTCAGAACTGCCATCTGCCAGAATAATCACGAAGTGGTTTCCCATTCCCCAAATCTGACGGATGGCAGATGGCAGTTGAGGGTTTGAGCCTAATTATCGGTGTCACAATTTTTCTATTAGTGATTCATTCCGCCCCTGCAATTATCTGCCCTGAATCTGGTTTACCTCATTGCATACCTTGCAAAGTCTGAAATGAATCCCGTTGAAGGTTTTGCAACCCTTGCAAAACTCTGCCTGAAATCTCAGACACTTCATACCCCACCGTGCAAAAGTCTGCCAGAATTCACGGGAAGGTTTACCCCACCGTGCAAAAGTATGAACTGAATTCCAGACAAGGTTTTGCATACCCTGCATTATTATGCCCTGATTCAGGGGAAGATTTTGCCACCCTTGCAAAAGTATGAATCGAATCCCGTTTGCCTTATTGCATACCCTGCAAAAGTATGAACCGAATCTCAGGCATGTTTTCCCGACCTGGCAAAAGTGCAAACCGGATCTCGGGCATAAAATCCCGACCTGTGGGTGACTTGCCCGCGCTCTGGGGAATCTGGAAAATATCTATTCTACCACCAGATGACGGCTCTTGGGATATTTGACGCGGTAATGTACAATGAACTCCCGTTGCTCGTTGGGCTGCAATTGCAGTTGCCAGACGACGAAGCCTGTTGTCTTATCCAGTTGTCCGCCACTGAGTTCCTCGGTGGTGACGGTAATATTGGAATTCTCGGAGACGGGAATCTGATCCTGTAGTGTCAGCGAGACAACCTCTTTTCGGCTGTTCTTGACGGTGATGCGCCAAGTCATGTCCTGTTCCTGTGTGGAGGCCAACAGACGGCGTGACGAGCGGGCCGACACTTTCTCGCGCTGGATGCGGATGCCGTTGTCTCTTCCTAAAGAGAAATGCAGGGTGTCGTTGGCAACCGTCGGGTCGAGAATTGTCTTCCCAATGAACGAGTTCTCGAAATAGACATTGGCCTCGCCTTCGAGCAGGCTGTGCTGCTGCCAGTCAGTGGCATCAGCCACGAGGAAGGCGTCCTTGTCAGCCCGTGGAATACCGAGATACTGATAGGTGGCAGGCAGTTTGTAGCGGGCAATCTCCGTGGTTGTGGTCTTACCGTCAGACGACAGGGTGAGCGGTTGCCCGATCTCGAACTCGTAGCCGAACTGAGCCTTCTGCTCCTTCACGGAGATCAGTTCACTCTCTGGCAGTTTCGGGCTCTCATAAGGTGTTGCAATTGCTCCTGCCATTGCCTCAACCATCGGTTCGCTGTCTTTTGCCTTACGGCTGACTCTGCCATTTCCGCGTTTGCTGACACCATAGCCAATCACAGTCACCTCCTCCAGTGTAGATGTGTCCTCTTTCATCCTGACATTCAGGGTGGAGCCGTTGACGCGTTGTGTCTGACTCAGATAACCGACATAACTGAACTGCAGTTGACTCTTGCCACGGGGCAGGGTGATGCTGTAACGTCCGTTGATGTCAGTGACAGTGCCAAGACTTGTGCCGATCACAAGGACGGAACATCCAATCAATGGTTCACCTTCTTCATCAAGCACGACCCCCGACACGCTACCGTCTGCGGATGACTCGTTGTCATAGCGGGGCGCCTGCTTGCCGAAGTCAATCCAATACGTACGCAATTCAGGGGCGATATTGGAACGGCTTGGGTTGGCTGACGAGAGTGTCACGGGAATGTTGCTCCATTCCTCCTTCGTATTCTGGAACACGTTGGCCTTGTACGACAGTTGCAGGGGCTGTCCAAGTCCTTCCGAGCGGAGGTCGTAGGTAGGATACCACCCTGCGTTTCTGACATAATAGGTCAGGTCAAACTCCACCTTGCCCGCCTGTGGCACCTGTAGAGTCAGATCGGCCTCGGTGATGGCTTTCAGTTTCAGGTGGGCGATGGAGTCAACGGTCTTTTCCTGCTTCTCCCGTTTCTCAGCCAGCATGGCCAGTTCCTCGTCGATGGCGATGGCCTTTTTCTTCAGTTCGAGCGTCTCCTGAGCGTAATAGTTGTTCAGTTCCTTGATATTGGCCAGTGGCGTGACAGCCGTGCGGTTGCCAACAGAACTATTGGTCTTCACCATCTCCAACTGGGCGTTCACCACCTCCAACTGTGCCTTCAGTTCACGTTCCTTGTCGGCTGTTTGTTTCACCAGTCGCTCAGCCTCCCGCAGTTGGTTGACACGTTGCAGGCTGTCGGGGTGAGTCGTACGGTAGTTGACCCCAAGCACGGTGAGTTTTCCCCGTGCCTTGATCTGCATACTCTTCACGTCGGTAAAGGGTGACAGTCCTGTGAAGGTGATCACGTGTTCTCCCGCTGTCAGGTTCACAGCATGCGAACGTTCAACTTGGGCACCATTGGTAAACACCGTCACATGCTTGATACCAGCCGTGAGTTTCTGACGATTGGTACTCGCCACCGTCTTTTCGCCATGTGCTGCAGTCACCAGCATCAGTGCTACAGCCATCATCATTACTTTTGTTTTCATGCCTGCAAATGTAGGCAATATTTCTGAAACAAAAAAGAAAAAGGCAAAGAATCTTTGAAATTCCCTGCCTTTTTCTTGTCTTCTTAGTTGATCAGGAATAACTTTGTCTTGCCCTTGTAGGTGGCCTTGATGGTGGTGCGGCCCTCTACGATGGGGTTGATCTCGAACTTGACACCTGGGACGGAGGATGTAGCCTTCAACTTAGAACCTGCATCCACAGGACCATAGAGTTGATAGCGGATCTGATCAGGATAGCCGTTCTGGTTGGTGAAGCGCACGGGTGTTGAAGGAATCGTCAACGGCTTGCCGTCGCAAGTGATGGTGACCTGTGGCACATCCTCTGGCTCAGACAGTTTCCCGTCCTTGCAGAATCCGATGCCGTGGAGGTCGAAGAGACCTTGCGGACGCTGAGGCTGCTGAGGACCGCGACGCCCCCATTGGCCCTGGGGTTGCTGGGGCTGCTGCACCTCAGGACCTTCTACCACGAGGTAGATGGCGTGCTTGCCAGTGAGTCCCTCGACAGCAGGCACATTATTGACATACGTCTTGGCCGTTTGCGGACCAGTAGCATCGATGTTGAAGACGGTAATCTCCTGACCCTTCCAAGGATCGTCGAGACGTACGTGGATCTTAAAGGCACCCTTGCCGCTATGGGTGAGGTTCAGGCAAAGCATCGGACGATCACCAGTCTTGACTCCCTCGAAAGCCTTGCAGCCCTTGGTGTCCTGAGCCAGACCACCGAAGCCGAAGTACTTGAAGCCGATGATACCGCCATTGGTGACGCCTGCGAGATCCATCGAGTTGTTCCACACGTCGTGGTTGTCCTGCATCCAGTCGTTGGCGTTGGTACCGCCATAGACGAAGCAGGCATAACCGGCAGAGTAATAAGCGTAGGGAGGCAGACCAAATATCTGGAAACCCTCGCTAGTCACCTCGGCACCCGTATATTCGTTGCCGTCGGCTGCCTTGGCCGTCCAGACATTATCCTTCGTGTAGGGGTCGTAGCCTGTAATCTTCACCACACCGCCCTTGGCCACAGGTTTCTTGTCCCATGTGATTTTTACGGGAGCCACCATTGTCTGGCGGGCATTGCCGAAGCCACGTGGCGGACGGTGATAGAACACGTACCACTGGCCGTTGATCTCCTGGATAGAACCGTGGGTGTTGTGTCCGAAGTTGGTGGTGATGAGTTTGCTGCCATCCTCACCAGTCACTACACCACGGGAGTCAACGAGCACGCCACCAGAGCGCCAAGGTCCGAGGGGGGAGTCCCCGAAGGCATAGCGTAGGGCGGAGTTGGTATTGCCCAGACCGTATTCCTTGCCGCTGTAGCCAGAGAACACCATTACGTATTTGTTGCCCACCTGACGGATGGACGAAGCCTCGAAGAAATTGAAGTCGAGCGGGTTCTGTCCCTCATAGAGAGCCTTATACACGCTGCCTTCCTTGTCGAGCAACCTGCCGTCGGCACTGCTGGCGGGGATGAATGGGTCGATAGGTTCAGTACCCTCGCGCTTCGAGTACATGGTCTTCTGGTCGAGTTCAACAGCGGTAGAATGCTGGAAGCCGTAGAACACATAGGCGCGGTAGCCGATGTCATAGTCCTTGTCCTTCTTGTTGGTGATGGTCTCGATGAACACCGAGGGGTCGAAGTCGATGAGTGAGCCGGGCAGGCACTGACGACCGTCTTCCGTGAGGTTCACAGGAGTGAAGGGACCATTGGGACGGTCTCCCTTACACACCATCGGCGTACGACGCCAGCCACGGGAGTGGGGATAGAGCCAGTAGGTCTTCTTGCCTGTGGCACGGTCGGTAGTGCAGACGAGGTCAGGGGCATACATCGTGTCCCACTGTCCGTCGACATACCAGGTGAAGATAGGACCTTCGTCGCGCCATTGGCTCAAATCCTCTACGGGTGCTGACCACATGCGGATGTCAGGGCCGCAGTAGGCCGAGTAGTTCACGTCGTGCGAGCCGATGATGTAGGCACGCAACTTACCAGGATTGTCGGGATCCTCGAATACACGGGGTTCACCATCAGGTACATGCTCCCAAAGGGGGAGATACGGGTTCTGCGCACTGGCTGTCATGACGGCCAGAAGCAGAAGGGGTAACATCAGAAGTCTTTTCATTTGACAATTATTCTATTTTACTATTTGACTATTTACGATTTGACATTTTTACGATTTATTGTGCGGGTTCGGGGATGATGGGGTCACCCATCTCAGAGGCTTCGGCATCCTTGTCGTCGAGTTTGAAGAGCATGAACTGCGGTTTCTCTGCCGTGCAGGGTTCCCAACCGAGGGCCTTGCCGTCCTCACCGTTAGGATCGCTGTACTTGGCGAAGTTCGTCCAAGCGGTGATCATCTTCTCAGAGAGATCCCAGTCGCCTTGGGTCCAGGGACGCCAACAGTGTTCCAGGCTCTTGAACACAAACCAGAGGTCGGAAGAATGGAAGGCACCCTTCAGACGGGCGGTCACCTCAGGATGACTGCCATCATCAGGCAGAGGACGGGCAAACTCATAGGCCCAGGCCTTGCCGCCCTTCTCCTGACGCACCTTACAGAACTCAGCGATACCTGGTGACATATTACCCATATCGTTCAGGGTATAACCAATCATATAGGGCACGTCGGCAATCTCGCCGGCACGGGCAGCCTCTTCGAAACTCTTCAATGACACATAGCCATCCACGATGGGACGCTCCATCACGTAGAGGTCGCTCTTGTTGACCATGTTATAGATATTGCACAGGGGGTAGAGGATCTCGGTGGAAGCCTTGCGGAGTTTCTCCAGATTGGTCAGTCCTGCCCAGTCCATCACCTTCTTGGTCTCTGCCTCAGCCTCTTTCAGGGTGGGGTTGTAGGAGAAGAACTTGTTCATCGGGGTAGCAGGCTTAGCAGCCTCACCCTCCTTCGGGGGTACGTTCAGACCACCGCCGCTCATGATGACAGCCTTGTGGAACAGGCCACGGGCCAGGGGTGACTCGCAGAGGGTGCGCACACTGCCGGCACCTGCACTCTGTCCGAAGATGGTCACATTGTCGGGGTCGCCACCAAACTGGGTGATATTGGCCTTGATCCATTTCAGTGACTGGATCTGGTCGAGGATACCATAGTTACCGCTGACGTGGTTGGGACTCTCTGCAGAGAGTTCGCCATAAGGCATGAAACCGAAGATGCCCAGACGGTAGTTGATGGTGACGAGCACCACATCCTTCAGCGCCCACTCACGTCCGTCGAACTCGGGTTCAGTGCCCCAGCCCTCGCGATAGCCGCCACCATGGATCCACAGGGCCACAGGCAGTTTCTTGTCTGCCTGTCCTGCAGCCTTGGTAAAGACATTCAGATAGAGACAGTCCTCACTGTAGGGTGCCTCGTCGCCATAGCCCCACTCTGTGGCATAGCCACCAGGATAGTGCACAGCCTGATAGCCGGGGTGACCGAACTTGTCGCAGGTACGCACACCTTCCCAAGCCACCACGGGCTGAGGCTCTTTCCAGCGCAGGTCGCCAATAGGTGCTGCGGCATAGGGGATGCCCTTATAGGCATAATACGTGGTAGTGGTGCCATTAAGGGTATAGTCTACCTTCTGACCGGTAATCTGACCACCTTCGACGGTGAGAACGGGACACTCGCCACCCGTCTTATTCGACTGGCAGCCCATGAATAATGCCACGAATGGCAATAATAGCAAGAACTTTTTCATAACATACGTTTTTAGTTGATAACGAATAATTCTTGGCAAAGATAGAAAAAAATATCAATTATCAATTGTCAATTGTCAATTAATTCGTACCTTTGCAACATAAAAGAAAAAAAGTGTAACAATATGGAAGATTTGGAAATGAAAACCCAGTTGCCCGATAATGCGTTTCGGGAACTGCAGGAAGGAGAACAGTATGAACCGCTGATGTCGCCAAAAGGGCATTATCCGGAGGTCAATGCATGGTCTGTGACGTGGGGTGTGCTGATGGCTGTGCTCTTCTCGGCTGCCGCTGCCTATCTCGGTTTGAAGGTAGGTCAGGTGTTCGAGGCGGCTATCCCCATCGCCATCATCGCCGTGGGTGTATCAACGGCAGCGAAGCGTTCGAAGGCCTTGGGTGAGAACGTGATTATCCAGTCGATAGGTGCCTGTTCGGGTGCCGTCGTGGCTGGTGCCATTTTCACCTTGCCGGCCATCTATATCCTCCAGGCGAAGTATCCGGAGATGTCGGCTTCGTTCCTGAAGATTTTCCTCGCCTCGCTGTTGGGTGGCATCATCGGTATCCTTTTTCTGATACCGTTTCGTAAGTATTTTGTGTCGGATATGCACGGCAAGTATCCCTTCCCTGAGGCGACGGCCACGACGCAGGTGTTGGTCTCTGGTGCCAAGGGCGGCAATCAGGCCAAGCCGTTGTTGTTGGCAGGTATTGTGGGTGGACTCTACGACTTTATCGTGGCTACCTTCGGTTGGTGGAACGAGAACTTCACCTCCCGTGTGGTGGAGTGGGGACAGTCGTTGGCTGATCAGGCCAAACTGGTGTTCAAGGTGAATACGGGTGCTGCCGTGTTGGGCCTCGGCTATATCATCGGTTTCAAGTATGCACTGATTATCACGCTGGGCTCGCTATCGGTATGGTGGCTTATCGTACCAGGTCTCTCGCTGCTCTTTGGCACGGAGGTACTCAACCAGTGGGATCCCTCCATCACGATGGCTGTGGGCGACATGTCGCCAGAACAGATCTTCAAGGCCTATGGTAAGTCGATAGGTATCGGTGGTATTGCGATGGCTGGTATCATTGGCATCATCAAGTCGTGGGGCATCATCAAGGGGGCTGTCTCGCTGGCGGCGAAGGAGATGAAGGGCAGTGGGGAGGGGGCTGTTGTAACACAACAGCGTACTCAACGGGATGTACCCTTCCGCTTTATCGCCATCGCCTCAATCGTGATGATTGTGCTGACATTCATCTTCTTCTGGTTCGGGGTGATGGATGGCAATATGCTCCAAGCATTGGTGGCGATTGTCTTAGTGGCAGTCATTGCTTTCCTCTTTACCACAGTGGCAGCAAATGCCATTGCCATCGTTGGTTCGAATCCGGTGAGTGGCATGACACTGATGACGCTCATCCTCGCCTCTGTGGTGATGGTGGGTGTAGGCCTTCAGGGTACCAGTGGTATGGTGGCGGCTCTGGTGATGGGTGGCGTGGTGTGTACGGCCCTCTCGATGGCTGGTGCCTTTATCACCGACCTGAAAATCGGTTACTGGTTGGGTACGACCCCAAGGAAACAGGAGTCGTGGAAGTTCTTGGGTACGTTGGTGTCGGCGGCTACCGTCGGTGGTGTGATGATGCTGCTCAACGAGACCTACGGTTTTGCCTCTGGACAACTCGCTGCGCCTCAAGCCAATGCGATGGCGGCTGTCATCGATCCGTTGATGAACGGTGTGGGCGCACCTTGGGTGCTCTATGCCATCGGTGCGGCTATCGCCATCATCCTCACGCTTTGTAAGGTGCCTGCCCTGGCCTTTGCTCTGGGTATGTTCATTCCCTTAGAACTGAATGTGCCGCTGCTCATTGGCGGAGCCGTCAACTGGTACGTCACCACCCGCTCAAAGGACAAGAAGGTGAACGAGGCCCGTGGTGAGAAGGGAACGCTCATTGCCTCTGGCTTCATCGCTGGCGGTGCCTTGATGGGTGTGGTAAGTGCGCTGTTGCGCTTCGGCGGTTTCAATCCCGTCAGCGAGTCGTGGTTGGCTAATCCGCTCTCGGAGGTCTGCTCGCTCCTCGCGTACATATTATTAATAATATACTTCGTCCGCGCCACGAAGGTAGCGAAATAAAAGATTGGCAGGCTGTGCGGCCTGCCAATCTTCTTTTTGGTAACTGCTCTTATTGCAGTTGTGCTGCAATGGTGTTAATCAGGTCTTTACCCCTCAGGTTGCGGGCGATGATCATGCCATGCTCATTGATGAGCACATTGGCAGGAATCGAATGGATGTTGTAAAACTGGGCCCCCTGGCTGTTCCAGCCTTTCAGGTCGCTCATCTGGGGCCATTTCTGACCTGTCAGTTTGATAGCCTGTATCCACCTGGCCTTGTTCTTGTCGAGGGATACACCCACAATCTCCAGACCCTTGCCGTGATAGAGTTTATAGGCCTTTACCACGTTGGGCATCTCTCTCATACAGGGTCTGCACCACGAAGCCCAGAAGTCGATGAGCACAAGTTTGTTCTGGCCTACATAGTCTCTCACCCTCACGGTCTGCCCTTGAGGTCCTGGCAGGGCAATATCGACGAACGTCTCGCCAGGCTCCGTCGCAGATGCCACATCGACAGGCGTCCCTTCTGAATCAACCACTTGTATCCCTTCATCCACTTTTATCTTCTGTTTGCAACTTGTTGTCAGCAGCAGACAGGCTGCGAACATTAAAAATCCTTTTCTCATCGCCATTTCTTTCATTTTTATTACTTTATATTTGGCTTTTCGCTCGATTTAGATAAATTTCTCACGCTCAAGAATGCAAATTTATTTGCATTCTTTTCGCTAAATCGAAATTTTGCACTATCTTTGCACCCGAAAAACCATGCCCTGATAGTTAAATGGATATAACAAGGCTCTCCTAAAGCTTAGTTCCGAGTTCGATTCTCGGTCGGGGTACCAGGAATACTATTGAGCGATTCGGTCTTATTTTAATTGCTTAATCAGATAATCAGATACGATGTCTGTGGAACGGTAGATGTTCTGCGAGAAACCGTGGTCGAAGTATTCCTGAATAACCAGTTCACTCTTGGGCCATATCTGGTGGAACCGTTCGCCATAGGTGTAAGGTACGACACGGTCTGCGTTACCATGGATGATGAGAGCCGGTCCCTGATACTTTGCCGCTGTCTCATAGATAGGCAGTCTGAAGGCCGTGCGGATATAGTTGCCTCCGAGTTTCAAACCACCCCATAGTTCCACAAACTCGCCAGGATCGAAAGGATCATACTGCTTTCCCATCGTGTTGCCACGAATGGCATCGTCGCGTAGTACAGCGGCGGGAGCCATCAGCGCCACGGTCTTGAAGGCGGGTTCGCCCAATTCCTCGCTAAGTTGCCCAGCCGTCATTGCGGCTACTACGCCGCCCTGCGAATGGCCTACAATGGCTAAAGAGTTCACATAGCGCAGGTCGCTCACATACTCCACTACTTTCTTGGCATCCTCTATCTCGTTGGGTACGGTCATATCCTTGAATTCTCCCTCACTCTCGCCGTGTCCGTTGAAGTCGAAGCGGATGCTGGCAATGCCGTGAGCCTGTAAGGTGTCGGCAATGAGTTCAAACAATGGACCGTCCTTCGTGCCACTGAAACCATGACAGAAGATCACCATCGGACACTTCTCACCAGGTTTTAGTTCCGGTTTTTGAATGAGAGCCTTCAGCCGGCTATGATCACCGTCGATAAAAACGGTCTCACCTTTCTGTGCAGCCTGATAAGTACCCGTAGTCAGTTCCTTCAGGAATTTGTCCACCTTATACGTCAGTACCGTAGAGAGTTTTACCTGTCCATCAGGCCCAACGACCACCATTGAGGGAATCCACTTCACACCGTATGCCTTTGCAATGTCAGTCTCCTTTAATTTCTTCAATTCGCTCACCTGCGGGTAGGTGATGCCATATTTCTCGATGGCTTTCTTCCAGGCCTCTACATCGGTATCCATCGAAATACCGATGAACTCGATACCATACTGGCGATATTTCTCATACAGACGAACCACCTCTGGCGCATCCTTGCGGCAGTCAGGACACCATGATGCCCAGAAGTCGAGCACCACGGTCTTGTTCTTGGCAAACTTCGACAACTGGATCGTCTTGCCGTCAGGTGTCTTCATCTTGAAATCAGGTGCATCCGTTCCGACCTTCACCAGTTCCGTTGCATACTTATCGTCCATGTCCTGCTCAGCGGACTGTGCCTTTGTCGCTGTTACTCCCATCAGGAGCAGCGCGAGCAATACCATCATACTATTCTTCATATCCGTTTTGTTCCTTTATGTGCTATCTTAGTCATTCTTTTAGTCAGAAATAGGCTGCGCTTACGATGAGCGCAGCCTATTTATATATAATAAGGTGTAAGCCTTACTTCTTAGCGGGTGCAACGGCGGCCTCGTCGTCCTTGATCGTGCGACCCATGGTCAGGTAGGCCGTAGGAGCAGCGATGAAGAGTGAACTGAGGGTACCGAAGATGACACCGAGGATCATGGCGAACGAGAACGAACGGATGCTATCACCACCGAGGATGAAGATAGCCAACAGCACGATCAATGTCGTCACAGAGGTGTTGATGGTACGGGCCAGCGTCTGGTTCAGCGAGTCGTTGAACAGTTGCTGACGGTCGCGCTTGCCATAGAGTCCGATGTTCTCACGGATACGGTCGAACACCACCACCTTATCGTTGATGGAGTAACCGATCACCGTCAGGATAGCACCGATGAACACCTGGTCGATCTCGAG
>JAFZNI010000127.1 GCA_017551005.1 Prevotella sp.
GAAGACACCCCACGTAGAATATCTGATCGGACTACTGAAAGACCATTTCCACGTGGCGGTGCTGAGTCGGGGCTATAAGCGGAAAAGCAGAGGATTCTTATTGGCAACACCTGAGACATCCTTGAGCGACCTCGGCGACGAGCCCTATCAGATGAAACAGAAATATCCGGAAATCGACGTGGCCGTTGATGCCAAACGGACGAGGGGCATCGAACATCTGATCAGTGGGACATGCACCAAGCAAGAGGTGGATGCCATTCTGTTGGATGATGCCTATCAGCATCGATATGTCAAACCCGGACTGAACATCCTGTTGGTAGACTATCACCGTCTGATCATCCACGACAAACTGTTGCCTGCAGGCAGACTCCGCGAGCCCGTCAAGGGGAAAGACAGAGCCGACATCGTCATCGTCACCAAGTGTCCGACGACGCTCAACCCGATGGAGTTCCGCGTTCTGACGAAGCAGATGAGTCTCTACCCCTACCAGCAACTCTACTTCACCACCATCAAATATGAGCCACTGAGACCCCTGTTTTCAGAAATCTCGGATTGTCAAGATTTTCCGTCTTTTCTGGCTGGCCGGAACATCCTATTGCTGACAGGCATTGCCTCACCGAAGCAGATATATTACGATCTGAAGCCTTATAGCCCCAACATTCAGCCACTCAGATACGGCGATCATCACAATTTCAAGAAAAAAGACATCAAGAAGATTAATGAGGCATTCGAGGCTCTGCCCGCACCCAGACTCATCATCACTACAGAAAAAGATGCCGTTCGTCTGAAAGGGGCAGAAGGGTTAACCCCGGAAGCAAGGCGCAGCCTCTATGTATTACCCATCAGCATCGAATTTATGCTGCAAGGAGAAGAATCATTCAACGATAAAATCATAGGTTATGTACGAAAGAATTCAAGAAACAGCATCCTGGCTAAAAACAAGGATGACCACAAGTCCAAAGACAGCCATCGTTCTGGGAACGGGCCTCGGACAATTAGCTTCAGAAATAACTGACAAACAGGAGATACCATACTCTGATATTCCCAACTTCCCTGTTTCTACGGTGGAAGGCCATAGTGGCAAACTGATCTTCGGCAAACTAGGTGGCGTCGACATCCTCGCCATGCAGGGACGTTTCCATTTCTACGAAGGGTACTCTATGAAAGAAGTAACCTTCCCCGTCCGTGTCATGTACGAACTGGGCATCAAGACGCTCTTCGTCAGCAATGCGGCTGGCGGCATGAATGAGCATTTCCATGTGGGTGACCTGATGATCATCACCGACCATATCAACTTCTTCCCCGAGCATCCCCTGCGCGGTAAGAATTTCCCCACCGGTCCCCGTTTCCCAGATATGCATGAGACCTACGACCAGGCACTTATCAAACTCGCTACGGAGATAGCCCGTGAAAAGAAGATTCGTGTCAAATACGGTGTCTATGTCGGTGTGCAAGGTCCTACCTTTGAGACACCGGCAGAATATAAGATGTACCGCATCTTAGGCGGTGATGCTGTCGGTATGTCCACCGTACCAGAGGTGATAGTGGCCCATCACTGTGGCATCCGTACTTTCGGTGTATCTGTCATCACCGACCTCGGTGGTTTTGACGCGCCTGTCGAAGTGAGCCACGAGGAAGTGCAGGAGGCTGCCAACAAGGCACAGCCACTCATGACGGAAATCATGCGCGAGATGATTGTGCGCTCTGAAAAGGTAGACAGCAACAAGAAAGAGAAATTCAACACGGACCATCCCACAGAGAAATGGAAATAGCGAAACTGGGTGAGTTCGGTCTGATTGACCGACTCACGAAAGATATAGAGATCAAAAATGAATCTACTAAGTACGGCGTAGGCGATGACTGCGCCGTACTCTCCTATCCCGACAAGCAAGTACTGGTCACCACCGACCTACTGATGGAGGGTGTCCACTTCGACTTGACCTATATCGACCTGAAACACCTTGGCTACAAGAGTGCGATGGTGAATATCAGCGATATCTTCGCCATGAACGGCACGCCCCGGCAGATGACGGTGTCACTGGCCATCAGCAAACGGTTCAGCGTGGAGGACATCGAGGCGTTCTACACCGGTCTGCGTCTGGCCTGCGACAAATGGCAGGTAGATATCGTCGGCGGCGACACCACCTCCAGTTTCACAGGACTTGCCATCAGCATCACCTGTATCGGTGAAGCCAAGAAAGAAAATATTGTCTACCGTAACGGTGCCAAGAACACCGACCTCGTCTGCGTCTCCGGCGACCTCGGTGCTGCCTACATGGGACTCCAACTGTTGGAGCGCGAAAAGGCGGTATATTACCAACAAGTGGAAGATGCGAAAAAAAGTGGAAACAAGCGTGCCCTCGAAGAACTGGCACATTTCCAGCCAGATTTCAGCGGCAAGGAATACCTGTTGCAACGCCAGTTGCAGGCCGAGGCCCGTGGCGACATCATCGAGAAACTCCGTGAGGCAGGCATCCATCCAACCGCGATGATGGATATCAGCGACGGACTGTCATCTGAACTTCTCCATATCTGTAAACAGTCTGGCGTGGGATGCCGTATCTACGAGAAAAACATCCCCATCGACTATCAGACAGCCGTGATGGCAGAAGAGATGAACATGAATGTCACCACCTGTGCCCTCAACGGCGGCGAGGACTACGAACTACTGTTCACCGTCCCCATTGGCGACCACGAAAAGATTGAGCAGATCGACGGAATCAAACTCATCGGGCATATCACGGAAGAAAAGTTCGGAAAGGTACTCGTCACCCGTGATAATCAGGAGTTTGAACTTAAAGCACAGGGCTGGACAAGTAATTTTTGAAAAAAGTTGGAAAAAAATTTGGTGGGTTCAAAAAAAAGCAGTACCTTTGCACCCGCAAACGAAAGGATTGCAACCACAGACATGGTGCCTTAGCTCAGTTGGTAGAGCATCGGACTGAAAATCCGTGTGTCCCCGGTTCGATTCCTGGAGGTACCACTCCTCCTTTCATTAGCCCGGTTATCCCTCGTGGAGCCGGGTTTTCTTTTAATAATATAATAAGGTATGAAGAGACTAATGACCACCCTCGCAGTCGCTTTGATGGCTATTACCATCACTGCCCAGACCGCCCGCGAAGAAATCAAGGCCAACAAGTATTTGTCTGGCAGTCAGTATCTGGATTACAACCGCAGGCTTCCCGACAAGCCGCTAACCCCCACTCCCAAAGGCTATGAGCCGTTTTATATGAGCCATTATGGCCGTCATGGTTCCCGTTGGCTGATTTCCGAAAACAGTTATATCGGTCCTCGCAACACGCTCCGCGAAGCGAAGGAACTGGGTAAGTTAACTCCCCTCGGTGAAGAGACACTCCGTAAGATTGAGGCCTTCGAACCCACATCCGTCGACCGCTTAGGTGATCTCTCTACCGTCGGTGAACGCCAGCATCATGGCATCGGCATGCGTATGGCCCAGAACTTCCCCGAGATTTTCAAGACAAAGAATGTCCCTATCGATGCCCGCTCCACGGTAGTCAACCGCTGTATCCTCTCCATGATTGCCGAGTGTGAGGAGTTGGCGGCTGCCAATCCGTCAGCCCGCTTTCACAACGATGTCAGCGAGTCGTTGCAGTATTACCTGAACCAGCCCTGGGATGGTCTTGTGAAAGAAACAGGCAACGACGGCAAGGTGCGCCGTGAGTTGTGGCGCGACAAATACACCCATCCCGAACGCCTGATGAAGGCCCTCTTCAACGACCAGCAATGGGTATTCAATAACCTGCGGGCCAGTTCCTTCATGCGCAGTCTCTTCGAGATAGCCACCAATATGCAGAGCCACGACACCGACATTGAACTCTTCTCCCTCTTCACTGACGAGGAGATTTATGACCTGTGGCGACAGAACAACATCGCCTGGTACCTCAACTACGGTCCCGCCCCACAGACGAAAGGCATCATGCCCTTCAGTCAGCGCAATCTCCTGAGGAACATCATCGAGACCGCCGACACCGTCACCCAGACACAGGCCACCCTCCGCTTCGGCCACGAGGTATGCGTCATGCCACTCGCCTGTCTGCTGGAACTCGACAATTGTGCCGTACAGGTGGAAAACCTCGACGAACTCGACCAGTACTGGCAGAACTACAAGATCTTCCCCATGGGCTGTAACATCCAACTCATCTTCTACCGTCCGAAGAAAGGAACTGGTGACATACTCGTCAAGGCCCTGCTCAACGAGCGTGAGGCCACTCTCCCTGTCAAGACCGACAGTCATCCCTACTATAAATGGGCCGACCTGCGCCAGTACTATCTCGACAAACTCGCTAAGTTCGACGAGATGAACAAAGAACAAATTGTCAAATAGTAAATTGTCAAATAGTCAAATAATATGGGAATCGTCATCGGAATCGACGTGGGTATCTCCACGACCAAAATTGTAGGCATCAAGAACAACAAGATCTCTGCCCCTATCCGCATCACGGCAGCCGACCCCATCACCTCGCTCTATGGGGCCTTCGGCAAGTATCTGCACGACAACGATATTGAACTGAAAGACGTCGAGCATGTCATGCTGACAGGCGTAGGTGCCGCCTATATCGACCAGCCCATCTACGGTCTGCCCACTAGCAAGTCACAGGAGTTCATTGCCGACGGTCTCGGTGCGCGCTTTGAGTCCAAACTCGACCATACCATCGTGGTCTCGATGGGAACAGGTACGTCGTTTGTCAAATGCGACGGCGACGACATGCGTCATATCGGCGGTATCGGCGTAGGAGGCGGAACGCTGGCAGGACTAGCCCGTATCATGCTGAACACCAGCGACATCAAGACTGTAGCCGCGCTTGCCAAACAAGGCAACGACCGCAACATCGACCTCACCATCGGCGACATCAGTCCACAGCCGCTGCCCGGACTCCCAATGGACACCACCGCCTCCAACTTTGCCCGCGCCCAAAGTGATGCCTCGAAGGAAGACATTGCCGCCGGCATCATCAAGATGGTGCTCCAGTCGATAGGCTCTGCCGCCTGGCTCGCCTCCCTTGGCAGCGACATCCGCGACTTCGTGCTCATCGGCAATCTCTCGCTGCTGCCACAGTGCAAGGAGGTGTTCCCTGCCTTGGAGAAACTCTACGACATCCGTTTCCATATCCCCAAATATTCCCAATACTGCACCGCCATCGGCGCAGCACTGGACTATACCAGGCAGGAGAAATAAACCGTCTTTATCTTTTCAACGAACAGACTCGTTGAGGTTACGGCGTAGGAAGAACGCCTTGGTGGCGAGGAAGAAACAGAGTACACCGGCGCCGTTGACCAGCACCACTGTCCAGAAGGCAGCGGCATAGCCCAGGAGTTCGGCGACAACACCGCCGACGAGGATTCCGAGCCCCATACCAATGTCCCACGAGATGAGGATGGTGCTGTTGGCCGTGCCGCGCTGATTGTTACTGGCCACATTGATGGTCATATTCTGGAAGGCAGGCCACATGTGACCGTTGCCGAGACCTATCAACAGCGCGGAGCCGTAGTAGCCCACCCATCCGGGCATTAATATAAATAAGGTGTAACCTATGAAGGAAATGACCATGCCTGCTCCAGCATTATAGGTGAGACGACCCTGACGCAGAGCCCTGCCACCTTGGATGCGCGAAAGAATAAGACCCACGGAACAGAGCATGAAGTAAGTACCCGTACCACCCGTGATACCCAACACCTCCTTGCCATAGATGGCGAGGTAGTTGCTCAGCACACCGAAACTGAAACCGAAGGCCACCATGTTCAGACCTAAGAGCCAGCCCTTCACCAGAAAGAAACGGTCCCAGGAGAGTTTGTTTCGACGAATCACGGGGACAGGCACCCTGATCTTCGCTGCGCTTCTATCATTGTGCCAGTCCCCATGATTCAATTTCACCGTTGCATCGACGAGCCAACCGAGGCAGGCCACGATGAGGGCGAGCCAAAAGAGTGCCTCAAAACTGCCGGTGAGTTTGTAGAGGAAGATGCCGATGGTGGGGGCAATGGCCATCGCGAGGTTGTTGCTCAAACCATAGTAGCCGATGCCCTCCGTACGACGACTCGACGGCAGCACGTCGATGGCTACCGTGGAGTTAGAGACGGTCAATGCACCGAAGGGGCCTCCGTGAAGTGTCCTGACCACCATAAATAATAATAAGGTGGAGGCAGCGAGATAGCCGGCAAAGAAAATGGAGAAGGTGCCGAAACAAAGCATCAGCACCTTCTTTCTGGAAAACGAATCGACGACATAGCCGCTAAACGGGCGAAAGAGCAGGGCCGTCACAGTGTAGCCCGACAGTACCAACCCGATGACATCCTTCGTCGCTCCGAAATGTTCACTCAGGTAGAGGGGAAGCAATGGGGTGAGAACGTAGAAGGCAAAGAACAGCGAGAAGTTCGCCACCATCACCTTGCAGTAGTTCCGGTTCCATAGCCTCTCCATACCATTTTATTTCACAACAAAGTCAAAACTCTTCAAGTCCTTGTCGAGCGATGATGTGCCGTAGAGAATCTTGTAACTGCCAGCCTTAGTGGATAGTTCGTCAATAGCCTCATCGTAGTACTCGAAGGCCTCACCATCGAGAGTGATGGAGGCTGTCTTGGTCTCACCAGGCTTCAACGACAGTTTCTGGAAGCCCTTCAAGGCCTTGATGGGAGCACCATCATCGCCAAGACGCTTCACATAGACCTGCACGGTCTCTGTACCCTCGCGCTTGCCAGTATTGGTGACAGGCACGGTGATGGTGCAGAAAGCGCCGGATTGTCCGGTTTTTCCTGCTTTAGCAGAGATCTTAGCCTTGCCGAGGGCAAAGGAAGTATAACTCAGACCATAACCGAAAGCATACTGCGGCACACCGGTGAAGTAACGATAGGTGCGGTTCTTCATCGAGTAGTCCATGAAGTCGGGCAGGTCGTCGTTCGAGCGGTAGAACGTCACAGGCAGTTTACCGCCGGGGTTATAGTCGCCGAAGAGTACCTCAGCGAGAGCCTTGGCACCACCCTGACCGGCATACCAAGCCTGCAACAGGGCATCGTACTCACCCTCCACAGGCCCGAAGGCAATGGCCGAACCGGAGCAGTTGACGAAGATGACGGGCTTACCGGTCTTGTGCATAGCCTTCACGAGCAACTGCTGTACCACCGGCAGATCGATGGTCTGCTTGTCGCCGCCCTCACCTTCCATACGGGCAGAGATACCACCGATGATGATGATGGCATCGGCACCCTTCACCTCGTTGGCCAGATCAGTGAAGTCGGCGAGTTTACGCTCGCAGATATCACCGCGCAACATAGCGAACTGTCCGTCGCCACGACGATACTCGATGACGACATCGTAGGTCTTGCCAGCCTCTACGGGGAAGCCCTTGTAGTCAGCGCCACGACGTCCGAAGCCGAAGCCTCCGAAACCACGACGTCCACCGCCGCCCTTGTTCTCCTCGACTACCTCGCCGTTGACTTTGAGGATGTAGCCGTTGTCAGTGCTCAGGGTGTACTTCATCTCACCAGTGAAGGTGGCCTTATACTTACCCGTGATGCGGACAGAGAGATTGTTGTTATCAACACCCTCGGCAAAGCCCCAGGCTCCGAAGGTGGAGAAGTTGAACTCATTGGTATAGTAGTCGCTCTTCACAGGGTCACCCTCCAGATTCTTATTGTTCCAGAACTCCACGAACAAACCCTTGCCGTCGTTGAAGTCTTGGATATGGTGTACGGTAGTGTACTCATCGTTCAGTTCACAGGCCTTGTTGTAGATGATCTTCGCACCAGGCACGGCAGCCTTGATACCCTCCAGAAGCGAGTGCTTGTGGTTGTCGGTAGGCGTGCCACCGTAGTTACCGTTCAGCAACTCCACATCATCGGCATTCGGTCCGAGGACAGCGAGGGTCTTGATACTCTTCGAGAGGGGCAGCACATTACCCTTGTTCTCCAACAGCACCATCGACTCACGGGCAGCCTGGGTAGCCATATCGTTGTTCTTCTCGCTACTGATGACCTCAGGACCGAGTTTAGCCCAAGGCAGCATATCGGCGGGGTCGAACATACCCAGTTCGAAACGACCTGTGAGGGTCTTTCGCAGGTGTGCATCGAGGTCGCTCTCCTTGATCAGGTTTTGCTTCAGGCCTTCAGTCAGCGACATAAATACCTTACCACACTCCAGGTCGGTACCGTTCAGCACTGCATCTACAGAGGCAGAGAGCCCGTCCTTATGCGTTTCGTGCTGACCACGGTTGAAGAAGTTATTGATAGCGTCGCAGTCAGTGAGCACGATGGCATCGTAGCCCCACTTGTTGCGTAGGATATCAATCAACAGACGGTCGCTGGTGCAGCAGGGTTTCCCCTCGAAGCGCTGGTAGGCGCACATCACCTCACGGACGTTACCTTTCTGTACCAAAGCCTTGAAAGCGGGCAGATAGGTCTCCCACAGGTCACGGTTGGTAGGCTCCACATTCATCGAGTGGCGCAGTGGCTCCGGACCGCTGTGTACAGCATAGTGCTTGGCACAGGCATGGGTCTTGAAATAGTGGTCGTCATTGCCCTGCATACCGAGAACGGTCTGTACGCCGAGGACAGCATTCAGATAGGGATCCTCACCACAGGTCTCCTGTCCCCTTCCCCAACGCGGATCACGGAAGATATTCACATTAGGGCACCAGAAGGTGAGTTCAGGATTACCGGGATAATAGGTCACGCCCATCGGCACATTGAAGATATTATGGTCACTGCGGTTCCAGTTGGCACGGGCCTCATCAGACACCTGCGAGAACACGTCGTAGACCAACTGCGCATTAAAGGCAGCAGCCATTCCTATCGGCTGCGGATAGACGGTATAGCCACCCTGACGCACACCGTGACAGGCCTCACTCCACCAGTTGTAGGAGGGAATGCCAAGACGGTCGATACTGATGGACTTGTTCATCATCAGTCCCACCTTCTCCTCGGGTGTCAACATCTTCAGCAGACTCTCCACACGCTGTGCCGTAGGCATCTTCGGGTTCTGCCATTCATACTTGTACTGGGCCGACGCACTGGTCAGGGCCATCATAGCGGTCACTGCCGCCAAAATCAATTTTCTCATTTTAATACTATATTTATTATATTGTTAGCAAACAGACTGGTTAGAAGCCACCGCCGGGGAAACCTCCGCCTGGGAAGCCGCCGCCTCCGCCTGGGAAGCCACCGCCACCACCTGGGAAGCCACCGCCGCCACCACGACGACCACCGCCGCCACCAGGACGACCACCGCCAAAGCCACCCATCTGAGGAGCGGGACGCTTGGCAATCTCAAGGAGCAGTTTGATGAGGGCAGCACGACGCAGACCCCATGTGGGATAGTCATCGGCCTTCAGCACATCCATCTGGATGCCAGGCATACCGCCACCGCCGCCAGGCATGCCCTGCATGAAGTCCATGCTACTGGTGGTGAGGATACAAGCCTTGGCCTTACCTTCGGAAACGAGTTTGTCGACAATAGCATCGGCACCACCCACCTTGAACCAACTCTCCATCGTTTCGCCCTTGGCAGGAACCAACTGAATCATCGTAGGCATCATAAACATACCACCACCCTGCTGTCCTTGCATCGGCGAGGTGTACCATGCCTCATTCCTCTCGTAGTCATAGGATACACGTCCGTGCTCTATCTCACCCATCGAAGCAAAATTGAAAGGCGACTGGGGATTGTCGGCCACACTGTACTTAAAGCCCTTTTCTGCAGCAAGATACATATTGCTGGGGTCGGCCACCTGAGTACCATCTACCACGAAGCAATACTCGAAGGTATCAAAGAGATGGTCGGTCAGCGTTGCGCTCCACACACCGTCGCTGTCACGCTCCATGGCGATATTCTCCGGCAGCATCTCGCACTCCAACTCCACCTTCTTGGCCTCGGGAGCCTTGAAACGGAAGGTAATGCCGTCCTCGGCATATTCCGGCGAAATGATGGGACGCGGGAAGAGACGAGCCATCACGCCAGGCGTGAACTGCTGTTCCTCACCAGTCTTGGCGGGGGCTGGCTGTCCGTTCTTCATAGCCTCTTCGGAAGCCTTCTTGTTGAACAGCAGCGGCAGGGTCTTCGTCAGGAAATACTTGGCGTTCATCCAGGTATGTCCGAACTTACCGGTCGTGAACTCCTTCACACTACGGATGCCCTTGGTATCAAGGAATTCCATATAGTCGCGGGCATTGCCATAAAGGAAGTCGTCGGTGCCTACGCCCAACCAGAAGAGGTGAATCTTCTTGTTGGTGTCGTCTGCATTGTCGTAAACATTGGGAATATCCGTCGAGGTGAATGAACTGTAACTGCACAGATAAGAGAACTTGTCGAGATTCGTCAGACCATTGAGCAGGCCCTGGTTACCACCACGGGAGAAGCCGCCGATGGCACGGTTGTCGCGATTATTCACCGTACGGTAGTTCTTCTCGATGAAAGGCATCAGGTCGTTGATGAGGTCCTTGCTGAACACATCGTTACCGAACTGCATCTGCGGACCGCCATCCCTTGGGGTTGGCAACAGTTTCGTGGGATTACCGTAGGGCAGCACCACGATCATCTCCTTGGCAGCCTTCTCGGCAATCAGGTTGTCGAGGATATAGTTCACACGACCTACCTTCAGATACACCTCCTCAGTGTCCGTCGTGCCACTGATAAGATAGAATACGGGATATTTCTTCTGATCGGCTCCCATGTTGAAGCCTCCACCCATGCTCATCTCGTTATAACTGGGCGGCAGATAGACGATGGCATTATTGGTGCCACCGAGACTCTTCGAATAATAATGGATGTACTCCACACGTCCATGCGGCACATCCTTGATGTCGTGCGGCAGTCCGTCCTTCGACTTGATTTCCAACAGGCTGTTCTTGAATCCCTCGTTGGGGAAGTACTGAGGATTCTGGGGGTCCATCACACTCACGCCATCCACGACGAAGCAATAGGGATACATGTCGGGAGCGGCAGGACCGAGGGTCACTGTCCAGACTCCATTGGCATTACGGGTCATCTCCTTACGCCCGGCAAACTGGACATCCACCAACACACTCTTTGCAGAGTCATTCTGATAATTAAAGGTCACGGTTCCATCTGGATTACAGACGGTTGATTTGACTGTGGACTGCTGAGCCCAACAGTTTGTTGCCAGTCCAAATAATGCGGCAATAGCAACACATTTTACTTTTCTCATATGCAATAGTTTAAGTAAGTTAGAAAATTTGAGCAAAGATAAGCAAAATAAATGAACGTACCAAATACACTTCTATAAGATTAAAGTTTTTTAAACTTGTGTCATTTTGTTAATCTTCCATAATTGTAAGGATTTTATGTTTAACTTTTAACCGTTCAACGCATCTTTTTAATAACTTTGCACCAAAGTTCAACAATAAATAATAACTATTCATGAAGAAGTTTTTAACATCCATCCTAACGGCAGTCTTTGCCAGTTGCATGACGGCAAGTGCCGCCACCATCACCGACAACGGCGATGGCAAGTACACCATCCAGAACGACAAGGTGACGATGACCGTGTCGAAAGAGGGCGGCAAGATCCTCTCCTTCAAATACGGCGATGCCGAAGTGATCAGTCAGACCACCTTCCCCAACTCGTTTGGCAGCACCTTCTGGACCAGTCCCCAGAAAGAGTGGAACTGGCCGCCAGTAGCCGAGTTCGACCGCATGCCCTATCAGGTCACCGCAGGTGACAACCTCGTCATGACAAGTGAAGTGTCAGGAAGACTTAAATATCAGGTACGCAAGGAGTTCTCCGTCGATCCTGCCGACAAGGCCATCGTTGTCACCTACTCCATCATCAACAAGTCGGAAGAGACGCGCCAGGTGGCCCCGTGGGAAATCACCCGTGTCCCCAACGACGGTATCATCTTCTTCGATGCGCCCATTGAGGACATCACACCCGCTGGTCTCATGGACTTCAAGTCTGCCTTCGGCCTCAGTTGGTACACCGCCGACGAAGCCCAGCAGAACCGTAAGATCAATGCCGACGGCAAGGGTTGGCTGGCTCATTGCGCCAAGGGACTGCTGATGGTGAAGAAATTCCAGGATCTCGACAAGTCGCAGCCTGCCCCTGACGAGGCAGAGATACAGGTCTATGTCAACCAGCGCAAGACCTTCATCGAGTTAGAGAGTCAGGGTGCCTATACCACGCTGAAGCCCGGTGAGCAGTTCAGTTGGACGGTCCGCTGGTATCTCCTGCCCTGCGACGGCGATGCCCAGCCCAGCGAGGTTCTCAAGCAGAAAGTGCTCGGCTGCCTTTAATTGTCACCCATTGATTTGTTTTTTCATTGCAACGGCGTTAACGGATAAACGACGTTGACAATGAAGATGTTGGCTGCAAGGATGATAAGGTTCATCAGCAGGCCGACACGCATGAAGTCGCTGAAGCGGTAGCCGCCAGGGCCATAGACCAGCATGTGGGTGGGCGAGCCGATAGGCGTGGCGAAACTACTGCTCACACTGACCATCAGGGCGATGAGGAAGGGGAAAGGCTCATAGCCCAGTTTTTCTGCCGCCTCGTACATGATGGGGAAGAACATGGCACCCGCCGCCGTATTCGAGATAAATTCGGTGATAAACGTTCCCACAAAGCAGATGGCCGCCATCACGACAATGGGGTTTGTGCCACACACGTTGAGGATGCCAAAGGCCAACCGCTCGGCGATGCCCGTCTTCTGGATAGCCAGTCCCAGCACGACCGAACCGGCAAACACCATCAGGATATCCCAGTTGATGGCCTTCATGGCCTGGTTGGGCGTACAGCAGCGGAACAGGAGCATGGCAGCAGCAGCCAGGAAAGCGCACTGTAGCAACGGCATCACATTGAGGGCCGACAGCACAACCATCGCAATCATGATGGTGGTGGAAATCAGCGTCTTCGTACCGATATTGAGTACCTCCTCGCCCTTCACCAGTCCGTGCGTGTTTTGCAGTTCCAGTATGTCCTTGATATTTCCGGCAAACACCATGTGATCGCCTCCCATGATGAACTCGTTCTCGTTGATGGGAACCGCGATATTGTCGAAGTGGCGCCATTTTATCAGTCTGCCACCCTTGACATTGCACAGTCCGGCATAGCCAAGCGTCTCGCCGATGAACTTATTCGTCGACGGCACCAACATCTCGACGGTGTATTCTGCCGTGTCCTCCGAGTCGGATTCGGGAGCCTTACGGTCTGGCAACAGTCGGCGCATAGCGATAATACTCAGCACACCGATGAATAGGCAGAACAAGCCAGGTATCGTCGTGGCCAGCACATTCATCGCCGTACCCGTATGGTCGGCATAGAGTCCCGAGATAATCAGGTTCGGCGGCGTACCTATCAGCGTACACACACCACCCATACCTGAGGCGTAACTCAACGGAATCAGCAACTTCGAGGGCGAGATATTCAGTTTCTTCGACCACATCTTCACGATGCCCACGAAGAGGGCCACCACCGTCGTGTTGCTCAGGAAGGAACTGAGTGCAGCCACTGGCAGCATCAGACGCGCCACGGCCTTGGTGTACGTCTTCGGTTGTCCCAACAGGTTTTTCACGATCCACTGTAGCACACCGGTATACGTCAGTCCGGCCACAACGACAAACAATACACCGATGACAATCACCGATGTACTGCTGAAGCCAGAGAAGGCCTCTTTGGCATCCAATACTCCTGTCACGTAGAGGATGCCGATGGCACCAAGAAACACCAGGTCGGCGCGCAATTTGGTAAACAACAACACGCTGAACATCGTGAGCACCGTCACAATAGTAATCCACGCATGCAGGCCAAAGCCTAAGAATTCCACCGTTTCCATAAATTGCTATTTGTTTCTTTACAATTCGTTTTATTTGTCCTTTTGACAGTGCAAAGATAGTGCAAAACGAACAAAGAACCAAATAAAAATGCATTTTTTTGAGCATGAGTTCAACTTCGACAATAGGACTCTCAAACAGTACGGTACAGTACGGGCAAAACAAACTAATAGGCGTACTGTCAGTACGAAAGCAACTATACTCTGGTACGAAAACTGAATCACCGTAGTGCAAAAGCGGGAATACTCTGGTGCAGAACGCTTATACTGATGAAAGAGATTATCCCGCTGTGCAAAAGTGTCATCAAAAAGATGTTAAAAATAAGTTGAAATACGTTTCTTTGGCATTTTTTCATTACCTTTGCCGACGGTTGTGGTGGCGTGAGATGCGTGAGAACACCCAACTGCATGACTAACTACGCGATGCCTAGTGACAAGAAAGTGTAAAACAAATAAAAACAATTAAAGTATGAAAAAGATTTTTGTAACAATGTGTGTAGCTCTGCTCAGCATGGGCGCACAGGCACAGGATTTTAAACATGAAGTAGGTGTGTTCTATGGTTTTGAATCAGCATCTAACATCCTTTCAATCATCACGAGTTCCATATCAGCCGCCGCAGGCGACCAGAGTTCGTTCTGGGGCCCCATCGGCGCGGAGTATTATTACCACGTATCGCCCGTTGTAGGTGTAGGTGCTGTGGCTGCGTATGCCGGTTGTAAGGCAGAGGACGAGAAGACCCGCCAGAATGACCTGACCGAGACCTACCTCACGGTGATGCCATC
>JAFZNI010000128.1 GCA_017551005.1 Prevotella sp.
GCACCTCCACCATGGGCTCCCTTGCCACCATAGGTATCGACGATAATCTTACGACCCGTGAGACCGGTATCTCCATGGGGACCGCCGATGACAAACTTGCCTGTGGGGTTTACGTAGTATTTGATGTCTGACCCAAAGAGGTTGAGCACTTTCTTGGAGTGTATCTGCTGCTTGACACGTGGGATGAGGATGTTAATGACATCGTCCTTGATCTTAGCCAGCATTTTCTCGTCCTCATCAAACTCATCGTGCTGCGTACTTACCACAATAGTGTCGATGCGCTCAGGGATGCCCTCGTCACTATATTGTACTGTTACCTGACTTTTGGCGTCAGGGCGGAGGTAGGTCATCACCTTTCCTTCCTTACGGATATCGGCCAGTGTGCGCATGATGAGGTGAGCCAGATCCAGACTGACGGGCATAAAGTTCTCCGTCTCGTTGGTTGCATAGCCAAACATCATGCCCTGGTCGCCAGCGCCTTGCTCGTCTTCGTTGCCGTTATCCACACCACGGTTGATATCAGCACTCTGCTCATGGATGGCACTCAGGATTCCGCAAGAATTACCATCAAACTGATACTCGGCCTTGGTGTAGCCGATGCGCTTAATGGTGTTGCGGGCAATGGTCTGGAGATCGATATATACCTCACTGCGCACCTCTCCCATAATAACAACTTGTCCTGTTGTCACAAACGATTCGATAGCACAACGGGCCTTGTCGTCATAAGCCAGGAATTGGTCTAAGATGGCGTCGCTGATTTGGTCGGCTACTTTGTCGGGATGTCCCTCCGACACTGATTCTGATGAAAATAAGTATGACATATGCTTGAAATTTGGGTGCAAAGGTACAAAAAAGAAGTGAAAAGCGAAAAGCGAAAAGTGAAAAGTTGTTGAAACCCTTTGTTTTTTTGCTTTTTATTTCTTCATGTTTCTCGGATGGTGCTCCAGAATCTCTCTTCTGAGTGTCGAGGTGTCGATGTGTGTGTAAATCTCTGTTGTGCCAATGCTCTCATGGCCTAATAATGCTTGGATGATACGTAGGTCTGCCCCTCCCTCCAGCAGTGCTGTCGCAAAGGAGTGTCGCAGGGTGTGAGGCGAGATGGTCTTCTTAATACCCGCCGTCTCTGCCTGTCGCTTAATCATGATGAGTATCATCGTACGCGTCAGATGACTGCCATAACGGTTCAGGAAGACATAGTCCTCCTCGCCTGGTTTGATGCGCATCAGGTTGCGGTCATCGAACCAGAACGCCAGTTCCCTGATAGCCCGTTGCGAGATGGGGACAAGCCGTTCCTTGCTGCCTTTGCCCAAGACGCGTACGTACTCTTCCTCGAGATAGAGGTTGGATAGTTTTAGGTTAACCAATTCGCTTACCCGCAGTCCGCAGGAGAAGAGTACCTCGATAATGGCACGGTTGCGGTGACCTTCCCATTTTGAGAGGTCGATGCTGGTTTCCAAGGCGTCAATCTCTTCAGGCGACAGAACCTCAGGCAGATGCTTGCCTATCTGTGGCGATTCCAACAACTCCGTAGGGTCATCATCGCGATAGCCGTCCAATTGCAGATAGCGGAAGAAACTTCTCACTCCGCTCAAAATACGACACTGACTCCTGGCATTGATGCCGATGTCGTGTAATCCTGCAGAGAAATGCTCCAGATCCTCAAGAGCCACCTCGCGAACATCCTTCTGCTCACTTTCCAGATAGTTGAGCAATTTCTGTAAGTCGTGCTGATAGGCATCAAGGGTGTTGCCTGACATGCCTCGCTGCAATTTCAGGTAACGGATATAGCCTTTGACAATGTCCTTCTCCATTAACGGATACCCAGACGGGCTTCAACAACATTCACCACGTAGTCGCCCAGTTTCTCACATTCATTGATGAGGTCCATGTAAATGGTTCCCACAGCGTAAGTGTATTCGTGGTTGTTGACATCC
>JAFZNI010000002.1 GCA_017551005.1 Prevotella sp.
GCCGCCAGGCATAGTCGCCCATCAGGATGATAAACATCAGCGACACGACCAGGCCTGCTACATTGATGAAGGTATAGACCTTATTGCGCGACAGGAATTTGAAATAACTCTTCATTCATGTTTTTGTTTTGATAGTGCAAATTTACGCTATAAAAACAAATCCGCCAGCGTTTTTCACACCAGCGGAAGTTGATTGTCTAATAATTTGACGATTCTGCGTATGATTATTAGACAGATTAATAGAGGAACCCAAAAGCCCATAGGGGAATCTTACGCCCGAAGGCATACTCTATGTCATCGGCTACCACATAGGCCTTATCTTGGCCGACAATCTGGCTGAATCCTTTATCCTGTCCTCCTACTTCTATAACGATGTCACCATCTACACGGAAGCCCCCTTTTTTGTACCCGGCATATTCTACGGTATGCCTTGTTGAGGTCAGTTGATTGGCAAAGAAGGTTTCTCGGACAGTTCCAATCTCCGGCTTATCCTGACAGAGAGTGTATAGCAGGTTAGTGTTGTCGAGATAAATCTTGTCAGGTTTCTGCAAGTCAGTAACGGTCATCAAGTTGGTAAACAAACGCCTAATTAAACGAGCCTCTTCTAAGTGGTTGAGGTATTTAAGTGTGGACAGTCTGCTGATTTCTGAGGCTTTCGACAGTTTGGCAATATCCACCTCATAAGGTATCATTTGTGAAATAATATGGAGCAACGCCTTGACCTGTCGAGTATAGCCAACGTCCAAACCACGATATTTGGTCAGTTCTACGTCAACGGTATAGTTTATCGTGTTTTCCAACTTGTCATAGAACTCCCGCTTTTGTTCAAAGTAGAAGGGGTAATACCCAAACTGCAAGTAACGCCCAAAATGCTCTAAGGGATGACATAAAGACAAAACCTGCATGCAAAACGCTGAAGGATCATCCAATAGATGCTGAAGTGATATGGGCTCGATGTCAATACCCACATCGAGATGCAGGAATTCGCGCAGCGACAATCCAGGCATGTCATATATCATGATGCGTCGCGACAGGTCTGCCTGCCCATCGTTTATCTGGATGAGCGAAGAACCACTCAGAACGATATGCAGTTCGCGGTAGAGATCATAGATTTCCTTGATTTCCCTGCTCCATCCTGGATACTTATGCACCTCGTCAATGAAAAGCCATAAGCCTCCCATTTTGACAAAACTGTCTGCCAAATCGAGTAAAGAATGGGCGACGAAATAGTTTGTATCAGCCGAGCAATAAAGAACATGATGATCACCTGCAGCAAAATTCTTTTTGATGTATTGCAACATGAGCGTGGTCTTTCCCACGCCTTTTGGCCCGCGGATTACAATTAAGCGCGACTGCCAATTGACTTGTTGCATGTAGTCGCGTACATACTCCATCGGAACCGTAAAAAGGTAGGCATTATGACGTCTAAACAGATTATCCATATCACTTCGATTAATTATCTTGTTATCTCCAGTAAACACTTTTTGCATCAAAGTGTTAATCATCATAAACACTTTATGCAGTTATTTGTTAATCGTGATAAACAAAAATCGCTTCAAAGATATGTAATTCTATCGAAACACACAAATAATTGGGACGAAATCTACCATAAAAGCCATAGATTTCTTCCTTACCTCACTCTGTCTTAATATATTAATCGGATTCTCAGAAACAGGTCAGCAGAATGTTCGTTTCAACCAGAGATTTAGAAAACGGTCATAAACGATATAGCCCTTAGTTGTCTGATAGACGAGGTCTTTATCCATCAAAACTGTAAGTGCTTTCTTGATGCTGCTGGCACTTGGCAACTCATGCTTACGGATGAAGTCATTGGCCTGCAACTGTGCTACGCAATTATCCTTGGCGATGGCTTTCAGTAGGCTACGCTGATTGTCGGTCAAGAAAGTCAGCACCATCTCATATTGACTTGATTTATCTTTAAGTATGCTCAAGATAGCCTTTCTCACCTGTCCTTGCCATCGTTTTGGTTTTACTTTTGGTATTTTACTTTTGGTGTGATACTATTTGGACGATGCAAAGAAATAAAACATTCTTGATAGCAACAAACTTATTACTAAAAAATCGCCAAGGCGTTTGCAAAAAAGGGGAAAAAATAACTTTCTGATTAGAGAATCCATTAGGGCGAAATCTATCTGTTTCCGGATAGATTTCGCCCATATTCTATTTCTATTCAGTCTTAATACTGTTGACAGGATTCTCATTGGCGGTGCGCCAACTCTGTATAATGATGGTGGCAAGAGTGATGGTGCCAACGGCGAGAAGAGCCAGTGGGAAGAGCCACCAATAAATGGGAGTCCGCTCTGCAAAACTCTGTAACCACTGGTTGCCGAAATGCCAAGCCAATGGTGCGGCAACGACAAAACTGATGAGGATCAGCCAAACATAGCGGCGGTACAGCATGGCAAGAATCTGCCCCACAGAACTGCCCATCACCTTGCGGATGCCGATTTCCTTGCGGCGGTATTCCGTCTCGAACATCGTCATGCAGAACACACCGATGAGCGTGATGATAAGACAGATGACGCTGAACACCAATACCTGCCGCATGAAGCGGAACTCCTCCTGATAGAGTTCTTCTATATGTTGGTCGAGGAACTTCACTTCAGGTTCATGCAGCATTCCCAACTTCATGCAAATATCTTTGATTTTCTGTCGCATCTGCACTTTATCGGTGCCTGCTGCCACACGCACATTCGCTATATTCAATGGAGGAACCCAACCTTCGCTCTTTA
>JAFZNI010000003.1 GCA_017551005.1 Prevotella sp.
ATGAAGTCAATGGCTTCCTTTTCGTTGTAGTGGGCCCGCAGATGGTGGTAGAAGTATTCGTACAACTCAGGGTTGGGAGCCTTCAGGATGGCCTCAATCTCACTGATGAGTCCCATGATCCGCTTGAACCTCTCTTCTATCGCCTTGAACATGTGAAGGGTGTCTGTATATTTCACGCCATCGAGATCGAGTCTCAATCCGTAGTGGCTCAGCGGCTTGGCGGCATAGTCATGCAACTCCATGTACAGGCGCTCGTGCTTATCTATCCAAATGGTGTTTTCAAGCCATTCCCTGATCATGGTCAGAGGCAGCGCATCATGGCATATATTATGTTTGATATTGTCGAAATAGACTACCAGTTCCTCAATGGCTTCATCGGCAAAGGTGATGATGCCAAGGGCAAAGACAATCTTGCTCTTTGCATTGGCACTCACTCGGTTGTACCTGGTGATCGCACTCTTCAGGTCAACAATCTTCTGCATGATGGGCGTCATGCTCTGCCCCGCATTAAATAGATTTACTTCTTTTTCCATACCTAGACGGGAGTAGCATATTTATAATTCAGAATCCTTACGCCAGAATGGAGTTCTTTTTACAGCAGTGGTGTCATATATAAAGGCAGATAGACCAATCCGTCTTTTATCTCCACATCTTTTGTATGCAGCACATAGGGGGTGCTCAAATACTGCCCAAACTTCTTGATGCACTTATTGATGGATGTAAGCGTATAGTTCGTACCACTTTTCACCTCGATGGGGGAGATATTATGGCGTGAAGTCACCACCTCTTTCTGTATCAGGAAGTCTATCTGCATCCTGTTTTCGGCTTCCTCCTTGTCGTAGTTCGAGTAGAAAAACAATTCGTTGCCAGAGGCTTTCAGCATCTGTGCCACAATGTTCTCAACCAGCATCCCCTCGTCAATCTCCAACTTGTCGAACATGAGTTTCTGGTATATCTCGTTTGTCACTATGCCACGAGTACTGAAGGCAAGCGAGATAAGCAGTCCGGTATCGCAAAAATAACATTTCAGCACCGTCCGGTCCTCATTCAGTTGCAGGCCTATGTTGGGTGCGGTCGTATTATAACTGATGTTTGCTATCCTTGAATCCTCAAGCCAGAAAAATGCGCTGTCATACTCTCGCATCCGGGCTTCGTCTTTCAGAGTGGAAAGCACAAATTTCTTTTCCTTCTTCTGCAACTGTCCAGGAATATCGTCATAAATAGCACCTACCCGTGCCTTGGCACCTCCTGCATACTTGTTGATGTCATTTTTGTAAAGACGCAGAATCTGGCGTTTGATAGCATCCACCTTCGTAAAGTTGCGCGATGAGACATATTCCGCCACCGCCTGAGGCATGCCACCCACTATCAGATACTGGCGGAAATAATGCATGGCCTCACGGTGGAACTCACCCATCGGTTGCCGTTTTTCAAAGCGTCCCCTTATGTATGGCATCATCACCTCATTGCCCATCGCCCAGAGAAATTCTTCAAAGTCCATCGGGTACATATTGATACCCTCCTCCTCAGAAGGAATCACAATGTTTTCTACGTTCTTCTTAATCGAGATAAGCGAACCCGTTTCCAGATAGTCGAACCGATGGTCTGCCACAAGTGCCTTGATAGCCTCGCGGGCACGGGGACATTTCTGAACTTCGTCGAAGATAATCAGAGACTTCCTGGGGGTCAGTTGTTTCTTGTAGTGTAACTGGATGTTTTGCAGCAGCGTGTCAATATCCTCCAGATATTCATCAAACCACCCCTTCACACGCGCAGGGGCTTTGCTGAAGTCGATGAGTATGTATGAATCATACTCATTCCTGGCAAACTCTTCTGCTATATAACTCTTTCCGATACGTCGTGCACCCTCTATCAGCAACGCCGTCGTACCAGCCTTTTCCTGTTTCCATCTTACAAGACTATCGTAAATCTTACGTCTCATCATCGTTTCAACTATTTATATCACACATTTCCTATTATAATACAGGTGCTGTTTATACACATTTCCAAGATTTCTTAGAATATATTTTATACACATTTCCGCGATTTTTGGATTTATGCTGCAAAAGTACTGATAATTCCTTTATTAACCAAACTTTTTGCGAGAAATATTACATATTTCGTTAAAAAATACGTAATGCTTTGTGTGTTTGGAAATAAAGTGTTACCTTTGCATCAAATTTCATTATTATTCAGTAAACCTAATCATTATAAAATGCGGATTTTATTATCATCTTTTTTGCTATTAATGGCAAGCAGCGGATTGAAGGCTCAGACGGAACAGTCAGATTCTATTCTTCGGACTCTTAAGGAAGAGTTGAACTATTCTATGATGCAGTTGAAACAGAAACCTGTACCTGCGTACTTTATGAGTCTGCGTATGCAAGACATTCAGAGTCTCACAATTAACAGTGTCTTTGGTTCGGCGTCTGTATCTGACA
>JAFZNI010000129.1 GCA_017551005.1 Prevotella sp.
AGTGAAAAGTGAAAAGTGATGAAAGGTGTTCTTGAAGAGAAAAGTTTTCAGTTTGCAATACGAATAATTAATCTGAACAGGTTTCTGATTGAGACAAAAAAGGAATATATATTGTCTAAACAACTTTTGCGTTCAGGCACATCTATCGGGGCAAATATTGCAGAAGCACAGTTTGCACAATCAAAAGCAGATTTTGTCTCAAAAATGCATATTTCTCTTAAAGAGGCCAGTGAAACAAGGTATTGGTTACATCTTTTAGAGGCATCATATCTCATCGAGAAAGCCCAATTGGAATCAATCTTATCAGACTGCAACGAACTGATTAACATGTTAGTTTCAACTTGTAGAACTTCAAAAGAATAGCAATATGAGGAGAATATTATTCACAATTATACTTTTCACTTTTCACTTTTCACTTCAACCGCTGCTCCTCAACTCCACCGGCTCGACATCCACGTGGTGCTGAGCCATAACGGTGATGCCCGCATCACCGAGACGCGCCAGATGACCATCGACTCAGAGGGGACGGAGTGCTATATCGGTATGGGAACACCCGACGGCAGTGAGATACGTGACCTGAGTGTATCCGACGAGACCGGCTACGTATTCGAAAACATCGGCAGTTGGGACATCGACCGCTCCCGCAGTTGGAAGGCAGGCAAGTGCGGTATTGTCAACAAGCACGGGGGCTGTGAACTCTGCTGGGGCTTGGGCGACAGTGGTGAGCGTACGTACATCACCACCTATACCTATACCAACCTCGTCCACTCCCATAGCGACTACGACGCCATCCGCCACGTGTTCCTTGATGAGGGCTTATCCCCCAAGCCCGACGAGGCGCGCCTCACCATCGAGTACGACTCCCTGCTTACTCAGGACAACTGCGCCATCTGGGGCTTTCGCTTCGGTGGCGAGGTGGCTTTCACCTCCAATGGTAAGATCGAGTCGTGGAACACGGAGCCCTTTGGTAGAAGCGGTGCCATGTATATCATGGTGCGCTTCAACAAAGGTATGTTCGAACCTACCATACAGGAGCCCGAGACCTTCGAACAGAAGCGGGAACAGGCCTTCGAGGGCAGCGACTATAATTATGATGGTGGTTCAGATGAACTGACAGGTAAGGATATACTCATCTTTATTCTCTTTGTCTTGAGCATGTTTGTCCTGCCCATCGTAGGCGTTATCTGGTACTTCGTCTATGTATGGCGCGCCCGTAAGAAAGTCAACAAGAACCTGCTCTGGTACCGCGACATCCCCCTGAAGGGTAACCTCCAGGCCGCCAACGACATGCTCAATGCCTACAAGTACTTCGGAGCCGACTACAACAACCTCCTCTCCGCCTGCATCCTGAAACTCATCAACATGGGTTCCATCAGTATCGAGTCACACCTGAACGCGAAGGGCAAGACCGAGCAGAACTTCGTCATCCACGACCTGCCCGACACTGCCGATCAACCTATGCTGCTGCGCAAGGTACACAACATCTTCAAGTTGGCAGCAGGTAGCGACACCATCCTCGAACCCAAGGAGTTGAAGTCGTTTATGTATAGCGCGAAAAACGAGAGCATCACCGACTCGTTCATCAGCACCCTCCACACCAAGACGGGCATCTCCGCCTATAAGGACCGCCTCGACGAGGTGCGCCAGGTGTTCGGATTGAAAAAGTTCCTGAAGGAGTTCACGCTGCTCGACGAACGTGGTGTGAATGAAGTCAAACTGTGGAAGGATTATATGATCTACGCCACCCTCTTCGGCATTGCCGACCAGGTGATAGCAGACATGAAGAAGATCAACCCCGAGTACTTCAATATGGATCAGGTGGCCGACCAGATGGCCAACAACATGACACTGCCGATGATCCGTTCCACCCTGTTGAACAGCACCTCCCGCGCCGTAGCCAACAAGGCGGCACGCGAGGCACAGGCACATCGCATCTCGGGCCGTGGCGGCCACACCTCCTGGGGAGGCGGTGGCGGTGGTTTCTCCGGCGGCGGCTTCGGCGGTGGCGTCAGATAGTAGGTTTACAGATAGGGTGCGAAGGCGCGGTCGTAGTCCTCGCTTTCCGCCAGGCGTCCGTTCACGATGCAGACGAGTTCTGCCTGAGCCCTGAAGCACAGTTTATCATCTTCCGCCCGACAGATGTCGTGGTGGAAGATGTATTTTACGCCCTCCTTTGTCAGTCCGAGTCGTGATACGAACTCATCGTCAGGTTTCAGGGGTACCTTAAACTGCATCTGCATGCGTGCCAGCACGGCGTCCACGCCTTTTGCGTGCATATCGGCAAAACTCAGTCCGCACTGTTGCAGAAACAGGTGCCTTGTGTGCTCACAATAGTGCAGGTAGTTGGCATTGTTCACGATGCCCTCTATGTCACACTCATAGTCGCGCACCTGCATCCGCGTCTCAAAAATATACTTTGTTCTCATAACTGGGTGCAAAGATAGTACAAGTTGGGCGAAAAACCAAAAGATTTTGAGAGATGTTACATCAACAGATGATACATACCGCCGGCGAGCGGTCTGACCACCCCCTTCATCTCCAGTTGGAAGAGCAGGGCGGTAAGCGGCCC
>JAFZNI010000130.1 GCA_017551005.1 Prevotella sp.
ATCAAGTACAAGATGGTGGAGTTTATGGAGGACAAGATCGGCAACACCTACGATGCCCATATCTCCGGCCTTACCTCGTATGGTATCTATGCCCAGATCGACGAGAACCATTGCGAGGGCATGATTCCCATCCGCGACCTCGGCAACGACTACTACGACTTCGACGAGAAGAACTTCGTCATCGTGGGTCGCCGCCATCACACGAAGTACCAACTCGGCGATGCCATCCGCATCCAGGTGGCCCGCGCCAATGTGGAGCGCAAACAACTCGACTTCACCCTCGCGGAGTGACTATGACTTAAACGACGCTGTGCTCAATCGTTGTCGGGGATTTGCAATCCCCGACGCACGCGTACCTATTATTTCTTCGCACGCGAGGAAATGTTAAATTTGATTTTTAAGTGAAAGATTTCCCGATATTTATTTGGAAGATATCGGGAAATTTTCATATCTTTGTCCCCGCAAATTAAAAATCCACTATCACAAAAGATTAAAGCAAATGAAAAGAATTGATTCCAACGAACGTTTTGTCAGTCGTCGAGCGACATAGTACGACTACGTTTCGTCGGAGCGTTCTTTGAGGCTGCGCCTCGAAAAACGGCTGCGCCTCAGCAAAGCCTGAAAGCGAACTTTCGCTTTGCGTTCGGCTTGCGCGTTCTTTGACTTATTGCTACAATTCTGTTTGTGATAGGAATTTCGAGTAAGTTTCTATGATACTCACTGGGCATTGGCCTCAACGGCTTTGCCCAAATACCCCTTGCGCCCTTATTTACAGGGCATACTATACATACTTTATTCACTTTCAACCATTATATATTTATGGAAAAAGATCTGTTGAACCTTGAAAACGAACTGTGCGAAGAAGAATTTGAGAAGATGCTTCAGGACTTCATCAACAAGGAGTTCGAAGAAACGAACAATGACCATGACTCTGATGACATTGAAAATGATACTGATGACAATCAAGATGATGCTGATACCCATGAAGAAGACGATGAGCCACAGAAAGACATCTTACCGATGAGAAATCGGAAGGAAACAGGAAGGCTGGCTTCTTACACCCTTTCTGTCTGTGTGCTTGAAGACTGCGACAAGTCATGCTTTTGCAGTGGACCGGTGACGGTGCATTTCGATACGCATGGAGACGAGTTGCCGGATACGGACAGGTTCAAGTGCTTTATCTACACAGACACCTACTACCCGATGTGCTCTTCCTATAAGTCAAGCGAGGTGTATCGCAACGGTATGGAATTGTCCTACGAGATACCCTGTTCCCACATCTGGCTACCAGGAAAGTATATCCTCCTCGTCCGTGACAAAGACCAGTCGCTCGTCAGGATCGGTTTCCAACTCGATGAACACCTTCATACCGAATTCAGCGAACCTATGCTCGTTGAAGACCTCAGTATAGAGGATGTGCTTACCACCGTCCTCCAGGGTGATGAGCATTGGCTGTATCTGTCTGTCAGACCAGGGACTGTCCAGATGCGACAGAAGATGCTGGAACGGATGCAACTGAAGTGCTACAATGACCTGCGCGAAGCACTGGGAAGTGGGTTTATCAGAAGCAATCGGAACCTGCTGATCTGTACCCGCAATAAAGACTTGACGGAATATGACCTCCATCATCTTCGGATAGATTTCGGCCATTCCTTATCGTTGGAATATGTTGATTGCTCGACGCTCTACGACCCGGCTTGCAACAACCCGTACGAACATCTGAATGATGCATTGTTGTCGATATCATCAGATGATATAGTCTGCTTGACCAATCTCAGTGCGCTGCTCTCCACTGGTGGAAAAGTGATTGTACGACGGTTGGTTGAGAAGGTGAAGGATACCTCCATCTGGAAATCTCTCTGGCTCTGTAGTACGCGACAGGAGATCCTGACCTTGTTCGATCAGTTCCCTTCGTTGAAGGAGTTCTATACCGACGACAGTTGGGTGGAGCATGGCCCCTACAGTGCCTTCGACATGATACAGGCATTCTTCCAGATGATGCAGGATGAGAATCTGACGCCCTCGTTGGCTGTGATGGATCAGGTGTCGCGGGCCATCATCGAGGGTTATCGTCAGAGCAGACTTGTCAGTTGGTCGCTCACCGACCTACGTCATATCATCACCGACAGCATCCGTCCGCGTTATCTGAAAAGGGCAATGGCAGATATTGACATTGAGGTGTTGCCCATCGTGTCGCCTGAGGATGTGGATATGAGCCTGTTTACTGGCAGCGCCGACACCCTTGAGGACTGTCTGGGTGAACTCAACAAGATGGTGGGGCTCGAACAGGTGAAACAGGGGATAGCCACCTTGGCCAACAACACCCGTTTCTTCCTGGAGCGTCGCCGCAGAGGACTGCCTACCTCCGGCAATGTGGCCTACCACGCCATCTTCACGGGTAATCCCGGTACGGGCAAGACCACTGTAGCCCGTATGCTCGGACGTATCTACCACTCGCTGGGACTGCTCAGCAGGGGAGAGGTGATCGCCGCCGACCGTACCCGTCTTGTGGGTCGTTACATCGGTGAGACGGAAGAGAATATGAAGGCCGTGCTCGAAGAGGCACGAGGCAATGTGCTCTTCATCG
The DNA here is from genome assembly GCA_017551005.1 of Prevotella sp. GTDB lineage: Bacteria > Bacteroidota > Bacteroidia > Bacteroidales > Bacteroidaceae > Prevotella. Next base: position 2,588 of record JAFZNI010000130.1, read on the forward strand.
ACGAAGCCTACAATCTCTACGATGGCTCAGGTGATCGTAAAGACTTCGGAGCCCGTGTCATCGACTCGCTGCTTACCGTCCTCTCGCAGCCCGACCCTGACATGATGGTCATCTTCGCTGGCTATGAGAAGGAGATGGACGCCATGCTCAACACCAACCCGGGCTTGATGGGACGCTTCCCTTATAAGTACAGGTTCAGTGACTATAGTCCTGAGCAGTTGATGGAGATTGCCCTCCGACTGTTGGAGTGTGATGCGTACCTCCTGACCGATGAGGCTTTAGCCGTCCTGAAAGACTCCATTGCCCAGACCTACAAGAGTCGCACCACGAACTTCGGCAATGCCCGTTGGGTGGAACAGTTCGTCCGCAACGGCATCATCCCTGCGATGGCAGACCGTCTCGCTGCCACCCCCTCTGACGACTACCAGCATATCGAGGCCTCTGATGTCCGTAGGGCCTACGAGAAGTTCAACCCCAAGGCCACCGAACTGAAGCCCCGCCGAAAGGTGGGCTTCAGTGCCTGAGGACACCTCCGTAACTACTTTGCCTCTATTCGCCTCGTCCGAAATGTCAAAAGTCTGATGGTGTAAAAAGTATAAAACGATTAATTAGTCGACTACGAATTCACAAGAATAACACTTTTCTCCCGTTTTTCTTTTTAGTTTCGATATTATTTGCTATCTTTGCACCTATAAAACTAAAAACTGAGTAATAATGACAAAAGAGATTGATCCCAAATTAAAACTAATCAGCGACTATCTGAAAATAGGTATCGACGAGATGTTTGTAATTCCAGAATATCAGAGAGGATATTCTTGGACGATACTGGAATGTGATAAACTATGGCAAGATATAGAAGCCTTCATGGCTTCGGGCGAAGTCAATGAATCAGGCAAAAAGGAGCCCTATTTCTTTGGCACCATTATCGCTGATTGTTCTGAACAAAATAAAATTAGTCTTATTGACGGCCAGCAGAGAACGACAACATTTATTCTTCTTTTAAAAGCCTTATTAATCAGGCTTCAAGCCATATTGAATGAAATCAAAAGGGACGATGATAATGAATTCCTGATTGATGGACTGAAGGAAAGAAGAAATAAGATTTTAGACATTCTCTATAAGACTGACGCAGATAATAGGCGCGAGATTCTGAATAACTGGGATAAGGCCAGAGGTATCTCAATACTGGAGAATCGATCTATAAATGAGTTGAAGGAGTACAAACGAGAATTGCAGATCATCGTTGAAGCAAAGGATTTAGCCGAAGCAGAAAGGAACTGTTATAAGATTCCTCGCAGGAAAAATGAAAATAAATACACGAACTTCTTCAAAAACTTCAAATTCTTCTATGAAAAGTTAGAAGACTATTCAGAATCAAGGGTAAATGCATTTGCCAAAGCCTTCCTATTCGAATGTCATATCATTGAGATTCGCAGTTGGAATACTGATCAAGCCATCACGATGTTCAATTCCCTCAATTCCACAGGTATGCCGCTGTCTGATGCTGACATCATTTCAGCACAGATGTATTCCAATGCAGGAGAAGACAAGGCTCCATTTATGTTTAAGTGGGAGTATATTACTAAGGTTGCCAATGCCCTTAATTCACGTCGTATAGTAAGTATAGACTCAGTTCTTCAGCAATACATGTATATTTGGAGAGCCGTTCGTAAAGTATATATGAGAGAAGGCAATCTGCCAGATGTAACGACTCCAGGTCTTCGCAGATTTTACACAAGCGACCCAGAATCAAAAATGATATTAAAGGATCCCATTGAACTCTGCGATAATTTTGAAAAGATAGTAAGGATATGGGATAGGATAAAGGATTATCCCCTGATAAAGTTGATGTCTAAGTTCAACGAGAACATCAAGACTTACGTAATTTCTTATCTATTTAGATATGAAGTAGAAGACATATCAGAAGATGTGGTCTTTGATGTCGGTGAGAGCCTACTGAAACTTTTCACCATTTTGGAACTTGTAGATGCTGGTTATTCCAGTTCCAGATTCAAGACATTCCTTTTTGGAGAAGCCACAAAACTTGTTGATAAAAATGTCTCTATCGAAGAAATCAAGAAAGACTTCTCAGAACACATAGCCAAGAATTGGCAAAAGTATGATATTCAGGGACTATTGCTTGAATACGAAAAAAATGTACTAGTCTATCTTAATGAGTATCTTTACGACAAGGCACATGGCCTATACTTCAATTTCTCTGAGACATTGAATATTGAGCATATTATGCCTGCAAGTGGACATAATATAGAAACCATTAGAGTGGATGCTGGCATAGAAACACGCGACGAGTTCATGAGCCTTGCAAATAAGTTGGGCAACAAGATTTTACTGGAGGAAGACATTAATAAATCCATCAGCAATGAATGGTTCAAAACAAAAAAGCAAAAGTCAATTAACGACAAGTCAGGATATAAAGACAGTAAGTATAACATAGCCCTTGCTCTCACCAATTATCCCAGTGATACCTGGACTAAAACAGATATAGAAAACATTACTGTTAAGGTTGCAGAGAGAATAGCCAACTTCGTTTTTGAAGAATAATCTGATTATTCAATATGAGAAAACAAGACATAGAGGAATTTGTTTCTTTCGTCAAAAATGATTTAAGTGGTGATGAAAGAGGTCAGGCACAGACCTTCTGTGATCGTCTTTTTCGTGCCTACGGACAAAAGGGAATATTTGAAGCACAAGGCAAGTTAGAGGCTCGAATCAAAATTGCTGACACTAATACGACGAACTATATTGATTGTCTTTGGAGTCCTCCTGGAAAAGACGGTGTTCTGATAGAGATGAAGAAGAAGGAAATCAAAGACCTGGAATCTCATCTGCAGCAAGCCCGTGATTATTGGGACAATCTCAAGCCAACTATTGATATTGGCCCAGGCTGTAGAAAGCCTCGATATGTAATACTATGCAACTTTAACAGATTTGTCATTTATGACGAGTTCAACAAGGTTGACGAAGTGACCATTGATGATCTTCCAGAAAGACACACTTGCATGAGTTTCTTGGAGGGAAATACTCCAATTTTTAATAATAACACGGAAAGTGTATCTAAGGAAGCGGCTAATCTGATAGGCGAATTATACCAATATCTCACATTTGAGAAAAAAGAAGATGTCACTCGTACCCAACACTTCATTTTACAATGTGTTTTGGCTTTATTCTCAGAAGACATAGAATTACTTCCCAGAGGTTTCTTTACTCAAATTTTGCAAGACTGCATTGATGGAAAAGCGAACCCCTACGATGAGATTGGTAATCTGTTCCGGCAGATGGCAAGCGAGAGGCCAGCAAGAGGAGGAAAGTATAAGGACATTCGTTACTTCAACGGTGGATTATTCGATGATGTTGATCCTATTGACCTCGATGATCACTGTTTGAAAGTACTTAAAGAGGCTGCTGATAAAGATTGGACGAACATCAACCCATCAATTTTTGGTGCTCTCTTTGAAGGGACTATGCGTTCCAATGAACGTCATAAGTATGGTGCACATTTCACAAACGAACAGGATATGATGCGTATTATTACGCCAACCATCATCCGCCCCTGGAAAGAAAAAATAGCCAAAGCAAAGACCATAGACGAGTTGAAAGATGTTCGCCGTCAGATGGGTGAATATCGTGTACTTGACCCAGCATGTGGTTGTGGCAACTTTTTATTTGTTGCTTATCGTGAAATGAAGGAATTGGAATGTCAGGTCATCGACCGTCTTTTTGAATTCCCAAGTGTCAACGACAAAAACATTAATTTTGGTTCAGCCATAAGCACAAAGCAGTTCTTTGGCATAGATGTTCAGTCAATGGCAGTAGAACTTGCCAAGATGACTATGATGATTGCTAAGGAACTTTGCGAGGTAAATTATCAGAAACGTATCTCTAAACATGGTAGTTCCTTTAATTTCGATAGTACACTGCCTCTTGACAATATGGATAATAACATCTTGTGTCAGGATGCTTTACTTGAAAACTGGCCACAATTTGATGTTGTAATAGGCAATCCTCCATATCAGTCAAAAAACAAGATGATAGAAGAATTGGGTGCTGCTTATGTGGATAGCGTTCGTCAGAAGTTCCCCGATGTACCTGGACGTGCGGATTTCTGTGTCTATTGGTTCCGAAAGGCTCACGAATTGATGAAAGAAGGCCAGTATGCTGGTCTTGTAGGCACCAATACCATCCGCCAGAATTTTTCTCGCATGGGAGGTCTTGACTATATCGTGGAAAATGGTGGAACTATCCTCGATTCTGTGTCAACAGAAGTTTGGTCTGGCGATGCGGCAGTACATGTTTCAATAGCAACATGGAAAAAGGGAGAAGAGAAACGAAAAAAAACATTGACATACCAAATAGGCGACAACAAAAATTCCCCCTTTGAGGATTACGAATTAGATGTTATTAATTCTGCATTGAGCCTTTCTGATGTTACAACGGCAAAGAGTTTGTTATGCAATAGTCAATCCACTGGATGCTATCAAGGGCAGACGCATGGCAATCAATTTTTCCTTTTAACTAAAGAGCAGGCTAATGAATTTCTAAATGATAAAAAGAACAGGGAAGTGATTCGTCCCTATTTGACAGGTGAGGAATTAGTTGGTCAATACCTGTCGCAGCCTCAACGCTATGTTATAGATTTCAGGAAGGCAATTGATGTTTTTGAAGTTGCTGCATACAAGAATCTCTATGAACATCTTCATCAGCATGTTTATCCTATCTTTAAGGAGAAAGCTGAAAAAGAAATAAGACGTAATGAAGAATTAATTAAACATAATCCAAACGCTCGATTAAATCATCATCATGAGAACTTTTTTAAACGATGGTGGAATCTTGCATATGCACGGAACGAACTAATGGATCTTATACAATCATTAGATCGTTTTATTGCATGTTCACGAGTTACCAAAAGACCGATTTTTGAGTTTGTCAGCAGTGATATAAATCCAAGTGATGTCGTTCAGTCTTTCCCCATGGACGATGATTATTCGTTTGGAATACTGCAATCTACTATTCATTGGGAGTGGTTTATGGCCAGATGCTCAACACTTGGTGGAACGTGGAGATATACATCAGATACTGTTTTTGATTCGTTCCCTTGGCCACAGAATCCTACTATAAAGCAGATCGAAGAAGTTGCTAAGCAGGCTAAGGCTTTACGAGATAAACGTAATGAGATGATGGAAAAGCATCACTATACTTTACGAGATTTATATCGTATTATGGATGACACTCCAGAGAATCCTGTTTCTGAGATTCAAACTCGTCTTGATAATGCTGTCAAGGATGCGTATGGTATGCGTCGTGATGCTGATATTCTTCAATTCCTTCTTGATTTGAATGGAAAGGTCTATGAGAAAGAACAAAATGGTGAAAAAGTTCAAGGTCCAGGACTTCCAGACAAGATAAAAGACAAATCAGGATTGGTGTCTGATGATTGCGTGAGATTGCAAAAACTCTAAATATAGTGTTTTATAATTTAGACAACATAAAGATACAAAATATATGAACGAATTTTTAATTGATAATTTATTAGGTAAGGAAATAATTCTAAGATTATCAAATAAAGTATTAAAGGGGGTACTTGAAAAAGTGTCTGATGATTGTGTTTGGATTAAAGATACAGATGGTAAAACAATTAAATTAAAAGGATCTTTAACACAAGATTTTATAGAAGAACACGACATAAATAGCAGGTTAGATTCTGAAAACAGACACGAACGTTTGTCAAGCAATGATAATTCTTCATTTGAGAAAGAGCAAGCACTCAATGAAGTTCCAAGGAAGATTGAACTTAAAGAAACTGATATTAGTCCATTTCAAAGAAATCTTTTTGCCAAGAAACTAAAGCCTGCTGATGGTGTGCTACCTGCTGATGGTGAGATTATAAATTTCCTTCGTGACAAAGGATTATGTTACATTTATGACTATAAGCATACAGACAGTAAAGATGTCTGCCTTTTAGTAAATTATGATTTAATACAAAATAGTGATTATAGTATTAAACGTTTAACAAGAGGTGCCCAAATAAGATATTACAGACTTCCTTCATCAAAATCCAACCAGAACCCCAAAGCCAAAATTGCCTTCTTTGATATGAAAGTAAATGAAGTCTTCGATGATATTAATGAAGGGCAATTCCCTGATGAAGAACTGCCATATTTTAAAAAATATCTGAAGGAAAAAATGCTTGATATGGAAACTTCAGGAAAAAAGGAGGACGTAATTTCAATTATAAAGTGGTGTAAAAAAGCCAAGACTATTGATGACGACTATAAAAAAGAATTAACGCTTAAGCAAATAGACATTCTTAAAAAAACGGAAGACACTAAAGAACTTGAACATGCTTTGTTGGAGTTAAAAGATACCATTTCATTACAGGATAAAGATGAACGTTGTTCTATTCTTATTGAAATCGCAAGACTTCAAATAAAAAATGAGCGCAAGCGGGAGGTTATTAAGAGGACATTAGAGGATGCTTTAAACAACAATCCTCTTAGTAACGATGCCCGCGAACTGATGCTGGTGGTTCGAAAAATGCCAAGAACAGAACAAGGTAATTATAATGATTTGGTAGTAGAAATCGACGAAGAAAAACATGAGCAGCCAAGTGCTTTAATCATGCAAGATCCATCTGCTATAGAGCAACTGGGGGAAAAACTCATTAATTATGAATACAACAGGCAAGAAATATCAAACTATGCATTAAACAGAGGCAAGAGTATATATAATAATTATAAAAGTCATATTGGTGCATACGGAGTGTCAGCGTTAGAGCCTCTTCGAGATTCTGCTGTAAGTTTTATAATTGAGGCAATTAAAATTTCAAAACTATCAGATACCTTGTTGCTTGATGCTATGACAAGATATATAAAACTCGTCACAACTGCCTATCAAGTAGCCTCTGAAAAAAAACCTGTTTTCGATGGTACATTCTCTCAGATTTTAATCAATGCTTTGGGAGAAAAAGACCCATCTCTTAAATCAATTGTAATTCAAACTATAATAAGTATCGGTGCATGTAGTAGTGAAGCATGGAATCAATTAGTTAATAATGATGATGGCTTAAAATTCTGTTATGACATGCTTTTTTCTCCTAAGAAGCGTAAGGAAACCTTCCGTCTCATTAATTCTTTGAATTATACGGTAATATCTGAAGATTTGACGGTATCTGATTTCCTATATGAGATTTTCAGACTAAAAAGGCAGCAGAAAAACCAATTAAGAGAATTACAAACTGGAGCTATCTTGGATTTGGAAGATCCAGACAACAGCACTTATGCGTGGTTTGACCAAATGGAACTGTACAAATATCTGTTACCATCGACAGATGAACGATATTTAGAATCCTTGTCACAAATCATTGATAAGCTTTCTCCCTTGAGAAATGCAAGTGAAGATGAAGAATTAGAAATACTTAGCCATAGTAAAAGTGATGTAGACAAAATATTGGATAATTTACATCTTAATCCAACTTTTTTTGGACGCACACTTTTTATGCCTATTTGTCAAAGATGGAAGAAAACGATTGAAGATGGACGTCAAAAGAAAATGGCAAAACAATACCCAGTGATAAACATAGAAGCAGATCCTCCTCACGTGTTGATTTCTGGTGGTATTGCCCAAATCAATCTTAATGTCAGAAACATAGGAACAGGAAAGACGATTACTCCTGATGGATTTTCCATGAAAATATCTATTTCTGACGAAGAAGAAAAACAAAAGTATAACACCATGTATGACGAAGACGTTAGACTTCGTCCAGACCCAGATGGTACAGATACCCCACATACTGTTTCCATTAGGATCCCAGAGAAATTGAATAATATTTCTCCTTTAAAACTGAGAGTTGAAACAAAAGCGAAAAAAAATGGTGCTGTTCTTCCCAAAACAGATCCATATGAATGCACTATTACATCAGAGCCAAGACAGGAAGAATTAATTGGAGAAGAAGAACGTCCAAAATGGGTTTTCAGTGGTGAAGTTAGTCGGGAATTATTCAAAGGAAGAGATGAACTTATAGATAAACTCATAAAACATTATACTGTAAACATATTAGATGCACGATCATATGTCCTCTATGGGTTGACAAGAATGGGTAAAAGTTCAATCTTGAATACGCTCGCTAAACGTATTATGGGCGCTAAAATTTCTATTAATGGAAAAGAATATGTAATTATGCCTATTCGTTGTAGTTTCAATGCCTTAACAGGGTTTGACAAATTGAGCAAAGTATGGAATCTCTTTTTGAATGAAATTGTTTATAATAAACTAATGGACTATTCTCGGCGTATTAACCCAGAGACGAATAAACCCTGGGATTTTAATATCCAGCCAGTAACCAAATTAAAAATGAACGGAAGACATGTTAATCCTCTTTTTGAAATGATACATAAAGCAGGAATCCACCCACTTATTCTGTTTGATGAATACACTTTTGTTGAAAAAATATTCGATGAAAAAGGAATGCAGGCGGGTCCAAGTTTCCTTCATGACTTACGTGAATTGGCATTTAATCATAAGGCAAGTTTTATCTATGCGGGAACCTATGATACAAAAGAACTCATTTCTGATCCGCGTTATGGCGCAACCCAAGGTAGCATGGCTGGTCAGATAGAAGAACATATAAGTAATATTGATCCAACCTCTGCGGAAGAATTGATGGACCTAATGACTGATAAACTAAGATTCACAAAAGAGGCAAAGGCTTATATTCATAGATTATCGGGTGATGTTCCCTATTTCATACAGATGATATGCTATTATAGTGCATGTTTTGCTAGAGATGCAAAAAGAACAATAATTGGATACCCGGAATTGGAGTATGTTATAGGTATTATGACAGGAAGAATAGTACAAACAGAAAAGAGCAAAATAGTAGATATATCAAAATTATATGCTAACGATTTCCTTGGTAATATGATTGATTCATCAAAACCAGAAGAACAAGATGTTATATCGTGTCTAGTTAAGTTAGGAAGTGACCGTCAAAATAAACCACAAAAAGTTAGGTTTGGTGATTTCCATCGATTATGGGTTCATAATTATAGTGAAGATGACCAAAAGGCAATTAATGCACTTCGTTCTTTACGAGAAAAAAGAATAATTACAGAAACAAGGGATGATAACGAACTGATCTATAAAATTAACGTGGATCTTTTTAGACAATGGTGGGCTGTTGAATATTCCATGCAAGTTGAACGTTTAAAAAATAATTGATTATGGTACCTTTTAATAACAACATTGTTACAGATGTCAATCTGTTATTTGGAAGAAAAAAATTACTTGAGACGTTAGACAAGTATATTTTAAGTAATATCAATTTATCTATAATTGGCACCAGAAGGTTTGGTAAGACAAGTTTATTACGTACAGTTCAAAAGAAGTTGATAAAACAAGGAGATGAAGCTCCTTGTATTCCTATATATATGGATTTCAAGGGAGTTTGTAGCATTGTCAATAATACCGCAGGTGTATATAGATACATTATTTCTTTAATAGTTGCCGAACTTTTCAAACAAAAAATATTTACATCTCGGGAAGTGTTTCCCAATAATATAGAGATTATTCCAAGTGATAATTGGAATAATGTTTTTTGCCAGTTAGAAAAGTATGATACAAGTGAAATGCTTGGATTATTTATACATATTATGCCATGGTTTGCTGATTTATGTGAACGTCCTTTCTTTCTTCTATTTGATGAATATGAATTTCTCATAAAACATACCTTTGATAAAGCGGATGAATTTTTTAACCTGAATAATTCATAGGTACAAAAAAAAGAAGCGTTTTTTCTTTGTCATGTCGACAAAAATGAGTACCTTTAAGTGCTAATTTACAAGGACTTATAAACGCTTCTTATGTGCAAAGGTACTTCAAAATCTTCAATTATCCA
>JAFZNI010000131.1 GCA_017551005.1 Prevotella sp.
CCGCTGTACTCGTAAGTAGCCGTAGCGGGCATCTCCTGCTTGAACACCTCTGCGATGGCTTTGTGGGCGTCGCCCTCGGTATAGCCGCTTCCTGCCGTCAAGAAGCAGGTGATGCTCTGGAACAGGTTGAAGTGCTCGATGTTCGCCGGACCGACGATCTCCTTCAGCGAGACGAACTCAGAGATGGGGGCCATCTTGCCGCCCTTCACCTGCACGAAGATGTTGTTCAGCGATGACGGGTCAAGACGGTATTCGGGCGAAGCGCTGGACATGATGCGGTAAACCTTACCAAACTGGTTGAAGTTGCCGATATACGAGCCGCCGCAGAAAGCACCAAGTGTATTAAGCACAACTGCAGGTGAAACGCCGGCACGGTCGCACTGGGCAGCATCCACATTGACCTGATACTTCGGGTAGCGCTCAGAATAGGTAGACATGGCAGAACTGATCTCAGGTCGCTCAGACAGTTTGGCCAGGAACCTCTCGGTATGCTTGGCAAACTCCGACAGGTTGCCGTCGGTGGGGTCTTCCACCACCAGACTCACACTGTTGCTGGTACCATAGCCCGGAATCTGCGGCATCTGGAAGGGCAGCACCTGCACGTTCTTGATGTCCATACAGTCGAAGTAGAAACGGTACATGACGAGGTCAATCAGGTGGTTCATGCCGGGACGCTCCTCCCAGTTCTTCAGACGGACAATCAGGGTGGCGAAATTGGAACCCTCGCCCGATGCCATACCGTAGCCGCAGCATATAGCGAAACTCTCCAGTTCGGGAATCTTCTTTATCTTGGCCTCCACCTGTTTCACGATCTCACGGGTCTGCTGCAAGGTGGTGCCTTCCGGAACGCGCACCTCAGCCAAGAACACACCCTGGTCTTCCTGTGGCACGAGGCCAGAGGGCAGACTCCTCATGAAGAACACCAGCAGCACGGCGGCCAGTGCCAGTACGCTCCATGCCAGGACGGGGCGCTTGATAAACTTTTGGACGGCCTTCGAGTATTTGTTGTAGATGGCGTTATAACTCACCGTATAGGCCTTCTTCGTGTAGTAGGTCAGGCTCTTGCCTTCCTTCTTGCCATCGGTCACCTTCAGCATGATGGCACAGAGTGCCGGACAGAGCGTCAGGGCCGACACGCACGACAGACCGACGGAAGAGGCAATCGTCACGCCGAACTGGGTGAAGAACGTGCCTGAGGTGCCGGGCATGAAGGTCACGGGGATGAACACGGCCATAAATACCAAGGTACACGATATGACAGCCACCGACACCTCGCTCATGGCCTGACGGGTAGCCTCGCGGGCATCGCTGATACCACCCTCCATCTTCGCCATGACTGCCTCCACCACCACGATGGCATCATCCACCACCGTACCGATGGCGAGCACCAAAGCAAACAGCGTCAGGATGTTGAGCGAGAAGCCTGCCAGCGAGACGATGGCAAAGGTGCCTAACAGCGACACGCAGATGGATATCGACGGAATAATCGTGGCCTTGAAGTTCTGCAGGAAGAAGAACACCACAAGGATCACGAGGATGATGGCGATGATCAGCGTCTCGACCACATTATGGATGGCTGCAAAGAGGAAGTCGTCGCTGGTCATCATGGTGACGAACTCCAGTCCGGCAGGCATCTGCTTCTTCATCTCCTCACACGTCTTGTTGATAATGGCATTCACCTCGGTGGCGTTGGC
>JAFZNI010000132.1 GCA_017551005.1 Prevotella sp.
TCTTCGGACGTAACGGTGAAAGTCCGATGCCTGTAATGGCTGCCACCAGTCCTACTGACTGCTTCGACGCTGCTTACCACGCCTGTAAGATTGCTTTGGAGCACATGACTCCTGTGGTGTTGCTGACTGATGCTTTCGTCGCCAACGGCTCGGGCGCCTTCAAACTGCCTGAGATGGACAAACTCGATCCCATCAATCCTCCATACGTTCCTGAGGAACTGAAGGGTAAGTGGACACCTTATATGCGTGCTGAGAACGGTACCCGCTACTGGGCTGTGCCTGGTCGTGAGGGCTTCACACACATCCTCGGCGGACTGGAGAAGGACTCGAACACGGGTGCTATCTCCACCAATCCAGAGAACCACGACCTGATGACGCGCCTGCGCCAGCAGAAGATTGCGAATATCCAGGTACCTGACCTCGAAGTGGATGGCGACGTGAATGATGCCGACCTGCTCATTGTAGGCTTTGGTTCTACCTACGGACATCTGCGCTCAGCCATGGACGAACTCCGTGCCAAGGGTTATAAGGTGGCTCAGACACACTTCAAGTATCTGAACCCACTGCCGAAGAACACGGCTGCCGTGCTTAATAAATATAATAAGGTGGTGGTGGCTGAACAGAACATGGGTCAACTCGCCGCCTATCTCCGTATGAAGGTCGACAACTTCGTACCCTTCCAGTTCAACCAAGTGAAGGGACAACCCTTCGTGGTAGAAGAGTTAGTCAACGCATTCGAGGATATCTTGAAGAAGTGAAAAGTGAATAGTGAAAAGTGAAAAGTTAAGTATTATGAGTTATACAGCACAAGATTTCAAGAAAGGCCAGCCCCGTTGGTGCCCTGGTTGTGGCGACCACTTCTTCCTGGCTTCACTCCATAAGGCTATGGCCGAGATTGGCGTAGCCCCTGAGAACATCGCAGTGATCAGTGGTATCGGCTGTTCCAGTCGTCTGCCCCACTACATGGCTACCTACGGTATGAACACGATCCACGGACGTGCTGCTGCCATCGCCACAGGTGCGAAGGTGGCCAACCCCGACCTCACCGTCTGGCAGATCTCTGGCGACGGCGACGGACTGGCTATCGGCGGTAACCACTTCATCCATGCCAACCGTAGGAACATCGACCTGAACATGATCCTTCTGAACAACCGTATATACGGTCTGACGAAAGGTCAGTACTCACCCACCTCACCCCGTGGCTTCGTCTCTAAGTCGAGCCCTTACGGCACGGTAGAGGATCCCTTCCGTCCAGCAGAACTCTGTTTCGGAGCCCGCGGACACTTCTTCGCCCGTTGCGTGGCAACTGATGCCAAGGGCAGCGTGGAAGTGCTGAAGGCAGCCTACGAGCACAAGGGTGCCAGCGTGACGGAGGTGTTGCAGAACTGTGTCATCTTCAACGACCACTGTCACGATGTGGTCTATAACAACGAGGGTCGTAAGAAGAACGCCATCTACGTGAAGCACGGTGAGAAACTCGTGTTTGGCGAGAACAATGAATTCGGACTCGTGCAGCAGGGCTTCGGCCTGAAGGTGGTGGAGATTGGCAAGGACGGTTACACACTGGACGACGTGCTCGTGCATGATGCCCACTGCGAGGACAACACCCTGCAACTGAAACTCGCCATGATGACGCCTGAGGATGGGTTCCCCATCGCCCTTGGCGTAATCCGCGACGTGGAGGCTCCCACCTACAACGAGGCCGTCTATGCCCAACTCGAAGAAGTTTCAGGCATGAAGAAATACCACAACTTCACTGAACTTCTCGAAACAAACGACATCTGGGAGGTGAAATAACCTGCAAATTTTGTAAACTCCACTTGGCAAACATCCCCGAGGCGCAACGCTTTGGGGATGTATTTGTGTAATTATACACTCATTATTCATATTAATTAAGAGTTGAGAGTCAAGAGTTAAGAAAAAATGTTTGTACCTTTGCAGGCGATTTCAAGATAACATAATAAAATCATAGAGAAATGTTTCATATTTATGAAGGCTTCCATCTGGTTGATACGTATCACAAGATGCGTCATCAAAGGAAGTACAACCCAGATGCCAAACGTACCATCAAGATTGCATTGGTAGCAATCGTCACACTGTTACTCTGGAACATACCTACCGAATGGTATGGTATCCAGGATCTCACCGTCGTCCAACAGCGTATTATCGCCATCTTCGCATTTGCCACGCTGATGTGGGTTCTCGAAATCGTTTCGTCATGGGCAACCTCGGTGGCCATTATCGTCATCATGCTCCTGTTCTGTACGGACAGCGGCATTGCGCCTATGGTGCAGGAGGAAGAGGTGGGTAAACTCTTATCCTATAAAGGTGTGATGGCAACGTTCGCCGACCCTGTCATCATGCTGTTCATCGGTGGTTTCGTACTGGCTATCGCAGCCACGAAGACAGGACTCGACGCACAACTGGCAAAGGTACTGCTGGCTCCCTTCGGCACGAGAAGTGAGATGGTGCTGCTGGGTTTCCTGCTGGTAACAGGCCTCTTCTCTATGTTCGTATCCAACACGGCTACGGCTGCCATGATGCTGACGTTCCTGACACCCGTGTTCCGTCAGTTGCCGCCAGAAGGCAAGGGCCGTATCGCACTGGCGATGTCAATCCCCGTAGCCGCCAACCTCGGTGGTATGGGAACGCCCATCGGCACACCGCCAAACACGATTGCCCTGAAATACCTCAACGATCCTGAGGGTCTGAATATGGGGCTCAGTTTCGGTCAGTGGATGATGTTCATGTTCCCCCTCGTCGTCGTGCTGCTGTTCATCAGTTGGCGACTGATACTGAAGTTCTTCCCCTTCACACAGAAGACCGTAGAACTGAAGATTGAAGGTGGTATGCAGAAGGGATTCCAGTCGAAGGTGGTCATTGTGACCTTCATCGTCACTATCGCACTCTGGCTGTCTGACCAGTTCACTGGCATCAACGCTAATACGGTAGCCCTGATTCCCTTCTGTGTCTTCGCCCTGACAGGTGTCATCAACAAGCGCGACCTGGAGCAGATCAACTGGAGTGTCATCTGGATGGTGGCCGGCGGCTTCGCCCTCGGCTATGGTCTGAACGCCTCTGGTCTGGCTGCCAACGCTGTGGCGAGCATCCCCTTCGGAGAATTCTCGCCCCTGCTCATCCTGTTGCTTGGCGGTGCCATCTGCTACCTGCTCTCGAATTTCATCTCGAACTCGGCCACAGCAGCCCTGCTGATGCCGATCCTGGCGATTGTATGTGGTGCCATGGGCGATAAACTCGCTCCTATCGGAGGCACGGGAACCGTGCTGATCGGTGTGGCCATCGCTGCCTCGTCAGCCATGATCCTGCCCATCTCCACGCCGCCTAACGCCCTGGCCTTCGCCACGGGCTACGTGAAGCAGAACGACATGGTGAAGGTGGGTTCCATCATGGGTGTCATCTCGATGGTACTAGGCTTCGGCCTGGTCTACCTGATGGGTACGCTCCACCTTATTTAAAAATGATATGAAAAGATTAGCACTAGTTATCACCATCGTGCTGTTGGCAACCCTAAACGTGACGGCCCAGCAGCACCAGCCGAACACATCGGCCATCACTGTCTATCACGACTTCCGTCCCGCTACGGTATACCTGACCAGCGGACGAAAGACGAGCATCCCCTTGGCCAACATCTTCCTAAAGAATGGTGCGCTGCTATACATGAGCAACGACAACATCATGGAGGCTGACATGAGCACCCTGTTACGGGTGGAATTCGAAGACCGCACCTATATCCGCATCGACAGCATGCTATGCTATCAGGTGGACAGCGTCGGAAATGACGCGCTCTTCTGTACGAAAGTCATCGACATCAATGCATACAAGCAGTCGAGAGCCAACAGTGCGAATATCACCAACCTCGACCTCACGTCCCTGACCAGCACGTCCAGTTCGCTGAGTTACAACACGATTGAGGCCACTGACAAGTCGGAACTCCAGTTCCCCGTCGTCAATGTCTATTATTACCGGTTGAACGACAAGTTCGTACGGGTGCATGAGCGCCATCTGAAACGCACCCTAACCAAGGAAAAGCGACAGATCATGGAATCGGTGATGAATATGCCCGGATTCACATGGACGAACGAGAAATACCTGATGATGATTCTGGAAAAGATACAATAATGATTGAGCCCGCCGACTGGCGGGCTCAATCATTATTGTATCCATCATCATTATATTTATTTATCTGCTATCTTTCTGAAACTCTGCAACTTCTCGCCATAACAGAGGTCGCCGCAGTCGCCAAAGCCCGGTACGATATATTTCTGTGCATTCATGCCCTGGTCAATGGCGGCGCACCAGATGGTAGAGCCTTCGGGCAATACCTCCTTTACAACTTCGATACCCTCTGGGGCTGCAATCACGCAACACAGATGAATCTTCTTAGGCTTTCCTGCTTGAAGTAATGACTCTATGGCGGCTGCGAGACTGCCTCCCGTTGCCAGCATCGGATCCACGATGAGTAGCGTCTTGTTTTTCACACTCTGCGTGGCAATATACTCCGTATGGACGCCTACCTCGGTATGCTCACGGTTGATATACATACGGAAAGCAGACACAAAACCGTTGTCGGCCTTGTCGAACACATCTAAGAATCCCTCGTGGAACGGTAATCCTGCACGGAGCACGGTGGCAACCACAATATCCTCCTTCGGCAACGGGATATCCAGTGTGCCGAGGGGCGTTGTAACGGTCTTTGACTTATATTCCAAAGTCTTGGACAGTTCATACGCCATCAGCGTACCGATACGCTTGATGTTATACCGGAAAAGGAGCCGGTTCTTCTGATAGTTCTTGTCGCGCAACTCAGCCATATACTGGTTGATGATCGAGTTGTTTTTGCTGAAATCTACTACTTCCATAATCCTGTTTGTATAAATCTGGGGACAAAGATACAATTTTTTTGTTATGTCGGAGTGGCAAATGTGTCGCTCCGATATTCTTTTTTAACTTCTTTAACCTAAAAATAATTGTGTGCGCGCAAAATATTCTTAATTCTTAATGCCTAATTCTCAAAATATTAGTACCTTTGCAGCCGTGAATTGAAATTCACGTTGCGATTTGAAATAACAAGGATAATATTCATTTAAAATTAGATTAGTAATATGGCAAAATTAGATTTGACTCAGTATGGCATCACCGGTTCTACCGTGATTGCTCACAATCCATCGTATGAGTACCTCTTTGAGGAGGAGACAAAGGAAGGCTTGACTGGTTTTGACAAGGGTGTCAACACCGAACTCAACGCCGTGAACGTAATGACGGGTATCTATACCGGTCGTTCACCTAAGGACAAGTACATCGTGAAGGATGCACAGAGCGAGGATAAGGTATGGTGGACATCTGAGGAATACAAGAACGACAACCACCCCATGAGCGAGGAGGTTTGGGCCAAGGTAAAGGACATCGCCATTAAGGAACTCTGCAACAAGAACCTGTACGTGATGGACGCTTTCTGTGGTGCCAATGAGGCTACCCGTCTGCGCGTCCGTTTCATCGTGGAGGTGGCTTGGCAGGCTCACTTCGTGAAGAACATGTTCA
>JAFZNI010000133.1 GCA_017551005.1 Prevotella sp.
ATCACCACCGCTTACATCCCTACCTCCTTTTTGGCAAAAGTCGATTAACCCATAGGATAACATTAAAAAAACAAATAGCATAATTATGTCAGAAGAAAAGAAAATCAGCCTCAATGAACTTGAGGACTTATTGGACGAAGGCCAGGACGGCAAAAACAATTCCTGGTTCAGTTTCTCCAATCTGTTTGCAGTGCTGGTGCTCAACTGGCAGTGGTTCCTTTTGTCGCTCATCATCTTCGTGTGCGGCGCATTCATCTATCTGCGCTATACCGAGCCGGTCTATCAGGTCTCGGCGCGGATGCTCATCAAGGATGATAACAAGAAAAAGAATCCGGCCCAGATGCTGGCCAATGTGGAGGACTTAGGTTTTATGAGTAACTCCACGGGTATCGAAAACGAGATGGAGATCCTCCAGTCTCGTATGCTGCTCCGTGATGTGGTGAAGGACCTGAAACTCTACACGGAGTACAGGGCAAAGGGACGTGTCCAGAGGCCCATCATCTATCAGACGCAGCCGGTAAACATCGACCTTGATCCGCAGCACCTCGACTCCCTCGACTTCAACCTGTTGGAGAAGACGCAGTCCCTGCAGATGAAGTTGTGGCGCGAAGGCACCAACTACATGATTTCCGGCAATACCGTGGTCAATAAGAAGGAGGGAGAACCCTTCACCCGCCGGGCCAAGTCGCTGCCTGCCGTCTTCAAGACCAGTCTGGGAACGATCACCATGACAGCCGTGCCAGGCAAGGAGTTGCAGGAGGGACAGGTCTTCCTGATCACCATCCGCCCGCCGATGGCGGTGGCTACCGACTATTTGAAGCGCCTCACCATCTCCCCCACCTCCAAGCAGACCTCCATTGCGCAGTTGACGCTGAAGGATAAGAACTACCGCCGCGGCATGGATGTGCTGCGCCAGTTGAATATATGCTACAACCGTCAGGCCAATGCCGACAAGAATGAGGTGGCCTTCCGTACGGAGGAGTTCATCAACGACCGTATGAATAGGATCAATAAGGAACTTGGCGCCACCGAGGGCGAGATCGAGAAGTTCAAGCAGCAGAACTCTGTCACCTCTCTGGCCGACGCTTCTCAGTCGGTACAGATGTCCAACGAGTTCTCGGCACGTCTCTCTGAGGCCAATGCCCAGGTGCAGATGCTCGACTACATGCGCGACTTTGTCAACAATCCCAAGAACAAGTATCAGATTATTCCCTCTAATGTGGGTGTCACCGATGGTGCCTCCACCAACCTCATCAACAGTTACAACCAGGCTGTGCAGGATCGCAACCGCCTGTTGAAGGCCGCCAGTGAACAGGCTCCGCAGGTACAGACACTCACGGCCACCATCTACGAGTTGCAGCATAGCATCCAGACGGCTCTCATGCAGGCCCGCCGTTCTGCCGACATCAACCGCCAGGGCATCCAGTCGCAGTACTCCAAGTTCCAGGGTCGTGTCTCTGCAGCGCCTATCCAGGAGCGTGTCCTTGCTCAGGCAGGCCGTCAGCAGGATGTCAAGGCTACGCTCTATATGCTCCTGCTCCAGAAACGTGAGGAGAACAGCATCGCCCTGGCTGCCACGGCAGACAACGGAAAACTCATCGACGAGCCTCTGTTTGAGGGTAAGGTCAGTCCCAAGACACTCATTATCATTCTGGCTTCCTTGCTCCTTGGCATAGGTCTGCCCCTGTTGCTCATCTGGCTCGTCTCCCTCTTCCGCTATAAGATTGAGGGTCATGAGGATTTGGCTAGTCTGACCGACCTGCCCATCATCGCCGATGTGGCTGTCGCCTCCGACAATGTGAAACAGAAGGCAGGTATCGTGGTGCAGGCCAACAAGAACAACCAGATCGACGAGATATTCCGCTCCATGCGTACCAATATCCAGTTCATGCTCAAGGGCGATGAGAAGGTCATCCTCTTCACCTCCAGCACTTCGGGCGAGGGCAAGACGTTCAATGCCGCCAACCTCGCGGTGTCGTTTGCCCTTCTCGGCAAGAAGGTCATCCTCTGTGGTCTCGACATCCGTAAGCCCGCCTTGGGTCGTCTGTTCGGCGTCTCCGACCGTTTCGAGGGTATGACCTCCATCCTCACCTTGGATAAGGTGACGAAGGCAGCGGTGGTCAACCAGATCCAGCGGTCTGGTGTCAACGACAACCTCGACCTGCTCCTGGCCGGTCCTGTTCCCCCGAACCCCACGGAACTGTTGGCTCGTGATAACTTTGCCGAGGTGGCGAAGATCCTGCGTGAGACCTACGACTATGTCGTCTTCGATACGGCCCCTGTCGGTCTGGTCACGGATACCCTCCAGATTGGTCAGCATGCCGACATGACTGTCTTTGTCTGCCGTGCCGACTACACCCCGAAATCCTCCATTGGCATGCTCAACACCATCGCCAAGGAAGGCAAGTTGCCCAATCCTTGTATGGTGCTCAACGGTATCGACATGTCGCGCCGCAAATATGGTTACTATTATGGCTACGGAGCCTACGGCAAGTACGGTCGTTATGGTTATGGCCGTTATGGCTATGGCAAGTACGGCTATGGCAACTATGGCAATTACGGTAACTACGGTCAGTACGCCGAGTCCCACTACGGCAACAAAGACGACGACTCCATCAAAAAATAATTGTGCATTGTGCATTGTGCATTGTGAATTATGCATTGTGCATTGTCCATTATCCATTATCCATTGTCCATTATCCATTATCCATTATCCATTAGTTTATGGTAATAGCCGTTGATTTCGACGGAACCATCGTCGAGAATAAATATCCCGAAATCGGCCAGGAGCGTCCCTTCGCCACTGAGACCTTGAAGATGCTCATTGCCGATCGTCATCGCCTGGTGCTCTGGTCCTGCCGTGAGGGCCAACTCTTGGACGATGCCATCCAGTGGTGCCGCGAGCGCGGTGTGGAGTTCTATGCTGCCAACCGCGACTATCCCGAGGAGACCACCGACAACAACCCTCACTTCACGCGTAAGTTGAAGGCAGACCTCTTTATCGACGACCGCAATGTAGGTGGCCTTCCCGACTGGGGCACCATCTATCGCATGGTCTCCCGTGGCAAGAAGTGGCGTCATCTCATCGACGAGGCCTGTGCCGGTCAGATGGACTATGACTATACCTCCAACTACCGTCACTCCTCTTCCCGCACCAAGAAAAAATCCTGGTGGCCCTTCTAAACTTTTCACTTTTCACTTTTCATTTTTCACTACTAAATTTCGTTATTAAGATGAAACAACTTCAATATTCAATAGTACTTACATTAGTATCATTATTCTTCGCCTCCTGTGGCAGCACCAAGGATGTCGCTTATTTTCAGAATAGCGAAGACATCGATTTCACCCGTTCAGAATACCTCTATGATGCCCGTATTATGCCCAAGGATGTGCTGACCATCACGGTCAACACCGTCAATCCCGAAGCCTCGGCACCTTTTAATCTGATTGTGTCCACGGCCTTAAACACATCGTCTGTCAATCAGAGCATAGGTAGCAATCGCGCCCTTCAGACCTATCTGGTTGATAATAAGGGATGTATCGAGTTCCCCGTGCTTGGAACCATCGAGGTGGGAGGCCTCACCAAGTCCATGTGTGAGCAGTTGCTCCACGACAAGATCAAACCATATCTGAATGCCGCAGAGAACCCCGTGGTGACGGTTCGTATGTCCAACTACAAGATTTCAGTCCTCGGCGAAGTCAACCGTCCGGGAATGTTCACCGTCGGCAACGAGAAGATCAATATCCTCGAGGCGCTGGCCCAGGCTGGTGACCTGACCATTTATGGTGTCCGTGACAGGGTGAAACTCATCCGCGAAGATGCCAAGGGTCGTAAGGAGATCCATACCATCAACCTGACTGATGCGAATATCATCAGTTCTCCTTACTACTATCTCCAGCAGAATGATATCATCTATGTCGAACCCAACAAGGTGAAGGCTCAGAACTCCTCAGTCGGTCAGGTGACAACGTTGTCATTCTCTGCGACGAGTATTCTGATTTCATTGGCATCGCTTCTTTATAATATCTTGAAATAATCATGGCAGAACAACATCACCACCACCATCATCACAAGGATGATGCCACACGCTTCAAGGAGCGCAGTCTCAACGCCATTGTCCTCCGTCGCAAACTGGAGAAGTGGCTCAAGATAGTCGTCATGATTATCGCCCTCTTCATGATCATCGCCACCCTCTACGTCTACACCCTCGGTTAGTTCATTCGAATAATCTTAATGACCTGTAGGAAGCATATATATTGCAAATGTCCGAAGTGATTGATATATATCACGGTTCCGTGAATATAATAGAACAGCCGGTCTTTGGGGCGGGGAAATCCTATAACGACTACGGCAAGGGTTTCTATTGCACCGAACATGCTGAACTGGCCAAGGAATGGGCGTGCTCATCGGACAGTGATGGATATGCGAATCATTATCAACTTGACAGGACTGGACTCAGCATATTGAATTTGAATGAGCCTGAGTACAATATTTTAAATTGGCTGGCGATATTGCTGGAGAACCGGAAATTCAACGTGGCCGAAGGTCTGCCTCAGCGTGCAAAGGCCTATTTGTTGGAGAACTTCAAGGTCGATTACAAGAATTACGACATTATCGTGGGCTACCGAGCCAACGATTCCTATTTCTCTTATGCCGGCGACTTTGTGAACGGCACCCTCTCGCTGTCCGACTTGTCGGAAGCCATGCGTCTGGGCAAACTGGGTGAGCAGACGGTTCTGAAGTCGAAGAAGGCTTTCGAGGCACTGACATTCGTTGAGGCAATCAAAGCCCCTCGTCAGGAGTATTTCGCCAAGTACAAGTCTCGCGATGAAGAGGCTCGTGGTAAGTATCGCCAGATTGCATCGAAGCCGATGGCAGAGCACGAAGTTTATGTGATAGACATTATTAGAAACAATTTGAAAAATGGCCAGGGCATATAAAAAGACATATCTGAGCGGTGCGATGCGCAACCTAGCCGTGATGATGGATTGCGGCGTGCGCAAGTACGGCTACACTATCGAAGAGTTCTACGAGAAGTTCCTTGCGTCGGAGGTGTCACACCAGTTTGCTGGTGGGAATCCCCGCTACCTGGTAGGCTTGTCAGGTGCCGAGTTGGCCGACAGTGTGGTGGAGGCCACCGGTGGTATAGCCTTGAGCGAGAATGACGGCACCTACACTGTAGGATCCGAGTACTGGGCAGGTTGGGCGCTGGCATATTACCAGTGGCTTACGCGTCGTAGTTTTGCCTATATGCATCGCAAAGGACTGGGCATCAAAGAGGTCGTGAGTATGTACTACCCCCTCCAC
The DNA here is from genome assembly GCA_017551005.1 of Prevotella sp. Classification (GTDB taxonomy): domain Bacteria; phylum Bacteroidota; class Bacteroidia; order Bacteroidales; family Bacteroidaceae; genus Prevotella. Next base: position 5,309 of record JAFZNI010000133.1, read on the forward strand.
GAGGCAGATTTGTCAAAGTTTGCTGATGCGGCAGATTGTATAATACAAGGAAAATGAGGAATCATTCTTCGGTTAATCCGGGCGCGGGATTAACTAACTGCCATCTGTCAGAACTGCCATCCGCCAGAATATGAGAAAAGTAAAA
>JAFZNI010000134.1 GCA_017551005.1 Prevotella sp.
ATAAGAGACTGAGATTTTATCATTTAAATTATTAACATGAAGAAATTATTAGCAATTTGTTTTATCTCTATTCATGTAACGTTATCAATTGGCCAAAATATTTCTGTCAGCACTTTTAAATTGCTTGAATCAGACCTTACGGCCAATACGTCAGGAACAATGGAGCAAGACCAGAACGGAGAGACTGCGGCACTTATCAAAGTTGTGACTACTCAAACTGGTTTCACCTTTGACGGTGGTGCGTTGGGCATAGTAAAGACAAAACAGACACCAGGAGAAGTGTGGGTATATATTCCTAAGGGCTCAAAGAAGATCTCAATAAAACATCCACAACTTGGCGTTCTTCGTGATTATTATTTTCCCATAGCCATTGAAGCAGCTCGAACCTATGAAATGGTGTTGGTTTCAGGTGAAGTACAAACCATTGTAAAACAAGCACGAACATCTCAGTATATTGTATTTGAATTGACACCACCTGATGCTGTAGTAGAACTAAATGGCGAATTACTAAAAACAAATGATGGTGTTGCTACCAAAATGATGAAATTTGGCACCTATAACTACCGTGTGCAGGCTCCTAACTATCTATTAGAGGCTGGATCTGTAACAATTGATGATCCAGAAAACAAAAAAGTTGTTACGATTAATTTAAAGCCTAATTTCGCTCAATTAACCATAAATGTTGATAATAATGCAGAAATATGGGTAAATGGTGAAAAAAAGGGGAATGGCTCTTGGTCTGGAAATCTAGGAGCAGGTACTTATGAGTTTGAAGCAAAAAAACAAGGTCATCGCAGTACGATAACAACCCGTGATATTATTGTAACTTCAGAGCCACAAATTATCAATCTACAATCACCGACTCCTATATATGGTGAAGTTGATATCAATAGTACACCTGCAATGGCCGATATATTAGTTGATGGTCAGAAAATTGGTAAGACTCCCCAATTAATTAATAATATATTAATTGGCGAACATAAAATTACTGTTGAGAAAAATGGGTATGATAATGTATCCAAGAATGTAATAGTTGAAGAAGGGAAAACAACAAATATTTCAATTAATTTATCAAAAACAAGTGTTTCGGCTTATAGTGAAACAAAATACAATGAGACAGTTAACTCTCCCATTAACATAGATACTCCCCAAAAGGACGATTTAAACAATGCGAACCAATTAGCAAAGAAATACAAAAGGAATCCTGAGGCTCTAGTTAAAACTGGACGTTTATTTTTCGAGCAAGGCAACATAATTGAGGCCCGAAGGTTTGGCAATCTGGCCGACGAGGCATCGAAGCACAAGTATGCACCCGCCTTCATCCTCTTGGGCGACATCGAGGCTTATGCCAACGAGGGTAGTAAAGCAATCGGTTACTACAACCAGGCCACCTACTGCGACCCCAAGGATCCGATAGGTTATTACAAGTTTGCCATGGTATATCGTAAGATTTCTCCGAAGGGAGCCGTTCAGAAACTCGCAGACCTGAAGGCCCAGCGCCCCGACATCGAGGTCGACGCCCTTTCCGGTCACATCTACTATCTCTCCAACGAGTTTGAGAAGGCCCGTGAGGCTTATGGCAAGGTGCCCGTAGGCAAGATGGAGAAGAACGACATTGTAGAGTATGCTATGGCTTCCTACTTCCTCGGCAAGCACGCTGAAGGTCTGGAGCGCGTTAAGGCTGGTCTGACCAAGGAGCCCCGCAATGCCGCTATGAACCGTCTGGCCATGTTCTTCAACACAGAGTTGGGCAACTTCGACGAGGCTGTACAATATGGCGATGCCCTCTTCAACAAGTCCGACAGTGCCAAGTTCTCTTATCTGGACTATGCTTATCTGGGCAATGCCTTCAACGGTCTGAAGCAGGCTGACAAAGCCATCGAGCAGTATAAATTGGCACTACAGTGTGAGATTGACAATAAGGCCAGGCGTGCCGATGTGATAAAGCAACTCGCCAACGCCTATGCCGAGAAGAAAGACTACATTAACGCCATCGAGCGCTATAAGGAGTACCTG
>JAFZNI010000135.1 GCA_017551005.1 Prevotella sp.
ACGCCCTCCAGGGCGTTGATGATCTGCAGGGCGTTACGACGCTCTGTTCCCTTGAAGGTCATGTGCTCGCAGAAATGGGCGAGTCCAATCTCATTAGATTCTTCGTCACGTGTGCCTGCTGCTAACTGATAACCGCAATAAACCACCTGTGATGCCGATGGCAGATGAATGATTCGTAGCCCGTTTCTGAGGGTATATGTATTGTACTTTGTCATTTTAGGCTGCAAAATTACAAAAAAATATTCGTGTAGATGCTTTTTTACCTTTTTACCCTTTTACCTTTTTACTTTTTTTATTATCTTTGCAGCCATAACTAAAAGGAATATGAGAAAAGTAATAGGTATAGGTGAAACAGTTCTCGACATCATCTTCAAGAACGAACAGCCCATTGCTGCTGTACCAGGCGGTTCGGTGTTTAATGGTCTGATCTCTTTAGGTCGTTCGGGTCTTAACACCACATTTATCAGTGAGACAGGCAATGACCGTGTGGGCAGAAACATCATCCAGTTTCTGAAAGACAACCATGTCGATGCCAGCAATATCAGTGTCTATCCTGAAACAAAGTCGCCTGTATCCCTGGCCTTCTTGAATGATCAGAACGATGCAGAGTATGTTTTCTATAAGGACCATCCGAATGATAAACTGGACTTCGTCTGTCCTGACATCCAGCCCGATGATATCGTGATGTTTGGTTCCTATTATGCCGTCAATCCCGTTATCCGTCCTCAGATGCAGTCGTTTCTGGAGTATGCCCGCAGTCATGGGGCCATCCTCTATTACGATGTGAACTTCCGTGCCTCCCATCGTGGCGAAGTGGTGAAACTCCGAGCCAACATTCTGGAAAACCTGGAGTATGCCGACATCGTGCGTGGAAGTAAGGAGGATTTTGAGGTGATGTTCAATATGACGGAAGCCGAGACGGTCTATCGTTCGCAGATATCCTTCTACACCAAGAACTTTATCTATACCCAAGGAGCAGACCCCTTGGAAGTGAGGGGCGTTGGCGGACTGAGCAAGCAGTATGCTGTGACACCTATGGATACTGTTAGTACCATTGGCGCTGGCGATAACTTTAATGCCGGCTTTGTGTATGGCATGGTGAAGTATGGTATTACTCGTGAGATGTTAGAGAATGGGGTTTCTGAATCTCTGTGGGATCAGGTAATTGCTGAGGCCCAGCAGTTCTCTGCCAATGTTTGCCAGAGTATCAACAACAGTGTGGATTTGGCTTTTGCAGCAAAGAAGAAACAGGAGATGGAGGTCTGCCTGAAGGAAATGGAAGAGAATAACTAAAGAATATGAATATGGTTAGTGATACTATTAAGTACATCGGTGTTGACGATCTTGACATCGATCTGTTTGAGAGTCAGTATGTGGTGCCTGAGGGCATGAGTTATAATTCTTATCTCATCGACGATGAGAAGATTGCAGTAATGGATACTGCTGACCGTCGCAAGGGCGAAGAGTGGAAGGCAAACCTGAAGGCCGCACTCAATGGACGCCAGCCTGACTATCTTGTGGCTCATCACATGGAGCCCGACCACTCGGCATTGATTGCATGGATGCTGGAGACTTATCCAGGATTGCAATTGGTGTGTAGCGCTCAGGCTGTGAAAATGCTTTCCAACTTCTTTGAAGGCTTTAACTTCGAAGGTCGCGTGATGACTGTTAAGGAGGGTGATACACTTTCTTTAGGCAAGCATGAACTGAAATTTATTGGGGCTGCGATGGTGCACTGGCCAGAGGTGATGATGAGTTACGACAACTTGGATAAAGTGCTCTTCTCTGCTGATGGATTCGGCAAATTTGGTGCGCTAATAAACGAGACCGACGATTGGGCTTGCGAGGCGCGTCGCTACTATTTTAATATCTGCGGCAAGTATGGCATACAGGTTCAGAACGTTCTCAAAAAGGTTGCTGCCTTAGATATACAGACCA
>JAFZNI010000136.1 GCA_017551005.1 Prevotella sp.
GACGAAGGCATGGTGGAGAGTATCCTGAATTTCTGTCACTTCAGTCTCAATGATACGATGCTCGCTGATTACCTCGGTTTCTTTGAACAGTATGGGGTGGGGGTCATCAATGCCTCGCCTCTGTCGATGGGACTGTTGTCGAAGCGCGGTGCTCAGATGTGGCATCCCGCAGGCAGGGATTTGAGGAATGCCTGTGCCAAGGCTGCTGCCTATTGTCAGGAGAAGGGCTATCCCATCGAGAAACTGGCCATCCAGTTCTCTACCAGCATGAACCCCCGTATCGCCACGACACTCTTCAGCAGCGCCAATCCTGACAATGTACTGAAGAATATCCAGTACGTGAACGAGCCGATGGATGAGCAGTTGGTAGGCGAGGTACAGACGATTATCGGCGACCAGATGTTCGTCAGGTGGAAAAACTCCTAAGACCTATACCTTAGGCAGTTCGATGACGAAGCGGCAGCCTTTGTGATAGTCGAGGTCGAGGAGCAGTTCGCCGCCAAGGTTGCGGATATGGCGTCTGGCCAGCGCCAGACCCAGTCCAAGACCTTCCGAGAGATCGTTCACCTTGGTGAATAGTTCGAACAGATGGCTGACCTCTTCCTCTGCAATGCCGGGACCCGTGTCCTCGAAGATGAAGCGTACCTTCGACCCAATCTCACTGACACGTAGTGATACGTTCTGTCCGTCTGAATATTTGGAGGCATTGTAGAGTATCTCACGAATGCTGTGCGTCAAGTAGTTACGATTGGTGTTGATACTGAAATCGTCAGGCACGTCAGTCGAGAATCGTATGGGTATGTCCGGATATTGTTCGTGGATATCGGCGACACACTCACGGGCAATCTCATTACAGAATATTTCATCGTTCTTGTTTGCATACAGTTCTTCGGTGGTACCTCTTGCCGAACTGTCGAAGAGCATCATCACCATACGGTTGAGCATCGTGGCATTGTGCTTCATCATATCCATGATGCCCTTCGCCTCTTCCTCCGGCAGTATGCTCTTGCTGTCCTTTAGTACCTGTGCGAAGCCCATGATGATGTTCAGGGGCGTACGGATCTGGTGCGATACGTTCTGGATGAACAGTGACTTCTGCTTGTCAGCCTCCTTCGCCAGTTCACTGGTACGCACAAATTCTTCGTTATGCCGTGTCATCTCTTCGTTCATCTGCTGGATGTCGGTCACGTGGCGGCTCAGTGACTCCTGCATGGCGGCGAAGGAGTTTTGCAGGCGACCCACCACGTCGTTGTATTTGCTCTGTTTGATGTGCTCGTCATAGTGTCCCTCGGCAATGCGCTGCACCTTCTCCGTCAGTCGGTTGAGCGGATGGATGGCATGGGCCACGGTGACGCTGCAGAACAGCAGGATTAGCAGCAGACCCATGATGGTGAGCGGTGTGATGATCATACCCAGACGGTTGTAGCCCTGTAGCACACTTCTTTCGGGACAGACCAAGGCGAGGCTCCACGGGGTGTCTGGCACGGGCTGGTAGCACACCAGGCACGGCTCACCATTGATCATGACCCTCATGCTGCCCTGCTTGCCTGTGGTCATCTCGTGACCTAAGGCAAAGATGTCGGCATTCTTTTGCGGGTCAGCGTCGCTGAAGATGGTATGGGTGAAGAGTTGTGTGGAGTCAGGATGCACAAAATAGCGTCCTTCCTCGCCGGTCATGATGAAATAGGAGTCAGGATAAGGCACCTCTGCCGTAATCATCTTCGAGAGGCGTATCAGCGAGAGGTCGGTGGAGATGACACCCACGAAGTGCTTGTTGGCATTGTAGAGCGGTTTGCTGTATGAGGCAATCATGCCGTCGAGGGTCAGTTCCAGCGAGTCGCTCTCGTCGTAGTACACCACCCAACAGGGCTTGCCATGCAAGTGCGGCATCTTGTACCATACCTTCTCGAAATACTCATACGGTTCCTCTATGACGGTGGCCACGCTGTCTTCCTCCCTGACGGTATAGACGGAGAAGTGTCTGCCGTATTTGGGGAAGGTGTTCGGTTCGAAACTGATGGAGCAACCGTCGATTTGCCCGTTGAGCATGACGATGAAACGTGAGTAGGCCAGTATCGAGTCCGGATTCAGGTTGGCTGTCACCTCCCAGTCATTGATGTCGGTAGCCGTTTCCACAATGTTCATGTGACGGTCAATCCGCTGCATGGTGGTGTTGAGCACACTGCTGGCATGCTTCGTCGCCTCCAGTTTCACCTGGTTTCTCGACTGTTCGAACAGGATGCCTATCGACAGCACGAAGATCGGTATGGCCATCAGCAGGATGCCCAGACTGAGTTTCCAGGAAAGCGATTGCCGTATATGTTGTATGATCTTCCGCATCTCTAATTCTCAACTATCAATTTTTCCGAGTCTGAAATCAACTGGTTCAGCAGTGCCGTCACCTTCTCACCGCGCTGCATGATCTCGTTTGCCAGTTCGGTGGTATCCTCCTCTGTCAGGCTGCTGCCGTGATTACTGAAGGTCTTGACGCTTTTCAAGATGCCTTCGACGGGAGCCTTCATCTGATCCGACATGTTGTAGAGGAAGTTCGTCTTCATGCGGTCGGCGCTCTGGGCCTGTTCGTAGGCTGCCTGCAGCACCTCGCCTCGCTCCTTCAGGGTATCCGTCAGTTGCTGCATCTCACCCATACGGACAGTCAATGACTGATGCATTGCACGGAAGTGGTTTTGCAGGCGACCCACCTCGTCCTGGTGTCTGCTTTCGGGGATGAGTTCGTCGTAATGTCCCTCAGCGATGTGCTGTGCCGACTTCCCCAGTCGTCTGAGGGGTAGCAGTTGGTGGTGGATGAAGAGTCGGCAGAACAGCAGCAGCAGTCCCAGTCCCACCACGGCGATGATGAGCACCGTGTAGAGCAGCCGGTTGTAACTGCCGAAGATATCCTCCTCGGGATAGATGATGCCTGCACTCCATCCCAGGTCAGTCATGGCGCGTCCCGTCACTTGGGCCTGCTTGAAGGGTTTGTAGAAAGCGTAGCAGGTCTTCCCGTGCAGTATCATTTTCTTATAGCCTGTCTCGCCAGCCAGCATCGCCTCTGCTGCCTCAATCACCGAGGGGTGGTAGTATTTCTCCGCCAGTGCTATCAGATTCTGGTTCAGCATGTCCCTTTTGTTATAGACGATGAGCGTACCGTCCTTCGCCAGCAAGGCACAGGTGGAATTGGGCGAGGGTTTCTCTTCGAGCACGATCTTCGACAGCAGTTCCAGCGACACGTCGATAGTCAGTACATTCAATTTCTGTTTCTTGTCGTAGAAAGGCAGGTTGAAGGTTACCGCGGCATCCCTCTTGTTGGAGTTTACTTTATGGGGTGTCGTCCACTGTGCAAAGGTCTGTATCTTGTTAGTGTCCGCATCCCAGATGATGCGGCTGTCCATGATGTAGGGATTGCACTCCGCGAGTTTGCGGGCATACATCTCCATCAGTTCCGGCTGGTTCGTCTGCGTCATTATTTTCCAATAGATATTACCCGCAGCCTGTTCCACGCTCAGCAGCACATTGTCGATATGTTCCACCATGGCCTCCAGTGTCTGTCCGGCATTCTGTAAGGCTTCTTCTCTCACGGCCTTGCGCGAGAAATAGAACATCGTCACCAGCGCCAGCATCAGCAGCAGGGCCAGGGCGGCGATGATTCTCAGACTAAGCCTAAACGACAGTGTCTTGGCGATAAACGTAGTAACTTTCGACATATCAGGCGCAAATATACGGCTTTTTTTCGAAATACGAATAAAAAAAACAGAAAAAATTTCAAAATTATTTTAAGGGTGTAAAAAAAATTCCGCTTCCTTAAAACCTGTTCCTTAGTCCTCGTTTTTGCGCCTACGCCATGAAACACTTTCTCGTCGACTAAGAAAAATTTGTTACATAGTTATGCCGCAAATTTCGTTGCCTGATGTCATTTTTGCAACTTTGTTGCAAAGGTACAAATATTTCATGAATTGTGCAAGCATTTTCGCATATATTTATAGTTAAATTTCTTTAAAGGCGCCGAACAGGTTTCCCGCTTTCCCACTTTCCCACTTTTGACATCTGCATTTTCAGATTTCTCGAAGCAGAAAGTTTTTAATATTATATATATATAATATTAAAGATATAATTTCTATCTATTTGTACTACTCTCCC
>JAFZNI010000137.1 GCA_017551005.1 Prevotella sp.
ATCCGGATTATCCGGGAATTCCGGAAAACCCGGGATTATCTCTGATGCAAGTCTCTGGGTGCTGATCAGTGAAACGGGTACTGATGGCGGTTATGTGGGCTGTCGCCTGTTGAACGAGGGCGGAGCCAACTACCGTATCGGCTTCCCCCAACCGGGTGAACTTAATGGCATAGGTTCCGTGACACCCGCTATGTCGCTGCCCGGCGAGACCCCTTGGCGTACCATCACTGTGGGTCCGCTGGCGAATATCGTCGAGACCACTGTTCCTTTTGACCTGGTTCAGCCTAAGTACAAAGCCTCACAGGAGTATATCTACGGCAGAGGTTCGTGGAGTTGGATCATCGGCATGGATGGCAGTTGTAACTTCGACGAACAGAAACGCTATATTGACTTCTCTGCTGCGATGGGCTACCAGAGTGTGCTCATTGATGCTTTCTGGGACAAGCAGATCGGTTACGAGAAGATCGCAGAACTGGCCCGCTATGGCAAGACCAAGGGCGTGGGACTCTTCCTCTGGTACAACTCCAACGGTAAGTGGAACGACGCCCCGCAGACTCCGATAGGAAAAATGGACAACGGCCGTATCCGTCGTGAGGAGATGAAATGGATGCATGACAACGGAATCCGTGGTATCAAGGTGGATTTCTTCGGAGGCGACAAGCAGCCGACGATGCAACTCTATGAGGATATCCTCGCTGATGCCAACGACTTCGGACTGCTCTGTATCTTCCACGGTTGTACCCTGCCGCGCGGTTGGGAACGCATGTATCCCAACTATGCCGCCTCAGAGGCTGTGCTTGCCTCGGAGAACCTGCATTTCGGACAGGGTGCCTGTGATGCGGAGGCCCGTAATGGCTGTACCCATCCGTTCATCCGTAACACCGTCGGCTCGATGGACTTCGGCGGCTCTACCCTTAACAAGTATTATAATGCCGATAATAAGCGCGGTACGGTGCGCAAGACTTCCGATGTCTATGCCCTTGCAACGGCAGTGCTCTTCCAGAGTGCCGTGCAGCACTTTGCGATGGCTCCCAACAACCTCACCGATGCCCCTGTCTGGGCCATCGACTTCATGAAAGAGGTGCCTACGACGTGGGATGAGGTGAAGTTCATCGACGGCTATCCCGGCAAATACGTCATCCTGGCCCGTCGTTGTGGCAGTAAGTGGTATGTGGTGGGCATCAATGCCGAGAACGAGCCGTTGAAGCAGACCATCACGCTCCCGATGTTCGCCAAGGGGGCCGAAATGACTATTTATAGCGACGATGCTCAATTGAACGGTAGCGTGAAGACGCTGAAACAGAACAAAAAGCAACAGGTTGCTATTACCATTCCCTGCAACGGTGGTGTGGTGATTGTAGGGTGATATGTGTCAAATGTAACATACGACAAAGCATCTGAAACACTATCAAATATCTCTTTACGGAAAAGTACGTACCTTTGCACCGAAAAGGTACGTACTATTTTTTTAACAACCATTAATATGATTCAATCAAGATTTAAAACCGTGCTCTTTGCGGCCCTTTTGTTGGCCCTGCCGTGCACGTTGGCAGCCCAGAAGAAAAAGGGTGCCACAAAGAAGGCCAAGACTGAGGAAGTTGCTCAGCCCGCTGACCCTAACTTCTACATTTTCCTTTGTTTCGGACAGTCGAACATGGAGGGTAATGCTCGTCCAGAGGCCGTTGATCTGGCCAGTCCCGGTCCACGCTTCCTGTTGATGCCTGCCGTGGACTTCCCCGCAGCCAATGGACGTCCGGAGCGTAAGATGGGTGAGTGGTGCGAGGCATCGGCTCCCCTCTGTCGTGCGAACACAGGTCTGACGCCTGCCGACTGGTTCGGTCGTACCTTGGTGGCTTCTCTGCCTGAGAACATCAAGATTGGTGTCATCCACGTGGCCATCGGTGGTATTGACATCAAGGGCTTCCTGCCCGACAGTATCCCCAGTTATGTCGAGAAGAAGGCTCCAGGTTGGATGAAGGGTATGCTGGCCGCTTACGACAACGATCCCTACAAGCGACTGGTTACACTGGCCAAGAAGGCTCAGAAGGACGGTGTCATCAAGGGTATCCTGATGCATCAGGGTGAGACCAACACGGGTGACCCGCAGTGGGCAGGTATGGTAAAGCAGGTGTATGAAAACCTCTGCGGCGACCTCCAGTTGAAGCCCGAAGAGGTGAACCTCTATGTCGGTAACATCGTACAGGCCGACGGTAAGGGTGTCTGCATCGGTTGTAAGAAACAGATCGACGAACTGCCTCAGACCATCCATACCTGTCAGGTCATCTCGTCTGACAAGTGCACCAACGGTCCCGACCGTCTGCACTTCGATGCTGCCGGTTACCGCGAACTCGGTTGCCGTTATGGTGAGGCTGTGGCCCGTCATCTCGGTTATGAGCCCAAGCGTCCGGCTAACCTGCCTGTGGCTATTAAGAAGATTAATGTGCCCGCTGATGCCGTTACCGGCGAGAACACCATTCCTGGCAATGAGTTCCCGAAGGTAGACTCTCAGCGTCGTGCTTATTTCCGCATCAATGCACCCCAGGCTAAGAAGGTCATCGTCGACATCTGCGATAAGAAATACGACATGGAGCCCGATGGTCAGGGTAACTTCATGGCTGTGACGGATCCTCTGCCCGTGGGTTTCCACTACTACTTCATGAGTATCGATGGTGTCCGCTTCATCGATCCTGCCTCTGAGACCTTCTTCGGCACCAACCGTGAGGCCGGTGGTCTGGAGGTGCCCGAGGGACCAGAGGGCGACTACTACCGTCCGCAGCAGGGTGTGCCCGCCGGTTCGGTCCGCAGCATCTACTACTATAGTATCGAACAGAGCAAGTGGCGTCACGCCATGGTCTATACGCCTGCCGAGTACGACCAGAAGCAAGGTCTCAAGAAGCGCTATCCTGTGCTCTATCTGCAGCATGGTATGGGCGAGGGTGAGACCAGTTGGACCCTCCAGGGAAAGATGCAGCACATCATGGACAATGCCATTGCCAGTGGTGAGGCCGTGCCGATGATCGTGGTGATGGAGAGTGGTGACATCAAGGCTCCGATGGGTCGTGGCCAGGGTATGGGCGACTATGGCGCTTCGTTCTATCCCGTCCTCCTGAATGACCTGATTCCTTATATCGATGCTAACTTCCGCACGAAGACCGATCGCGACAACCGCGCTATGGCTGGTCTCTCATGGGGTGGACACCAGACGTTTGATATCGTGTTCAACAATATGGACAAGTTTGCTTGGCTCGGCACCTTTAGCGGCGCTATCTTCGGCCTCGACCTGAAGACAGCCTATAACGGTGTATTCACCAATGCCGATGAGTTCAATAAGAAGATCCACTACATGTATATGAACTGGGGCTCTGAGGACTTTATCAAGAGCGGTGACATTGTGAAGGGCTGACAGGAAATGGGTATCAAGGTGGAAGGCAAAGAGTCGGCTGGTACCGCCCATGAGTTCCTGACCTGGCGTCGTGGACTCCATGAGTTCATCCCCCATATCTTCAAGAAATAATTTGCGAAATGTATAATATAGTTAAAAATTACAAGATGAAGAAAACATTATTAGGACTGGCTCTGCTCATGATGGGCAGTACCGCCACATTTGCACAAGGATTGAAGGATGCCTATAAGGATTACTTCATGATTGGTGTCGCTGTCAATCAGCGCAATGTGTCTAACGCTGAGCAACAGGCTCTGATTAAGAAGGAGTTCAACAGCATCACCTGTGAGAACGACATGAAGCCTGAGCCCACAGAACCTCAGGAAGGACAGTTCAATTGGGAGAATGCCGACCGTATCGCCAACTTCTGCCGTGCCAACGGTATCAAGTTGCGTGGACACTGTCTGATGTGGCACTCACAGATTGGCCGCTGGATGACTGCCGAGGGAACCACCAAAGAGCAGTTCTATGCACGTATGAAGAACCATATTCAGGCAGTTGTCAGCCGCTATAAGGATGTGGTGTATTGTTGGGATGTGGTCAACGAGGCCATGACCGACGACAAGAATGCTGAGGATCCTTACCGTCAGAGTGCCATGTACAGACTCTGTGGCGACGAGTTTATCGCCAAGGCGTTCCAGTTTGCCCGTGAGGCTGACCCGAAAGCCCTGCTCTTCTACAATGACTACAACGAGGCCGACCCTGTGAAGAGCAAGCGCATCTATAACATGGTGAAGAAGATGAAGGATGCTGGTGTGCCTATCGACGGTATCGGTATGCAAGGTCACTACAACATCTACGGTCCTACAGTGAAGGAGATTGATGATGCCATCAACCTCTATAAGACAATTGTGAAGCACATCCAC
>JAFZNI010000138.1 GCA_017551005.1 Prevotella sp.
CTCAAAACGGCTTTTTGACATACCAGAGGACAGATACTCCTTTAATAATGCCAATCTCTTCTCATCTGTCATCTTTCCATAATTACGCATACTGATACACTTTTTTACTTTCAAAAGTGTCAACTTATTCAGTACACGTCACCCCGGTGGGTACACATTGTTCTCCCACCCCACTTTTAAAAATATGTAAAAGACGCGTTGTGAGACATAACTTTTACTTGTATTTATGTACTTTTGTTGACGAAGGGGGCGTTTTTTCTTCTTTTATTTGATATATTTTTGCTTCTATTGCATATTATATATAGAACCCATCAAGACAAAGATGCAGGAAGAATACTATAGACAGATCATCAAACAGTATGGAGGCGAAATCAGGGCTTTCATCGGACGGATGGTGCCACAACGATGTGATGCGGATGAACTGGCACAAGACACCTTTGTCAAAGCCTTCCGTTTTATCAGCAGTTACGACAGTCGCCGGGGACCGATGAATCAATGGCTGTTGCGTATTGCTTATCATGAAGCCTTGATGTATCTGCGTCGACACAAACAGCAGACCTGTTATTTGGAAGATGACGAACGATGGCTGAACAGAATTAGCGACGACGAGGCCGACCGTATGCTGTCTGAAATGCAGGAACAGCGCATAAGGAACCTGGAGGATACCATCAGCAGGCTGTCTGCCGAAGACCAGACACTACTACATCTTTATTATCATGACGGGATGCGTTTACGACAGATTTCCGAGATTATGGATCACGATGCGGCTTATCTTGCTACCCGCCTACAGCGAATCAGAAAGAGACTATGTGTGATGATTAAAACAATAGAAGCAGATGAAGACAAATGACAGAAGACACGAAGATACAGCCTTGCGCGAGGCTCTTGGCCGTATCAACGAACAGAAGAAGGGTGAGCGATTGCCTGAGGATTTCGAGCAACAGATAATAAGCAGAATGGAAAGATCCAAACTGGCTAGAAGTTGGATGAAGGCGGCTGTAGTTTTTGTTGGTGTACTATTGATGTCTGGTATTGCATTGGCTGCATGGCAGTCGAGCAAGAAAAATGATAATAAGACACTATCAAATGAAATGCAGGTAGAATCAACGCTCCTGCCTATTGAAGAAAAAGACAGCATCATGCGCTTTGATAATATCCAACTGGATAGTGTACTGACCGTCGTAGCAAATTATTATGGCAAGACAGTAGAATTCCGCAATGAGACTATATGCCATTCACATTTTCTGATTGAATGGAACCATGAGGCACCGTTGAGCCAGTTCATTGAGTTGATTAACAATTTCGAGGGTATCCGCATCACAGAAGAGAACGATACCATATTTGTAGAGTAAACACCCATCATGAAACGAATTACGACCTTTATACTCTCTCTATTAATAATAACAGTAGGTGCATCGGCGGGTGTTGTCCACGACGGGACACCCAGCCGCATCACCCACACATGGCAGAATGCACCGCTTTCAGAAGTACTACGAACCATCAACAATGAATCCAAAGATTACCACATCCATTGTATCTATGACCAACTTGACTCCATCCGCATTCATGCGAAAGTCATAAACATGACCATACCTGAAGCCATTGCCAAGGTAACAAAGGGTCAGCCCGTGAAGGTAAAGGTCAAAGAGCAGGACATCTTCATCCAGTACAAAAAAAGATTGGAGAATCGTAAAATGCTACTCAGTGGTAAGGTTCTCGACCGTCTGACTCATTCACAACTCATTGGGGCCACCGTTGTCTTGATGGATCGTGATAGCAATGTCATCAGTCGTAGTATTGCCCATGTCACTCGCCAAGAGGGAGAACGAAAGTGGGAGAATGCCATTTATAACCTGGAAGTGCCGAAGGTGGATGAACAATATATATTGTCCGTCAGTTATCTTGGTTATGAAACTACATACATGGACTATTCGCTCAGGAATATCCGCAAGAGCGAGATCAGTCGTGAACTGCCCCCAATCTATATGAAGCAGGAGAGCCATATGCTGAAAGGTGTGGAGGTGGTGGCCTCGAAGGTGATGTTTTATCATCGAGGTGATACCGTAGTCTATAATGCTGATGCTTTTCAGTTGGCTGAAGGCTCCATGCTTGATGCCCTCATCAAACAGTTGCCGGGTGCAGAACTGAAGAACGGTCAGATCTTCCTCAACGGACGTTTTGTGGAAAACCTACTACTTAACGGTAAGGACTTCTTCCGAGGCAATCAGGAACTGATGCTCGACAACCTGCCGTCGTACACCGTCAAGGAAATCAAGACCTACGAGAAATATGGCGACAAGAGCAAGTTTCTGGGGCAGAAACTAGAGGACGACAAGTCCTACGTTATGGATGTGCAATTGAAAAAAGAATATCGCATTGGCGGATTTGCTAATGTAGAAGTTGGAGGTGGAACAGAAGATCGGTACTTAGCGCGCCTCTTTGCCCTACGTTATTCCGACCACAGCCGCATAGCCCTCTATGCCAATATGAATAACTTGAATGACAAGCGCAAGCCCGGTGAGAATGATGACTGGAAACCCACGGATATGAAAAGTGGCCGACAGACAGAGAAACAAGTAGGACTAGACTTCAATGTAGAAGAACGTGACGAACGATGGAAGGCTGATGGTAATGTGCAGTTAAGTTATACAGACTTAGATTGTCAGACAACCACTGACCGCACCAATTTTCTGCAGACGGGCGACTCGCACGACCATCAGCAGGATAATTTGAGGAACAAGACATGGAAACTGACAACCGATGACAAATTCTATGTCGATCTCGGCGGCTTTGACCTTGAACTGAACCCCGTAGTGAAGTACCAGAACTATGATCTCCGTAATGATTACCAGTCGCAGACCTATGCATGGAACGACACTCTGTTAAGCCAGCAACTGACACAAGGAAAAACAAAAGGACACGAGTTGGATATGACTCTCAACGGACGCTCTAACATCAAACTCACTCAAGACCAGCATTTTGAACTCAACACAGAAATCAACTATGATTCCAAGGATGACGACCGCTTCAGGCGCTATGACTATCATTATGGCAACAACAGCCGACAAAGAGATCATGGCGACCAGATGTTTAAGAATCATCCTTCCTATCGTGCTTCTTTTTATGGAGAGTTCAGTTATTGGAAACAGTTAAAGACCAATCTAGCGGGGGTGTTGGAGTATTCCTATCTACGTGAGAACTGCCATAAAGAACGTGCCCACTATCAATTAGATCTCTTGGATAGTATAGGAAGTAACCCTTTTGGAATCACTCCCACAGACATAGAATTTGCACAAATCTTTGATGCCCAAAACAGTTACAGTTATCGAAGTCATGATGACAAACATTCACTACGACCTCATATCTACTGGTTCCCAAAGATTGCAGGCAGTGGTGCCAGCATCGGTCTCTTTACACGTGGTACGGCGCATCGCCAGCAGATACACTATGTCAGGGGAACGCTCGACACATGCTTTGTACGACGCACCACCTACTTCGAGTCACCCTACAACTACTTTCAGTGGACGAGCACAGACAAGAAGTATCGCGTCTGGTTCCAGTACAATTTAGAAGTGAAAGTCCCAGAACTGACCAACTTAGTGATGATTCGTGACGCAACAGACCCGATGAACATCTATCTGGGTAATTCAGACCTGAAGAATGCAGCCAACCATTTTATCTGTACGTTGGTGAGCAAGACGGACAGAGAGAAGCAGACGTCCCAATCCTTCTATTTCCGTTGGGATTATCTTCAAAACCAACTGACTCAGGGCTATATCTACAATCCAGAGACGGGAGTTCGTACCTGGCGGCCCTATAATGTGAACGGCAATTGGACTATCAGTTCCTACTATTCATTGACTCTGCCCCTTGACAAAAGGCGTCGCCTGATGCTGACAACGACAACAAGTCCAGATTATCGGCATTACGTCAACATGATAGGAACGAGCACGCTCGAAACTGCCCTGCCTGAGCGATATGGCACCCGTAACCTGTCAATCGCAGAGACCTTGAAACTGGCCTGCAAATTAGGCGACCATCGTCTGACACTCAATGGCAATGCCATCATCCGCAATGTGAGCAGTCCACAGGAAGGCTTTGATAACTTCACGGCAAAGGATTACACCTATGGTGCTTCTGCCCTTATCAAACTGCCATTGAAGATGGAACTGTCCACAGACTTCACTGCCTATACTCGAACAGGCTATACCGCTGACGAGATGAATGGTACCGACCTTGTTTGGAATGCACGCCTTACCTGTCCACTGATGAAAGGTCAATTGTTTTTGGCTCTGGACGGTTTCGACATCCTCGGACAGTTATCCAACGTCACCCGTACCATTAATGCCCAAAGCCGTACAGAGTCGTTCACCAACACTTTACCCCGCTATGCCCTCTTCCACGCCATCTGGCGACTAAACAAGAAACCGAACAAAAGACAGGATCCTTAACACCATACTGGCGTACAAGCGTTCTGCACCATAGTATTCCAGGTTTTGTACCGCAGTGATTCCGTTTTCGTACCAGAGTATTGTCGCTTTCGTACTGCTAGTACGCCTATTTGTTTATTCAGGCCGTACTATTTCTTGTATCGCTCACCCCAATAGTTGATCATGCGTTCCAAGAGTTTCTCTTCAGCCGGGGAGTGCTGTCCGTGCCAGAGACGCTCATTTACCAGGGCATCAGGCAGGTACTGCTGGGGGGTGAAATGCCCGGGGAAATCGTGGGGATACTTATAGCCGTCGTGATAACCCAGTTCCTTCATCAACTGTGTGGGTGCGTTGCGGATAGGAAGTGGTACAGGTTGGTTACCAGTACGGCGAACCAGGTCGAGGGCAGCATCGATACCGAGATAGGCGGAGTTGCTCTTCGGCGAGGTGGCGAGATAGACGGTGGCCTCTGCCAATGGGATGCGTCCCTCAGGCCATCCTATCTTGTTCACAGCATCGAAGGCAGCATTAGCCAGAAGGAGGGCGTTGGGATTGGCCAGACCGATATCCTCGGAAGCGGAGATGACCAGTCGGCGGGCAATGAACGTGGGGTCTTCCCCACCCTCTATCATCCTTGCCAACCAGTAGAGGGCTGCATCGGGATCACTACCACGGATGCTCTTGATAAAGGCAGAGATAATATCGTAGTGCATCTCGCCGTCCTTGTCGTAGGCCAGCGGGTTCTGCTGAAGACGCAGATTGACGAGTTCGTCGGTGATGACAATCTTCTCACCGCTCTCCGCCTCGACCACAAGTTCCAGAATATTAAGCAGTTTGCGCGCATCACCTCCACTAAACCTTAGGATGGCACCCGTCTCTTTCAGTTCGATGTTTTTCTCCTTGAGAACGGCATCCTGCGTCAAGGCACGATCCAGCAGTTTCAGCAGGTCGTCCTTCTCCAAAGACTTCAGGACATAGAGTTGGCAACGGCTGAGGAGCGGACGGATCACCTCAAACGACGGGTTCTCCGTGGTGGCGCCAATCAGCGTGACAACACCCTTCTCCACCGCTCCTAACAGCGAGTCCTGCTGCGACTTCGAGAAACGGTGAATCTCGTCAATAAATAAAATAGGTGAAGCCTCGTTGAAGAAACGTCCCTTTTGCGCCTTCTCAATCACATCGCGCACATCCTTCACCCCACTTGTCACGGCAGAGAGCGTATAGAATGGCGTTTCCAGTTTGTGGGCGATGATCTGGGCCAGCGTGGTCTTACCGACTCCCGGAGGTCCCCAGAGGATAAACGACGAGATGCGTCCTGCGTCGATCATCTTACGCAGCACGGCTCCCTCGCCTACCAGATGCTCCTGTCCGATATAGTCGTCGAGGGTGCGAGGACGTAGTCTTTCAGCCAATGGTTGTACCATAATCCAGTGCAAAGATACAAATTAGTTAAGAATTAAAAGTTAAGAATTAAGAAAAAATGCAGACGACAAAAATTTATTCACTTTTCACTTTTCACTTTTCACTTTTTTTATTATCTTTGCACCAAATATCTCATTTTTATATGGCAAGACAAAAACAACAACTCGAGGACAGCAACGCTCTGTCGCTCAAATCACTTACAAAGAGTTCCGTCTGGGACGTTCAGGAAAACGACATCTTCCGTATGCTTGACGCAGGACTGAAAGATGCTGATATCAAGGAGAATTTCCGTCATTACGTAGACATCATCCGCTGTGCGTTTGAGATTGCGGAGATTCCCGAAGTAACCCCCGCTGTCAAGAAAGCCTATACCAAACAGGGCTATAAGGTGGGCGAACTCAGGATGGACGAAGAGAACAAGGTAACGTGGGGCCTGCGCAAGAAACCCATCATGCGTGTCACAGACCTGACATACGAGAATATCCGCCACATCTCCGCCGCTAAACTCATCGAGGTGTTAGACCGCAACTTCGGTGGCGGATGGGACTCCCTGTCGCAGTCCATCCAGGACATCATCCTCAGTGGCTTCGACATCTCCACCACCACCCTGCCGAAAGACCGTCTGCACAAGAAAGGCGGTATGTATGAAAAGAAGGTGGAAGACGGCTACGAGGTGCTCGAGGTGGCCAAGGGCAACTGGGTGGAGGCTATCTTCGCCAAACTCAAACCCCAGCAGGAGAAACTGCGGATGAAGTTCAACGACGAGGACGAACGCGAGAATGAGGAAGAGGACGAGGATGCCGACGTAGAGGTAAAGGACGACTACAAGAATCACGATGAGGACGATTCGATGGTCGAAGACCCCAACGACGACGAGATCACGGAGGAGAACTACTCCACGATGATGGACCTCGGCAGCGAGGATCCTGACGACGAGGCCGCCCAGTTGATTGAATTCGTTGACGAATAAAGAGAGAATTATAATAAATCCAACAAACTTAACAAAACCATTATGAACATCCCCTCAGTATTCTGGCTCGTGCCCATCGCATCGATCGTGGCACTGAGCATGGCGTACTATTTCTTCCGCAGCATGATGAAGGCTGACGAAGGTACGCCCCGTATGAAAGAGATTGCGCTCTACGTGCGCAAAGGTGCCATGGCCTACCTCTGGCAACAGTACAAGGTCGTGCTCATCGTATTCGTCGTGCTCTGCGTGCTCTTTACCTTCATGGCCTTTGGCCTGAACGTACAGAACCGTTGGGTGCCGTTTGCCTTCCTCACCGGTGGTTTCTTCTCCGGACTGGCAGGCTTCTTCGGCATGAAGACCGCCACCTATGCCTCTGCCCGTACTGCTAATGCAGCCCGCGAGAGTCTGGATGCAGGTCTGAAGATTGCCTTCCGCTCTGGTGCCGTGATGGGACTCACCGTCGTCGGTCTCGGACTGCTCGACATCGCCGTCTGGTTCGTGGTGCTGAACCGCTTCGACCCCGATGGACTCATCTCCATCACCACTACGATGCTGACCTTCGGTATGGGTGCCTCTACACAGGCTCTGTTTGCCCGTGTCGGTGGCGGTATCTACACGAAGGCTGCCGACGTGGGTGCCGACATCGTGGGTAAGGTGGAAGCCGACATCCCCGAGGACGACCCACGCAACCCCGCCACCATTGCCGATAACGTGGGTGACAACGTGGGTGACGTGGCCGGTATGGGTGCCGACCTCTATGAGAGTTATTGCGGTTCGGTGCTGTCGACAGCCGCCCTGGGTGCTGCTGCCTTCGCCGTTGCTGGCCTCGACATCCAACTCAAGGCCGTCATCGCCCCGATGCTGATTGCCGCCGTGGGTGTGTTCCTCTCACTTCTTGGAATCTTCCTCGTCCGCACGAAGGAAGGTGCCACGATGAAGGACCTGCTCCGTTCGCTGTCGCTCGGCACGAATGTCTCGGCTATCCTCATCGCCATCGCCACCTTCGCCATCCTCTACCTCTTAGGTATCGAGAACTGGCTCGGGCTATCCTTCTCCGTCATCAGCGGTCTGGCTGCCGGTGTGATTATCGGACAGGCTACGGAATACTACACCTCTCATTCATATAAGCCCACCCAGAAGATCTCAGAGGCAGGACAGACCGGTGCTGCCACCGTGATCATCAAGGGTATCGGTACGGGTATGATCTCTACCTGCATCCCCGTAATCACCATCGGTGTGGCTATCATGCTGAGTTACCTCTGTGCCAACGGCTTCGACCTCTCGATGACATCAGAATCCCTGGCTCACGGTCTCTACGGTATCGGTATTGCTGCCGTAGGTATGCTCTCTACATTAGGTATCACCCTGGCTACTGACGCCTACGGACCTATTGCCGACAATGCCGGTGGTAACGCCGAGATGTCGCAGTTGGGTGAGGAGGTGCGCCACCGTACTGATGCCCTTGATGCCTTAGGCAACACCACTGCTGCTACTGGTAAGGGCTTCGCCATCGGTTCTGCCGCCCTCACGGCACTCGCCCTGTTGGCTTCCTATATCGAGGAGATCAAGATCGCCATGACACGTGCCGGACAGACACTGACGAATGTGGCTGGCGATGTGATTGAGGCTTCCAATGCCACTATCCCTGACTTCATGAACTACTACCAGGTGAACCTGATGAACCCGAAGGTGCTCGTAGGTGCCTTTATCGGTGCGATGGCAGCCTTCCTGTTCTGTGGTATGACAATGGAGGCCGTAGGCCGTGCTGCCGAGAAGATGGTACAGGAGGTGCGCCGTCAGTTCAAGGAGATTGCCGGTATCCTCGAAGGTACAGGCACACCCGACTATGGCCGTTGCGTGGAGATCTCCACCAAGGCTGCCCAGCACGAGATGATCATCCCTTCAGTCCTTGCCATCATCATCCCCATCCTCGTAGGTATCATCCTCGGTGTGGCTGGTGTACTCGGACTCCTCGTAGGTGGTCTGGCCGGTGGTTTCACCCTCGCCGTATTCATGGCGAATGCCGGTGGTGCCTGGGACAATGCGAAGAAGAACATCGAAGAGGGTAAATTCGGCGGTAAGGGCTCGTTTGCACACAAGGCCTGTATCGTTGGCGACACCGTAGGCGACCCGTTCAAGGACACGTCTGGTCCATCACTCAACATCCTCATCAAACTGATGTCGATGGTATCGATTGTGATGGCAGGTCTGACCGTTGCCTTCTCATAAAGAATAGACCACAAACAAAAAGCGCTTCCAAATTCTGGGAGCGCTTTTTTATTGGGGATAACTGACTGCTATTGTTTGATGGCTTCTGCCACTAACTGAGCGAGCCGTTGTGCACCCTTGTCGTTGGGATGGATACCGTCGTCCAAAACCAGACTGGCATCCGTAAACAACTCATGCAGGTCGAGCACCTGAAGACCGTACTGGGCGGCTACCTCTTTCTGGATGGGAATAATCTCGTTGGCAATCACCTGATCGCTGATGTCCCAAGTCGACTTAAAGGCGGGAATCGGTGTGCAGAGGATGATACGGGGCTTCACGGGCTCAGCCACCTGACCTTTCTTGGCTTTCTTGCCCTTCTTGGCGGGCTGGGCCAGTTGCGGACAAAGCGTGGTGATCATCTGCTGCAAGTCCTGCTTGAACTCGTCCTTGTGCTGCCAGTTGTGAGGCTTCGAGTCGTTGGTACCCAACTTGATGACCACGATATCGGGTTTGAAAGCCTGTGCATCGCGCCAGGCCATCTCGTTCATGTAAGGCACATCACCCTTGTTCAGCATCGTGCGGGCACTCAG
>JAFZNI010000139.1 GCA_017551005.1 Prevotella sp.
CTCTAGGTAAGAACTCGAAAGCCTCCTATCTCGTCAACTACCGTTACAGTTTCCTCGAGATTGCCAAGAAATTGCATGCCATCAACATGGAGAATGAGACGCTCGACTATCAGGACCTGAGTTTTAAGTTCAACTTTCCCACCAGTCACGCAGGCACTTTTGCCGTGTGGTTTACGGGACTCCTCGATAACTACGAGAGCAAGGCTCCTGATCCTTCGGAGTGGGAGACGCTGTGGGATAGTAACGACTCGTGGTCGCGTCAGCGCAGTTGGGCGGGTGGTGTCACCCACACCTACCGTTTCCGTTCTGGTGGTATGCTCACTTCTAACGTCGCCTATACTGGCAGTTACCAGAAACTGGGCGTTGATGACTATAGCGAGCAGATGCAGAAGATGCCCGATATGTCTGGTCGCAGTATGTCGTGGAACGTCATCATCAGCACGCAGCACAAACATAAGTTCTCGTCACGCTATACCATGCAGAACGGCTTCGAGCACCGTCACATGCAGTTCAATACCTGGCTCGACTATATCAAGGAGGTGGGCGGTCCGCTGTATCGCATCTATGAGTCTGATGGCAACACTGGTCTCACCCGTCTCTACACCAACCATAAGATAGCGCTGAGTAGCCGACTCTCTATGGTGGCAGGTGTCAACCTGATGTGGTTCAACCTCAACAACCAGGTGCTCGTGGAGCCTCGTGTCAGTTTCCAGTACAAGACCTCGCCCTCGAGTACTCTCTCCGTTGCTTACGCCCTCAACAGCCGTAAGGAGGCAACTGATACCTATTTCGTGACGATTGACCACTCTTCTGATGCGCAGCCAATGTTCAATGAGGATCTCGGTCTCACCCGCTCTCACCATATCTCCGCCTCCTTCGCCCAACGCCTGGGCGAGAATGCCATGCTGAAGATAGAACCCTACTGGCAGTGGCTCTTCGATGTGCCTGTGGAGCAGGGTACCGCCTATTCTGTCATCAACCACAACCTGTTCTATCAGGATCGTGCGCTGGTCAACGAGGGCGCAGGACGTAACTACGGTATTGACTTCACGTTGGAGCGTTATCTGAAGGATGGTCTCTACGGTATGCTCACCGCCACGCTCTTCAAGTCGGAGTATCGTGACGCTCAAGGCGAGTGGCATCACTCCCGTCACGACAGAGGCTGGATTACGAACATCCTCGGCGGTAAGGAGTGGATGGTGGGAAAAAACCGTAAGAATGTCTTTGGCCTGAACGGGCGCCTCACACTGATGGGTGGCGATCGCTATACCCCGATGGTTGCTGGCACCACCTACGAAGAGGTCGCCAAGCGTCCTGACAGGGCAGTGCCACAGGATGGTTCCGACCCCTTCTGCGACCAGTTGGACATGAACGTGGGGTATGCTTTCTCCGTGAAATACACCATCAACAAACGGAACAAGGCCCACCACTTCATCCTCGAGTATCTGCAAATGCGCTCGTTCCACGGTCAGACCTTCGACATCCGTACTCACGAACTCGTCAATAAATACACCTCACTGACATTCCCCAACATTGCCTATCGCATTGAGTTCTGATTGGATTCTTCTTCACCCCACCGGGGTAAAACCCGCCCTGAATCTTGGGAATAGTTTACCCCACCGGTGTATGATGATTTGAACGCCAGAACCTTCATTGCAACCCCTGCATAAATCCAAACTGAATCTGGTTTGTCTCATTGCATACCTGGCAAAAGTCCAAATGTCTTAACTGCGGCATGCGGCGCTGCGGCATATAAAATTATAAAAAATTCCCTCAAACATGTAACATTTTCGTTTTTTGCATACTATATTAATGAAAAAGTAGTAAATTTGCGGCATGAATGCCGCGATACTGTTCACGCTCGTCCATCGATGCTAGCATCATGGCACTCACTTAATCGCAGCATTGCAAACAATATGGAAAAGAAGAATTTTAATAAGGATAATTTTGCGATACAACTTTTCGAAGGAAAGAAGGTTCGTATGGCTTGGGATGAAGAGCAGCAAAAGTATTATTTCGCTGTAGCGGATATAGTACAGGTATTAACTGATTCTGTCGATCCTCGCGATTACATCAAAAAGATGCTTCGTCGCGACCCAGAATTGAAATCCAGGTGGGGGACAATTTGTCCCCCTACTCGGATGATGGCTGCTGATGGAAAATATTATAAGACTCAGGCTTCTGATTTGAAGGGTATCTTCCGTATCATCGAGTCTATTCCATCCAAGAAAGCTGAGCCTATTAAACTATGGTTGGCTGAGGTAGGTGCCCAGCGCATCGACCAGATGATAGACCCAGAGTTGACGTTCCAGATGGCAGTTGAGGATTATCGCCGTCAGGGATATAGTGATCGTTGGATCAATGAACGCATGCGCTCCATCGAGATGCGTAAGGAACTCACTGACGAGTGGCAGCGCTCTGGCATTCACGAGTCGAAAGACTTTGCGATTCTCACCAATGTCCTCACCAAGGCCTGGAGTGGTATGACTACAGGCGAGTATAAGCGTTATAAGGGATTAAGGAAAGAGAACCTGCGCGACAATATGACCAACATCGAATTGGCTCTCAATACTCTGGCGGAAGTGAATTTAGGGCAAATAATTGCAGGGTGGAATGACTTAATCGCCGCGATTTAAACTATCCACAAGAAAATTTAAAGGATGGCAGATGGCAGATGGCAATTAGTTTTTCGCGCAGGTATACGTCATTTTCCTAACTGCCATCTGCCATCTGCCAGACATCCTCCTGTGATGTTGACCCTAACACTACAAATAATGGTGCAAAGGTTTGGAGGTTTCGAAAATAAATACTATCTTTGCAAACAGGAATGATTAAAACCTTATGAGATTCTAGATGATATGATAGGAAAAAAACTTAGCATTATAAATGAATTTGAGTATCAGCAGTGGTTGCAATACCTCTGTGACGAGATAGACAGGCAACGGCTGAAGACCGTTATGCAAGTCAACGCTGCCACATTGCAACACTATTGGTGGCTGGGCAACGATATTATCCAGAAGCAGAAAGAGAAGGGATGGGGTGCAAAAGTAATCGATAAACTATCCGTTGACCTTCAAAAACGATATGGTAACGATAGCGGTTATTCACCCAGAAACCTGGGATACATGAAGAACTTTGTATCGGAATATCCAGATTTCCCATTTTTGCAAGTGCCACTTGCAAAAATACAGGAGATGCCAATTTTGCAAGCGCGACTTGCAAAATTTACCGTGTCGGCTGATGGCCAGTTTGTGCAAGTACCGCTTGCACAAATCACCTGGTATCACCATATCTCTTTAATTCCAAAGGTGAAAGATGTTGCCCTTCGAGCCTTCTATATCACAGAGTCGGCTATCCAAGGATGGAATCGCGATGTTATGCTGATGCAGATTGAGGATAAGTACCACACCAAGGCCCGATCGCTCCCAAACAACTTTGATTCCACTTTGCCACCTGTGCATAGCGACTTGGCAAAGGCGGTTTTTAAGGATCCATATAACTTTGGTTTTGTTGATATGACCAAGGTGAAGCAGGAAAAGGATCTTGAAGATCAACTGGCTAGTAAGGTGACCGATTTTCTGTTGGAACTGGGTAAGGGCTTTTCCTATCTTGGCAAGCAATATCCACTGAACATTGCCGGTGAGGATAGTAAGGTCGATTTGATGATGTATCACACTCGCCTGCACTGCTATGTGGCCATCGAATTGAAGGTTGTTGACTTCAAACCGGAGTTCATCAGCAAACTCAATTATTACATTTCTGCTATCGACGATTTGATTAAGACACCTGAGGACAATCCCACTATTGGTCTGCTGTTGTGTCGCTCAAAGAATAATACAAAGGTAGAGTATGCTATGCGAGGCATGACACAGCCACTTGGTGTTGCAGCATATCAGACTCAGCAGTTGATGGAAGACCTCAAATCATCACTGCCCTCGATAGATGACTTGGAAAGAACCCTGGAAGAATAATAGAAGAGGATATTCGATTATGACAAAGTACATAGCGGAAATACCCATACGCCTGTCCCAGTGACTATTCAGAGGGTCACAGTGTGCCCACAACGGGGTCTGCCCCAATGTAATAAAAGCGGTTGGAGTAAAGAAATAGTGTATGGATTTTAAAAGGACTAGAAGATTATCCAATTATTAACAATTTCGTTGCCATTGACTTTGAA
>JAFZNI010000140.1 GCA_017551005.1 Prevotella sp.
TGATAGATGGCAAAAGTCTGTGAGCACATCTCCTGCGGAGTGATACTGTTGGTTATCAGTGTGTTGCGGATTATCTCTATGCGTGGATTCCATTTTAACTGGCTAAGATGTCTTTGTTCCATATTGCCGAAGACAATGATGGCATAGGCTCGCTCCACACTGCTTTTTTGCCAAAGCAGAGTCTTATGCAGTTTTTCTTGCAACGATTTCTCCTCCAATATCCAAGGCTCCAATTGTCCGTGTGGCGAGAGAATAATGCGTGCCCCATTCTTACGGGCTACATTGGCGGCATTAACAATGGAATATTGCCAGCACCCGTGACAATGCACAATGTCCGGTTCCATCTTCTGGCAGATGGACTTGAAGTCGCTGGGTGAGTCTGTTGCCTTGACATCGGCGCTATGGCGCATACCCTCCACCAATATGCTTACATACTTGGCAATCATATTGTCGGATTTCGGGTATATATGCAGGATTTTCATCGGCTTGTCAATTTCAGGTGGTCATCAGAGGTTATGGCACATGATAGACAACCGTAGCCCTAACAAACGGCGCAGGCTAATGTCTTGTTCGAAAAATTTGAGAAGGTCGTGTGCAAAGTCCCGTCGTACGACAATGAAGTCATATTTGCCACGCAGGTATTTTAGTCTTTTCCCCTCATGGCCATCGGCCCGCTTGCGTTCTGCCTTCCTGATTTGTCTGTTTGCCTCCCAAACTTCATCGAATATCTGAAGTCGTGTTCCTTTCTTCCGGAAGTAGCCCAGCATTACCTTTGAAGAACCATCAATGAAATCAGACAATTCTTTCAACCATTCTGAAGAGGTTGGCTTAGCGTTGATATCCGTAAATATAACCCATTCATTCTTAGCGGCTTTTACGCCGATGCTTAGAGCCAATCTGCGACGCGTGACGTCACGATTGGGCTTTGGCAAAAAGGTGGTATATAATTGAGGATATTTCTGTTTAAAGAGTTTCAGCACGTCCTCTGTGTCATCTGTCGAAGACTCGTCGACGACAATCACTTCATACCCGGGCTCGTAGGCTTGTGTGAGGAAGTCTGGCAGACTATTCTCCAACTCGCGGGCTTTCTCGTAGACCGCCATGATAACAGAGAAACGGCAATCTTCTTTTGTCATGTTTTTTTGATTTATAGATCGTCGCTCATATAGCCTACTGGCAGTTTGCGACAGTTATACTGAGAGGCCATGATTTCACCATAAGCCCCGGCAGAGCGGATGGCCAACAGATCGCCACGACGGGTTCCGTTGAGGTCTATCTGTTTGGCAAAGACATCCGTTGATTCACAGATAGGTCCCACTACATCGTAGGTGTCGTTGGGCTCCTCGCTGGTGATGTTCTCAATCTTGTGGTAGGCCTGATAGAGGGCAGGGCGGATCAGGTCTGGAAATCCTGCATCAACGATAGCGAATTTCTTTACGGCTCCTTTTTTTACATATAAGGTACGCGTGATAAGACTTCCGCATTGTGCAACCATCGCACGTCCTAACTCGAAATGCAATGTCTGTCCTGGACGTAACTTCAATTTTTTAGCATAAGTGTTGAAGTAAGCATTGAAGTCAGGAATCGGCAGACGGTTGGGGTGTGCGTAGTCCACACCGAGTCCGCCACCTACATTGATGTGCTCCACGCGGATACGGTGACTGTCGAGAATGTTTTGTAGTTCGTTAACCCGGTTGCAAAGGGCTTCGAAGTCGCCCATATCGAGTATCTGTGAACCGATGTGGAAGTGCAGGCCCACAAATTTTACGTTAGCCAACTTGTCTGCTTCTGCAATCACGTCGAGCATATCGCGCATGGCAATGCCGAACTTGTTTTCTGCCAGTCCCGTCGTGATGTTCGCATGAGTATGCGCTCCAACGTTGGGGTTCAGGCGGAAAGCCACGCGCGCCGTCTTGCCTTTGGCTGCGGCTAGTTCATTGATTACCTCTAATTCTGGAATGCTTTCCACGTTAAAGCAGAAGATATCATTGTCCAATCCGAGGTTGATTTCCCAGTCGGCCTTTCCCACACCAGCATAGACAATCTTGTTGTTGGGGAAGCCTGCTTTTACGGATGCCTCTATCTCACCGCCACTGACACAGTCGGCTCCCATGCCTGCCTCGCGAATAATGCGGAGGATCTTTGGGTTGGCATTAGCCTTGACGGCATAGTGAACCACAAAACCCTCATGTTTGCCAGCCTCCTCGTTGATGGTGCGCAGCGTCTGACGTAATACTTCCGCATCATAATAGTAGAAGGGCGTCTGAATCGACTGTAATTTCTCTATCGGGAACTTTCCTTTACCCATAGTTTGTGTTTTGTGTCAATCTTCAATGCTTAATCTTTATTAAAGATGGTGTCGCTGAGTTTCTGGAGGGCACGCTTCTTGTCTTCTTCACGGATGAGGAAGGATATGTTATAGTTTGAACCACCGTAACTCACCATGCGCACGGGGATATCCTTCAGGGCATCCAGTGCCAGTGTTTCAAAGCCAATATTCGACCAGTCGAGGTCGCCCACAACACAGATGATGCACATGCCCGTATCCACCGTGACCGTACCGTATTTCTTCAGTTCGTCCACAATCTCACCTAAATGGGCAGAGTTGTCGATACTCATCGAGACACCAACTTCAGAGGTACACACCATGTCGATCGGTGTCTGGTAACTCTCGAATATCTCGAATACCTTGCGCAGAAAACCTGTAGCGAGCAGCATACGACTCGACTTAATCTTGATGGCGATGATGTTGTCCTTGGCGGCGATAGCCTTGATCTTGCCGTACTCAGTGGCGTTGCTGATGGTGGTACCCTCAGCGTCGGGGTCCATTGTGTTCAATAGGCGTACGGGGATGCCGGCATACTTGGCGGGCTGTACACAGGTCGGGTGGAGTATCTTCGCTCCGAAGTAGGCCAACTCAGCGGCCTCCTCGAAATGCAACTGGTGTACGGGTTCCGTATGGTCCACCACACGGGGGTCATTGTTGTGCATACCGTCAATGTCCGTCCATATCTGAATCTCCTCAGCGCCAATGGCGGCACCCACCAGTGAGGCGGTATAGTCAGAACCGCCACGCTGCAAGTTGTCCACCTCGCCATAGGCATTACGGCAGATAAATCCCTGGGTGATATACACCTGTGCTCCTTCATTGTCGGCGAGTATAGCGTTCAGTTTTTCCTTGATATACACAGGGTCTGGCTCGGAATTCTTATCTGTGCGCATAAAATCGAGGGCATTCAGCAACACGACATTGATACCCTGCTCCTTCATATAGTTGGCTACCATGTTGGTTGACATCATCTCGCCCTGTGCCACGATGCTCTTCTCCTCAAAACTGGTGAAGAGTTCTTTAGTGAACGAACGCAAGTAGTCGAACTCTCCTTTCAGGAATTCGCGTGTCGTCTGTTTTGTCTCATCTTTGCTGTACAATTCCTCCACGTGGCGCAGGTATTTCTGCTCCAAACGGTTAATCACCTCGTTGGCGCCGTCGGGGTTCTTCTTATAAAGGTAATCGGAAATCTCGACGAGCGAGTTGGTGGTTCCTGACATAGCGGAGAGCACCACGAAAACGGGTTCTCCTGACTTGGTGACGAGTTTTGTCACCTCTTTCATTCTCTCTGGGCTACCGACGGACGTACCGCCGAATTTCATGACTTTCATATGCTTCTATTTTTCAATTTTTCTATATTTCTTCTCTTTCTGAGTACCTGACGGTAATCTCATCGGTATCAGGCTCATCCACCAATTGAATCTGGTTGAAGTCACTGGTTACCTCTTCCATTTTGCCTCCGACACAACGGTAGACGACCCCGGGGTATTTGTCGAGTAAGGGCATGTTGTGAGTCGCCATCACCACGGCAGTTCCCGTCTGACAGATATGCCGGAGCAGTTCAATGATGTTTTCTGCGGTCTCTGGATCCAGATTACCCGTTGGCTCGTCGGCGATGATGAGTTTGGGCTTGTTGAGGATGGCTCGTGCAATGGCCACACGCTGCTGCTCTCCGCCGGAGAGTTCGTGTGGCATCTTGTCAGCCTTGTCTTGGAGACCCACGTCGCCCAGAACCTCGTCAATACGCTGGTCTATCTCTTCTTTCTTCTTCCATCCTGTGGCTTTTAGCACGAACTGCAGATTCTTATATACAGTACGGTCGCCTAAAAGTTGAAAGTCCTGGAAGACAACCCCCATCTGTCGTCTGAGGCTTGGGATGTCCTTCTGGCGCAGGTTGAGCAAATCATAATCGAATACCATAGCCTCGTCGGCTTCGTCCATCTCCAACTCAAAATACAGGGTTCTCAATAGACTGGACTTCCCGGATCCTACGCGGCCGATGATATAGACAAACTCTCCCTCCTCCACGTGGAAGTTCACATCTTTCAGCACACAGATTCCATGTCGCTGATAGATATTTGCATCCTTATAACTAATCAATAATTGACTCATCACTTATTCCATTTGATGTTTCGCTTTCGCCTCTCGACGCTTCTTGTCCCAATTGGGATCGTGGCGCTTTTGCAGTTCAGCAGCAATATCCTCAATGCGGAGCCCTTTGCTGGTCATCAACACAATCAGGTGATAAATCAGGTCGCTGGCTTCATAGGTCAACTTCTCTTTACTGCCGTTGGTCGCTTCTATGACAGTTTCCAAAGCCTCTTCACCCACTTTTTGGGCAATGCGGTTAATGCCGTCCTTGAAGAGCGAGGTGGTATAACTGCCCTCAGGCATCTCTTCATGACGCTTGTCGATGAAGTCCTGCAACTCGGTCAGGAAGAGTAGGGGATTACTTTCGTTATCCTCTCCCCAGCAGGTGTCTGTGCCTTTGTGACAAGTTGGCCCGTCTGGAAGTGCCTTCACCAGTAGCGTATCGTGGTCACAGTCGATGGCAATACTCACCAGATTCAGGAAGTTTCCGCTGGTTTCGCCCTTCGTCCACAGACACTCGCGACTGCGACTCCAGAAAGTAACCTTCTTTGTCAGCAGCGTCTTGTCGTATGCCTCTTTGTTCATATAGCCCAGCATCAGTACGTTCTTTGTCTTGGCATCCTGGACGATAGCGGGCACCAATCCACCGCTCTTTTCAAAATTTATCTCCATTTTTTTCTCTATTACACAATTTGGCTGCAAAGTTACTAATAAGCGAGCGAAAAACCAAATTTATTTGTGTTTTTCCGAGTATGGGTATGGTTATTCCTTCATTAGTAGGAGAGGAAACGTAAGTTCAATTAAGAAATGCAACTTTTGGAGAAATAACAAGGAACTGAAAAGAGAAGTCTTTTTTTCAGGAGAAAGAGGGAAAATCCCTCTCTCCCTGATGGAAAAATTGGTATCTTTGCA
>JAFZNI010000141.1 GCA_017551005.1 Prevotella sp.
ACCTGCCTTATCCAATATCTTTGCTGAACTACTTCGACCAATACCATAGATATAGGTCAATGCGATTTCGCCACGCTTATTCTGGGGCAAATCTACTCCAACAATTCTTATTGCCATTGTTAAATAAAAGTGATAAATAAAATACTAAAATTTCGAAATTCTGCTAAAAAGCATGCAAAGGTACGAAGATTTTCTCAAACCTCCGCACTTTTTATGCTTAATTAACATTAACCCTGACGCATTTTGTACTTAGGGTTCTTCTTGTTGATAACGAACAGGCGTCCCTTACGACGTACAATCTTACAGTCCGGGGTACGCTTCTTCAATGATGCTCTTGTCTTCATATTCTTGTCTCTTGTTTATTTGTATCTGAATACAATTCTACCTTTTGTCAGGTCGTAAGGACTCATTTCCACCTTCACCTTATCGCCTGGCAGAATCTTGATGTAGTGCATGCGCATCTTACCCGAGATGTGGGCGATGATGGGCACGCCATTCTCCAATTCCACGCGGAACATGGCATTTGACAATGCCTCTACGATTGTTCCGTCCTGCTCAATAGCACCTTGCTTTGCCATTCTTACTGTTTAATATAGTTTACCTTCTATTTTCTCTACTTCCTCAAACGATGATAAAATCTCAGCCTTACCCTTACGGATGCATATCGTGTGCTCGAAATGGGCTGCGGGCTTGCCGTCACGCGTACGAATCGTCCAACGGTCGGTGTCGAGCCAAATGTCACGCTTACCCATCGTAATCATCGGTTCTATGGCGATGCACATCGAGGCTTTCAGCATCACACCGTTGCCCCGTCGACCGTAGTTGGGCACCTGCGGGTCTTCGTGCATCTCGCGACCGATACCATGACCGGTCAGTTCGCGGACGATGCCATAGCCGTGGGCCTCGCAGTGATCCTGCACCGCACTGCTGATATCACCGAGGTGCCTTCCTGCCTGTGCTGCCTCGATACCGAGGTAGAGCGCTTCCTTCGTCGTCTTGAGCAACTGTCTGACCTCTTCGGAAATCTCGCCTACGCAGAACGTATAGCAGGAGTCGCCATTGAAGCCATTGAGGAGCGTACCGCAGTCGATGGAGATGATGTCTCCCTCTTTCAGCACTGTCTCCTTGTTAGGAACGCCATGCACCACCACATCGTTGACCGATGTGCAGATACTGGCAGGAAACGGTCCTCCGTAGGGATTCGGGAACCCCTTGAATGTCGGAACGGCGCCGTGGTCACGGATGAACGCATCGGCAATCTGATCCAACTGGAGGGTCGTTACACCAGGTTTGATATGTTTCGCCAATTCGCCAAGCGTTTTACCAACGAGTTGGTTCGCCTGGCGCATTAGTTCTATTTCATCTTCAGTCTTCAGAAATATCTTCATAGAAGATTAGTAAGCCGCCATGCCACGGCCGTGGATACGACCGGAACTGAGCAGACCGTCATAGTGACGCAT
The DNA here is from genome assembly GCA_017551005.1 of Prevotella sp. GTDB lineage: Bacteria > Bacteroidota > Bacteroidia > Bacteroidales > Bacteroidaceae > Prevotella. The sequence goes on from JAFZNI010000141.1 coordinate 1,461, forward strand.
CAGCAGGTGAGACTCAATCTGTGCCAGTGTGTCGAGCACGACACCGACGAGAATCAGCAATGATGTTCCACCGAAGAACTGAGAAAAAGCATCCTGTACATTCAACAGGCTCGCGAAAGCGGGCATGATGGCGATGAAGGCAATGAACAGAGAGCCCGGCAGGGTGATGCGTGACATCACGGTGTCGATATACTCTGCGGTCTCCTTACCAGGCTTGACACCAGGGATGAAACCATTGTTGCGCTTCATATCCTCAGCCATCTGCGTCGGATTCAGCGTGATAGCCGTGTAGAAATAGGTGAATGCAATGATCAGTATAGCAAAGACGATGTTGTAGGCAAATGAATGATGATCCATCATCGTACGAATGACCTGCATGACCGGTGAAGTACTCTCCGGACTCATCCACTGTGCTAGTGACAGGGGGATGAACATAATGGCCTGTGCGAAGATGATAGGCATCACATTGGCTGCAAACAACTTCAAGGGGATATACTGACGGGCACCGCCTACCTGCTTATTGCCGACAAGACGTTTTGCATACTGTACAGGCACCTTACGGACACCCTGTACCAGAACAATAGCCGCGCATACAACTGCATAGAGAATGATAATCTCGACGAGGAACATCACGAGACCACCACCGGTGATGGCGGTGAAGCGTGAGGTGACCTCCTGGATAAATGCCTGCGGCAGGCGGGCAATGATACCGATCATAATGATCAGCGAGACACCATTTCCAATACCCTTATCTGTGATGCGCTCACCCAGCCAGAGGATGAACATACTTCCTGCAGCAAGGATGATGATGGCGGGCACCATGAAGGCTGACCAGGAGATGCCTGATGCCAGGGCTGCGCCCGACTGCATCTTCAGGTTGATCAGGTAACCCGGAGCCTGGAAGGCCAGGATGGCCACCGTCAGGTAACGGGTATAGGCACTGATCTTCTTGCGTCCGCTCTCACCCTCGCGCTGCATCTTCTGGAAATAAGGCACAGCGACTGCGAGAAG
>JAFZNI010000142.1 GCA_017551005.1 Prevotella sp.
AACGGCGGTGAGGAAGGTGCCGGGGGGGTTCAGAAGGTTCGCGAGGGTAAGGGTGACTACGGTTTCAATGCCCGTACCGATGTCTACGAGGATCTGCGTGAGGCTGGTGTCATCGATCCCGCTAAGGTGGCCCGTGTGGCTCTGGAGAACGCTGCCAGTATCGCTGGTATGTTCCTGACCACAGAGTGTCTGATCGTTGATAAACCCGAGAAGGAGCCTGCTATGCCGATGGGCGGTGCCCCAGGCATGGGTGGTATGATGTAATTAAGTAACCCCATTTTAACCGGCTGTCGCAAGGCAGCCGGTTTTTTTATGCCCGATATGTTTGGACGTTTCGCAAAAATGTTGTATCTTTGCACCGCATGAAGAAGTTATTAGATCTTTATCAGCAGTGGCGCGGGGAAGAACCCGCTAATGTCCAGCCGTTGCCAGGTGCTGGCAGCAATCGTTCATATGTCCGTCTGACGGATCATGAGGGTAAGAGCGTGATTGGAGTGATCGGCACCAGCCGTGATGAGGATCATGCCTTTATCTACCTGACAGAGCATTTCAGCAAGCGTATGTTGCCTGTGCCTAAGATTCTTGCTGCCAGCGATGATCAGTTGCGTTATTTGCAGACAGACCTCGGTTCCACCTCTCTTTATGATGCCATCCGAGGAGGTCGGGAGGCAGGGGGCAGATATACGCTGAAAGAACAGGAACTACTGAAACGTACTATCCGTGAACTGCCGAACATCCAGATTCGGGGAGCAAGGGGCTTGGACTTCTCCAATTGTTATCCGCAGGCGGAGTTTAATGTGGACAGTGTGCTCTTTGACCTGAACTATTTCAAGTATTGTTTTCTGAAAGCCACCGAAATAGACTTCCATGAGTTGAAATTGGAGGCAGACTTCCGGCTTTTTGCGAAAGACTTGACGACAGATGAGTATATGGTTGGTGGGGATTTGCAATCCCCGACGGTGCCCAGTTTCCTTTATCGTGACTTCCAGGCCCGTAACGTGATGATTGATCACGACGGAAATCCTTATTACATAGACTATCAGGGGGGGCGCAAGGGACCATATTATTATGATCTGGCATCGTTCCTTTGGCAGGCATCCGCGCGTTATCCTCATAAACTTCGTCGCGAACTGGTCTATGAGTACTATAATTCGCTGAAGAATTATATCGAGGTACCGCCTGCCCGTCATTTTGTCAGCCGACTCTCACTCTTTGTGCTTTTCCGCACTTTGCAGGTGCTGGGTGCATACGGCTTCAGGGGCTATTTCGAACAGAAAAAGCACTTCATTGAGAGTATCCCGCCTGCCATCCAGAACCTTCGTGAACTGCTCGCCAGTTCTTGGCACAGCCAAGCGGCAAAGCCGAGCGCCACAACTTTCCACTATCCTTACTTGATGGATATTCTGCGCCAACTCACTGAACTGCCCCAGTTCCAGCAGATAGAGACGATGGCCAGTCGTGCAGATGGTTATAAGACCACTGAACTCAACCCCTACAAGGCGCATCCGCAGGATGGTCCTGCCACTTTCTCAAAGTACGATGCGCAAGGACCACTGGTGGTCAGGGTGTTCAGTTTCTCATACACCAAGGGTATCCCCGAAGATGAAAGTGGCAATGGGGGCGGCTATGTGTTCGACTGCCGTAGCACCCACAATCCAGGACGCTACGAACCATACAAGCAGTTGACAGGTCTTGACGAGCCGGTGATCCGTTTCTTGGAGGATGATGGTGAGATCCTGACGTTTCTCGACAGTGTCTATACATTGGCCGATGCCCATGTTCGACGTTATATCCAACGAGGTTTCACATCGCTGATGTTCTCGTTCGGATGTACGGGTGGTCAGCCTCGCAGTGTCTATTCCGCCCAACACTTGGCAGACCATCTTCATGAGAAATTTGGCATAGAAGTGCGCATCTGCCACCG
>JAFZNI010000143.1 GCA_017551005.1 Prevotella sp.
GTAAAAAATAAAAAAGAGATATATGGAAGAAAGAAAGGTGCGCGTGGCTATCACGCACGGCGATACGAACGGTATCGGCTATGAGATTATCCTGAAGGCTTTCGAGGATCCAATGATGTTCGAATTGTGTACACCTATTATATATGGTAGTCCGAAGGTGGCCACCTACCACCGCAACATCATGAAACTGAGCACCCAGTTCAACAACATCAGCAAGGCTGAGGATGCCCGAGACGGGCGACTCAATTTGCTGGCAACCTTCGACGACGAGGTGAAGGTGGAACTTGGCACCCCTACCCCAGAGTCAGCAGAGGCTGCCCGCAAGGCCCTGCAACGAGCCAAGGAAGACTTGAAGCAGAACCTATACGACGTGCTGGTACAGGCTCCCGTGGCGAGCAGTAACACACCCGACCGTGAAGACCGTTCTCTGCTCGTGATGTTTGCTGATGATATCCGCATCGCCCTCGTCACCAACCGTCTGCCCCTGAAAGAGGTAGCCCAGAGCATCTCACAGGAGAAAATCATCGAGAAGGCCACCCTCTTCCACACCTCGCTGAAACGTGACTTCCGTATCAACAACCCGCGCATCGCCGTGCTGGCACTCAATCCGCAGCCGGGCACTGAGGAGACGGACATCATCAAACCCGCCATCGAAGCACTGGAGAAGAACAGCATTCAGGCCTATGGCCCCTTCACCGCCGATGATTTCTTCGGACAACAGATGCAATACGGATTCGACGGCATCCTAGCCATGTACGACGATCAGGGCAACGTACCCTTCAAGACCCTCGCCACGGAGTTCGGTGTGAAGATGAAGACGGGCTTCCCCTTCGTCATCACTACACCCGACCACGGCCCTGCCTTCGACATTGCCGGCAAGGGAGAGGCTGACCCTGCCTCGCTGCGCCATGCCATCTATGCCGCCATTGATATCCTCCGCAACCGCAAGGGATACGATGACCCGCAAAAGAACCCATTGCCTAAACTCTACCACGAGAAACGGGAAGACGGCGAAAAGGTGCGTTTCATCTCCAAGAAGACAGAGCAGGAATGAAGAAGAAATACCAGAACGCCTTTTTCATCTTCGGTCTGGTCGTGCTGATCATCATGGTGTCGCAACTCGACTTCAAGGAAGTATGGGAAGGACTGACACATGCGGGCTACTGGTTCCTGGCCGTCCTCGCTCTCTGGGGATTCCTCTATATGTTCAACACCTCATCGTGGTATCTTATCATCGACAGCATCGGCAATGAGAAAGGACTGTGCAAGAAAAGCGGCATCGGCTTCTGGTGGCTCTACAAGATCACCGTCTCGTCGTTTGCCCTGAACTACGCCACTCCCGGCGGACTGATGGGCGGCGAACCCTACCGCATCATGATGCTCTCGCCGAAGATTGGCACGCAAAAGGCCTCCTCGTCGGTCATCCTCTTCGTGATGACCCATATCTTCAGCCATTTCTGGTTCTGGTTCCTGTCCGTATTCCTCTATATCTTCACCCAGGAGATGACAACACTCGCTTGTATCATACTACCTATCATCGCCTGCTTCTGTATGATGGTCATTTGGTTCTTTCTCAAAGGATACAAGAAGGGTATCGCCATGACGGGCATGAACCTCCTGAGCCATTTCCCGATTGTGAAACGGTGGGCACTGCCGTTCATTGAGCGCAACAGGGAGAAACTGGCCAGCGTCGACCAACAGATAGCCGCCCTGCACAACCAGAACCCGCGCACCTTCAAGGCCGCCGTGTTGTTGGAGTTTACTTGCCGACTGGTATCCACTCTCGAAATCTATTTCATCCTACTCGTCATCACGCCTGACATCACCATAACGCAGTGTATCCTTATCTATGCCTTCACCACCCTCTTTGCCAATATGCTCTTCTTCATGCCGCTGCAATTAGGTGGTCGCGAGGGCGGTTTCCTGATGTCTACCGAAGGTCTCGGCATGACGGCTCAGGCGGGTATCTTCGTGGGACTATTGGTAAGGATCAGGGAACTTATTTGGACGGCAATAGGGCTCCTTCTCATCAAGTTTGATAAAAAAGCAGCCTAATTTCGAGTTAATTTCTGCCAAAATTGCAGATAATTCGGAAAAAATGTGTAATTTTGTCAGCCGAAATGAAGACATCAGAACTTCAAAGCATCAAACAACGGTACAATATCGTAGGTAACTGCGAGGCATTGAACCATGCGCTCGACGTCGCATTACAGGTGGCGCCGACCGACCTCTCCGTGCTCATCATCGGTGAGAGCGGTGTGGGTAAGGAGATCATCCCCCGCGTCATCCACGATAACTCGCCCCGTCGCCGCGAGAAATACTTCGCCATCAACTGCGGCAGCATCCCCGAGGGCACCATCGACTCGGAACTCTTCGGACACGTCAAGGGTTCGTTCACAGGTGCCATCAATGACTCACCAGGTTATTTCGGCGTGGCTAACAAGGGTACGCTGTTCCTCGACGAAGTGGGCGAACTGCCGCTGGCCACACAGGCCCGACTGTTGCGCGTGCTGGAGACGGGCGAATACATCCCCGTGGGAGCCACCGAGGTGAGGAAGACCGATGTACGTATCGTGGCAGCCACGAACGTCAACATCCGTCAGGCCATCAGTGAAGGCCGTTTCCGCGAGGATCTCTACTATCGCCTCAACTCCATCCCCATCCAGATGCCGCCACTCCGTGAGCGCGGCGAGGACATTGTGCTACTGTTCCGTCTCTTTGCCTTGCAGATGGCCGAGAAATACAAGATGGATCGTGTGGTGCTCGACGAGCAGGCCAAGCAGATGATCATGCGCTACAAATGGCCAGGCAATGTGCGCCAACTGAAAAATATCACCGAGCAAATCAGTATCCTCTCGCCTGAGCGCAACATCACGCCAGATATCCTCGCACGCTTCATCCCACAGGATCAGGAGACCACCCAGTTGGCCACCATCCACAAGGAAGGCGACCACTCGTTTGAGAACGAACGCGAGATACTCTACAAGATACTCTTCGAACTGAGGGGCAACGTGAACGATATGCGACGCGAGATGGGTGCCCTCAAAAAGCAGATTGAGGAGGTGCAAAGCGGCAGCAAGCATGTATCGGCAGAAAACCTGCCCACCACCCAAATCGCCCCTATCGCTCCCATTCAACCCATCAACCCCATCTCTCCTGCTCTTGAAGACGCTGAGGCTGAAGAATACGTGGAGCCCGAAAAAGAGCCCGAGAACCTCAACCTGAACGACCTCGGCAAGCAGATGCTCGAAAAGGCCTTGGAGCGTAACAAGGGCAACCGCAAGAAAGCCGCCCAGGAACTGGGCATCAGTGACCGTACCCTCTACAGACGACTCAAACAATATGGACTTGACAAGTAAACTCCGCCTCGCCCTCTGCGCAGCCCTCTGCTGCCTGCTCAGCGCCTGCTCCGTCAGTTACAAGTTCAACGGAGCCAGCATCGACTATACGAAGGTCAAGACCATCCAGATAGCCGAGTTCCCCATCCGATCCAGTTATGTGTGGGGGCCTATGGGTCCTATCTTCAACAACGAGTTGAAAAACCAATTCGCCGACCACACCAAACTCTCACAGGTAAAGCGTAACGGCGACCTGAAACTGGAAGGTGAGATCACCAAATACGAACAACGTAACAAGGCCGTGACGGCCGACGGATACTCTGCACAGACAGAACTCTCCATAACCGTCAACGTGCGCTTCACCAACAATAAGGACCACGATAAGGACTTCGAGCAGTCGTTTACGGCACAGCAATCGTATGACTCCACCCTGTCACTCAACTCCGTTCAGGAGGATCTGGTCACACAGATGGTGAAAGATCTCGTTGAGCAGATATTCAACAAAGCCGTAGCAGACTGGTAAACATGGACGTCATAGAACTGATACACCACCCCGAGCACTTAGACCGCGACACACTCTACGAGTTGCGTTCGCTGCTGGCATTGTATCCCTACTACCAGACCGCCCGTCTGCTGATGCTCCAAAACCTCTATCTGCTTCACGACCCCACCTTCGACGAGGAACTGCGCCGTGCCGCTATCTATATCACTGACCGCCGCGTGCTCTTCCAGATGATTGAGGCCGCACACTACCAGTTGCGGAAAGTGGAGTCAGGCGTCAAGAGTCAGGAGTCAGGCAACCGTACCCTCTCGCTCATCGACAACTTCCTCGAATCCATGCCTCAGGAGGGCGACAACAAGGACAAGAAGGAAAAGAAACGCAAGCCCACGCCAGCCGACGCTGCCGTTGACTACGTGGCCTACCTGATGGAAACCGAGGGCGGATACGAACAAGATGACAGTGTGCCAGAGATGAAGGGTCAGAATCTCATCGATTCTTTCATAAATTCTGACAAAGGGCGCATCGTGCTCAGTGAGGAGCCCCAATACACCCCCCAACTCCCCGACACGACAGGAAACGACGAAAATGCAACCGACGAGGGGTATTTTACCGAAACTTTGGCCCGAATTTACATAAAACAGGGCAGATATTCGAAAGCACTTGAAATTATTCGGCGATTATCTTTGGTTTATCCGAAAAAAAATGCTTACTTTGCAGACCAAATCCGTTTTTTGGAAAAGTTGATTATAAACAATAGTAAAAATAAAAAGTAAAAAAGATGTACACATTATTAGTAATTATCATGGTGATTGCAGCACTGCTCATGATTGGCATCGTGCTCATTCAGGAGTCAAAGGGTGGCGGTCTTGCCTCTCAGTTCTCTGGCTACAACCAAATCGGCGGTGTCCGTAAGACCACCGACTTCATCGAGAAGACCACATGGGGCATTGCTGCCGCTATGGTCATCATCAGCGTGCTCTGCGCATACGTTGCTCCCCAGAGTACAGGTTCTGGCTCTGTGATGGAGAACATTGAAGTGCCTGCCACCAATCCTAACAACCTGCCTGGCTTCGGTGCCAGTCAGCAGAAGGATGCAGCAGCACCCGCCGCAGAGGCTCCTGCCGCAGAGGCTCCCGCAGCCCCTGCCCAGCCTGCAAATTAAGTTTTTCGGAAAAAAGTACGGGAATTATTTGGTCAATTCAAATATTTCCCGTACCTTTGCACCCGCAAAACCGACATGGTGCCCGTAGTTCAGTTGGTTAGAGCGTCAGATTGTGGTTCTGAATGTCGACGGTTCGAGTCCGTCCGGGCACCCACCCAAGAAAAATCGGAAATTCCCAGTAAATAAAGGGGTTTCCGGTTTTTCCGTTTAAGGA
>JAFZNI010000144.1 GCA_017551005.1 Prevotella sp.
ACGCTGATAGAAACTCAGACCACCGTAGATACGATACGGGATGCCGTCCTTACGCATCTGTTCCTCGAAACTGCGACTCTGTGAGTTGGTGCGATACAGGATGGCAAAGTCGCTCCAGTTGCAGTTGTCCTGCCTCCGAATCTTCTTGATGTCCTGCGTCACGATCATCGCCTCCTCCTTGTCTGAATAGGCAGGCTTCAGTTGCAGGCGTTCTCCGTGCTCGTTCTTCGAAAACACATTCTTCGGAATCTGTCTTTCGTTGCGCCTGATCAGCGAGTTCGCTGCCTGCACAATCAACTGCGTCGAACGGTAATTCTGCTCCAGTTTGAAGAGTTTCACATCAGAGTATTCATTCCGAAAATTAAGAATATTATCTATGTTTGCACCTCTAAAACTATATATACTTTGCGCATCATCGCCAACGACACATACTCTTTGAATATCCTTTGTGAGTAATGTAACGATTGCTTGTTGAACAGAATTGGTATCTTGATACTCATCTACAAGAACATATTGAAATCTATTAGCATACTTTTTTCTTGTATTCTCATATTTTTTTAATAATAAATATGTGTTCACAAGTAAATCATCGAAATCCATAGCATTGGCTTGCCTACATCTTTGCGCGTACCTTATATATATTTGAGATACTGCTGGTCGCTTTTGATTTTTGTCATCAACAGCCCATGCACTAATTGCATATTGATTAGGCAATATTATATGGTTCTTTGCTATAGAAATCCTATCGGAAATAGATGAAGCCTTGTAAACCTTATCATCTAAGCCCATCTCCTTAATGATTGTTTTAACAAGAGACCGAGCATCAGACTGATCATAAATTGTAAAATTGGAGTTATAACCTATTTTATTTGCTTCTGCACGAAGGATATGAGAAAAAACGGAATGGAATGTGCCCATATTCAGATACATTGCCTGCTCCACACCAACTAACTTTCCTATTCTCTCCTTCATTTCTCGTGCAGCCTTGTTTGTAAAAGTCAAAGCAAGTATATTCCAAGGTTTCAAGCCCAATTGTAACAATGCAGCAATTTTATAGGTTAGCACCCTTGTCTTTCCAGACCCAGCACCAGCAATTACCAATGATGGTCCATCACAATACTTCACAGCCTCACGTTGAGCCTCATTTAATTGAGAAAGAAGTTCTTCGCTAATATTTCCTGATAATTCCTTCCTTGAAAGAGTCCATGAGTCCTGATCAAGTTCAGGGATATATGTTACTTCTTTGTATTCAATCTTCTCTGAAAGAGGCGTTAGAGTCCTTGTATTGCTCATGTCTGAGTCTTGAACACTGAAACTCTGAGGAATTATGGGATTCCTAGTTTTAGAGAAACGCAAAGAATCATATGTGCTAATTGGAAGTCGAGCACCTTCATGTTTATCTTCTTGAATTTTATTTGGATAAATCCATTCACGATTATCTGTCGTTTCAAACAAAAAATGCTTCAATTCTGTCTTATCCTTATCTAGATTAGAACTGATATCATTTACATTAATTTCTAAACAATTGATTTGGGCTTCAATATACTTTAATTTTCGATTTTCTGACAAAGGATTGGAATAATAAATTTCAATGGCCCATTTATCTCCTTTATTATCTATACCGATGACATCTGGACGCAACCCAATTTCTTTGATAGTATCTTCTGTTTCTACACTTTCAAAAAACTTAATCCCTTGTTTGATAACACTTCCAAAAGAAGGAAACATTATTTTTTTTTCTTTACAAATAAGTTGTTTTGCAAGATAATGTACTGAAGACTCGCCTAAAAAATGGCAATCCCCATCTTCAGGGCGGTGAGCAAAAGAATGAGTATTGACTTTTCCTTGTCTTGCATTTAGACCTTTTTTACAATGTAAGCATATACATCCACAACCATATCCATTAGGTACACTATCAACATGTACCATGTCTTGTTTTTCTACACTCCATGCAAAAGTAACAATATCACTCATAACAATTAATATGCAAAATTACAAAAAAGAAATGAAATAACCAAATAAATCCTTCAGGATTAGTAATGTTACCATATTTTATACTTAGTTTTTCATCCTTAATCGTACAAACGTGTTTTTTATTAGGCTAATCGAATGTCATCTATAGTCACCAACAAATGTCCTGTGTCCTTTCAAGTCTAACTTCTTGTCATTTTTATAGGGTTATTATATTCTTGCCAAGAAACAGATAGCCATTTCAAAGTCGTTTTATGCCCCAGATTCAGGACAAGATTTCCCCAGGTGGGGATTCATTTCATGCTCGAAATTCGGCCTCCCCAACGTTATGCCGACGTTGCCTGAAAAGCGTATAAACCGTCTGCAAAATGTAGAAAAGAGGGCAATTTTCGGCCATTGACCACATAATTTTTGCCAAATCATTGCCGATTCAGAAAAATATCGTATCTTTGCACACAGATTCAAATCATTGTAATTATGGAAGTAGCAATTAACTCTCAACTTTACAAACAGGCTTCGACCTATGCCAAACAGCAAGGACTGAGCCTGACAACTGTCATTGAGAACTTCCTCGTGCGCTATATCGGACACAGTAAGGAGGTTGAAGAACAGGCTGTTCCTGACGTTGTGCTCAGTTTGCTAGGTGCTGGTGAACCTGTGGCAGAGGATGACCTGAATGCCCGTGAAGCCTATAATCAATACTTGGAGGAGAAATATAAATGACACGTCTGTTCCTTGACACCAACATCGTCATTGACTTGTTAGAGCGTCGCGAACCATTCTGTCACGATGCTGTGCGCTTGTTTACTATGGCATACAAAAAACAGGTGCAAATTATTGTGTCGCCAATAACATATTCAACGGCATCTTTCCTTCTTCGCAAGCACGGCCCAGAGGGAGTACGCAATTTGCTGTCTAACTTTAGGCAACTATCCCGTGTTGCTACTACCAATGAGCGCACTGTGGATGACTCTTTGGCCTCACAATTCAAAGATTTCGAAGACGCCATACAATACTACACTGCCCTCAAGGCTAAAGTCGATGTCATTATCACTCGCAATGGAAAAGACTTTGCCGCATCGAAGATTCCTGTGATGACAGCAACGGAGTATCTTGCGACAATTGAATAACACTAATCAATTAACTTCTCCTCCAGACAGTGGCTAATGACAGTTATGACAGATGACAGTTTTCTGAATTTGAGAGGAATATA
>JAFZNI010000145.1 GCA_017551005.1 Prevotella sp.
AATCTTAAACTCACGAAAGCCAAAGTGATCCTGCATCTCGTCACTGCCTGGAATTGTGAACTTAAAGTCATAAAGATTGGGATTGTCGAAATGCCAAAGCAATACCTTGTTCATATCGACTATAGTAGAAAACTCGGTAGCGCCTTTCTTTTTGGAGAGGGCGACGGCCTCATCATAGACTCTCTCGCCTGTCTTCCGATTGATGATTGTCAACTGTCCTTTCACACTGTTGATACGCTCATCCCAAAGGCGGATGTCGAAACGCGCCTTGCCTGTGGAGTCAGCCAGATTTACTTGTGGCGTAACATGTACATATCTCAACGATTGCTTACCGCTGATATGGAGGCGAACGCTCCGATAGATGCCGCCATCGTTGCACCAGTCGAAATGGCGCTTATAAGGCAGAGCCTTATCGGTATAGACATTGGAACAGCGCACCTCAAGTATATTCTCCTTGTCGAAGTCGAGCGCTTTGGTAATATCGAAAGAGAAGGGTGTATAGCCTTTATTCAGGTGTTCGCCAACCTTCTGACCATTCACTAACACGATAGCATCGTGGTAGACAGCATCGAAATGCAGTCTGACGATCTTTCCTTTTATATCGTTGGTAATAGGCAATGTGCGCTGATAAACAGCCTCACCGGCATAATCCTCCAAGCCATCCATGATATTATAGGTATGGGGAACCATCACCTGATAAGACTTCCCGTCAACAGTCAGTTTCCACTCGCCATCAAGCGATACATCCTGTTGCGCCATTAATGGCTGCACTAAACCCATGGCAATAGCCAAAAGAATACTTTTTGTCTTCATTATATGTTCGTTATTAGTTTTCGCCTGCAAAGATACGAGTTTATTTAGATAAATAACTTAGTATTTTGGCAAAATAACCATAATCTTTGCCCTCTGACGGGCTTAAAAGAAAAAAGAATCCATTAATAATGGGAAATCGGAGATTTCTTGTTATCTTTGCAGCCGTATAAAAGAAAAAAGAATGATTCATAGAAATACCTTACTTAAATTGATGGCAGCAACTCTGCTGGCATTATCTACGGGGGTGTCGGCATATGGCTTGCCAAATGGCGGGACGCTGAAACCACGGCTGGTGGTGTGTACGGATATTGCTCCTGGTGATGTGGAGCCCGACGATATGGAGTCGATGGTGCACCTGGTGGCCTATGCCGACATGTTCGAGATAGAGGGGCTGATAACGTCGGTGGGATGGAACTGTGACCCGTATCCCAAGGAATGGGCACAGTATCTATACCGTGTGATTGATGCATACGAAAAAGACGTGAAGAACTTGATGAAACGTTCAAAACAGAAGAAGTTTCTGTCTATCAAGAAGGAAAACAGCAAACAACAGATAGGTTACTGGCCGAGTGCTGAGTATCTGAGGAGTCGTACTGTGATGGGCAGTGAACGGGGTGGCATCCAGGTCATTGGCGAAGGCAACGACTCGCCAGGCAGTGAGTTGCTGATTCGTCTGGCAGACGAGGACGACCCAAGGCCTATCTATGTGGCTGCATGGGGTGGCGCCAACACACTGGCACAGGCCATCTGGCGCGTCAAACAGACACGTTCTGCAGAGGAGTTGAAGGTATTCGTGCGCAAGTTCCGCCTCTATACCATCACTGATCAGGATATGGACTATGCTCATCGCATGGATCGTGCCCGCAGTTCCCATATGTGGCTTCGCCAAGCGTTTCAGGAAGACCTGCAGTTTATCTGGGACGAGGGCACATGGCAGGAGCAATGCGAACTCGGCAAGCAAAACTGGCATCAACATCAGCAACATATCCAGACGAAGGGAGCGCTAGGTCAAGAATATCCCAACTACAAATGGGGCGTAGAGGGCGATACACCAAGTTTCCTCTATGTGATGCCTCATGGCCTGAACGACCCTGAAGACCCTTTGCAGGCTGGATGGGCTGGCTATCATGAACGAGGCCTGTGTGCCGACTCGTTGACTACGGCATGGACCAGTTGGCAGGAGCCTTTGCACAGCACCACCATCAACTATAAACGGCGTTTCTATCCTGACGAACTCAACGACTTCATGGCCCGTATGCAATGGGCTGACGAAGGCAAAGGTAACCATAATCCCATTGTTGTGATAAACGGTCATCATGGACCTCCTCCTTTGGTCATCCACGCAAAGGCTGGCGAGACGATTCGTCTGGATGCCTCACATTCTAAAGACCCTGATGGCGATGCCATCCAGTTCCTATGGTGGCAACAGCCGGAGATTGGCACTGCCAAACTCACTATCGACAA
>JAFZNI010000146.1 GCA_017551005.1 Prevotella sp.
AGCCCAGCCATCTTACAGCGCAAGGACTGGACCTTGGAAAAGAACGCCAAGGCGAAATAAGAAATCAAACGATATAAAAAAACTCACTGGGGCAATCCTCAGTGAGTTCTTTTTGTTACCAATTCTTCCGAACGCCCTGCCACTCGGGGAATTTCATTTTCAAGTATTCGTCGTCGAGGAAGAGGGCAGATTGCCCTACTTGACCTTTCAACTGCCAGTCAAGCCATTTTACTACCGCTTTGGCATAGTTGCCACCATATTTCTCGTAATAGGTGCCACTGTGACCATCCTTCGAATTCAGCATCACCACAGGGATGTTGTCGGCTATACGCTCGTAGTCTTTCTGTGCATTGGCGTAGGCGATGTCACCAGGGCCGCCAATCATATAGAACATCGGGGTATGGAGGTTTTTCAGATTCTCTTTCGTGGTACCCATCATCTCCATATCACCGATACCTGAATTCAGCATCACGCAAGTCTTGATGCGCGGATCATAGGCAACGCCCAACACCTGAGCACCTCCGCACGACTGGCCCATTGCTGCCACATGATCCAGAGCGAGACAATGGTAGTACTCCGAGCCCTGGGCGGCATTCTGCTCTGTCAGCCAGTCGAGCACTTCCAACAGCATCTTTGGATAAGTACGGAATGGTGGGGTTTCCGGCTGCTTGGCTTTTTTGTTTTTCTTGGCAGCCTTTGCTGCCTGCTCACGCTGGCGGGCCTGTTCCTCCTGCTGGGCCTTCTTCTCTTCGGCAGTCATCGGCAGGATCTTCTCACCATTAGCCATAACCACATCACCTTTGGTTTCAGGATAAGCGGACTTCAAAACACCCCTCCACTGTGCCATCACATCGGCTTCGTCGTACGGACCGATGGCTGCTGCCACATAACCATAGGAGGCCACCTCGCTCAGCAACAGGCGCATCTCCACATTGTTGTTGAAACAGGCACCGTTGGCATAGACGATTACAGGCAGGGCGCCCTGCTTCGCCACCACCTCTTTCAGGTTCTGAGGACGATACACCGTGAAGCCAGGACAGGAGGCATCACCCACCACTTCCGACTTGAACGGACCTGTACCACCTTCTTCCACTACTTGCCTTTTCTCTGTCTGGGCATCTATCATCCCCACACTCATAGCGACCATCATCGCTGTCAATAATACTTTCTTCATATTTGATATTTTAAATGAATGACACATTTCCGATGCAAAGATACAACTTTTTCCGGCAAATTGTATCGTTTCTTTTTAAAAGTTCGTACCTTTGTGCAGAATATGAGCATACTCTTCGTCGTATTGATCTATTTTGCCGTGCTTTTCGGCATCAGTCGTCTGACCAGCAGAAAGGCCGACAACGAGACATTCTATCGTGCCAACCGCAGGGCTCCCTGGTATATGGTGGCCTTTGGGATGGTGGGAGCATCCATCTCGGGTGTCACCTTCGTCTCCGTACCAGGGATGGTACTCTCGTCGCAGATGACCTATTTACAGATGTGTCTGGGATTTATCGTGGGTTATCTGGTGATAGCCTTTGTACTACTACCGCTCTATTATCGGTTGAACCTCACGAGTATCTACACTTACTTAGGCCAGCGTCTGGGAGAGCGTTCCTATCTCATGGGAGCCAGTTTCTTCCTATTGTCGAAGATGACGGGGGCTGCTGTCAGATTCTATGTGGTCTGCATCATCCTACAGCAGTTTGTGTTCGAGCCGGCAGGTATCCCGTTTGTGGTGAATGTCGTGGTGATGGTGCTGCTCATCTGGCTCTACACCCGACGTGGAGGCATCGGTACATTGGTGTTTACTGATTCGTTTCAAACACTCTGCCTCTTCACTGCCCTTATCCTCATCATTCTTTCCGCTATCAGCCAACTGCATCTGTCTGTCAGTGAAGCCATCAGTACCATTGGGATCAGTGAGATGAGCCGTATCTTCGTGTTCGATGATTGGGTATCGCCCTATAACTTCTGGAAGCAGTTCCTTAGCGGAGCCTTTATTGCCATCGTGATGACAGGGCTGGATCAGGACATGATGCAGAAGAATCTTACCTGCAAGACCCTAAAGGATGCTCAGAAGGATATGTGTACTTATGGTGTGGCCTTCGTACCTGCCAACCTGTTGTTCCTCTCCCTTGGTGTGCTGCTCGTTCTTCTTGCTGGCAACACAGACGGTATGAAGGGTGACGAACTGCTCCCTGCTTTCATCCAAAACGCTACCGTCATTTCTCATTCCTCATTTCTCATTTCTCATTTGTTTATCATCGGCATCATGGCAGCCTCTTTCTCGAGTGCCGATTCTGCCCTGACCTCTCTTACCACCTGCTTCTGCGTGGATATCCGAAGACAGCCTGACAACGAAACACTCAGAAAAAAGACGCATATCGCCATGTGTCTCTTCTTCGTGCTCTTTATTCTACTCTTCCGACAAATCAACTCCACCTCACTCATTGATGCCATTTACATTTTAGCAAGTTACACCTACGGCCCATTGCTCGGATTGTTTGTCTTCGGACTCTTTACGAAGAGGCTGCCACAAGATAGGCTGGTGCCTTATATCTGTATCGCATCGCCCCTGCTCTGTTATGCCCTCGACATCACCACCCAACATCTATGGGGTTATAAGTTTGGTTATGAACTCCTCATGCTCAACGGCCTGCTTACATTCTTTGGCCTTTGGCTGACCTTTAAGACTGCGTCTCGAAGTTACTCACGCTCGGAATAATCCAAATAAATTTGGTTTTTCGCTCGATTTAGATAAATTTCTCACGCTCAAGAAAGCAAATATATTCGCTTTCTCTTCGCTAAATCGAAATTTTGCACTAACTTTGCACCCAAATTTCAAATAGGTATGAATATAGAAG
>JAFZNI010000147.1 GCA_017551005.1 Prevotella sp.
CCACCATTGCCCTCGCCGCCAATCACGGCTCCCACTTCCTTCATCTTCGTGGTGACGTTCACCTCGCCAACGGCAGCAGCGGTGTACGTGCCGCCATGCTTCTCCGTCACATCGCGCAGGGCACGGGTGGAAGAGAGGTTGCTGACGGTGTTGCCAGGGGTGTGGCTGAGGATATAGTCGGCGACGCTGACGAGGGTGTATTCCTCGCCGAACATCGTACCGTCTTCGCAGATGAAGGCGAGGCGGTCTACGTCGGGATCCACGACGATACCGAGGTCGAAACCGCCTTTTCTCATCATGTCCATGATGCCCTGGAGGTTCTTCTCCAACGGCTCGGGATTATGGGCGAAGTCGCCAGTGCAGTCGGCATTCAGGATCTCGTAGTCAACACCGAGGGCCTTGAACAACTCGGGGAGGATGATGCCGCCCACGGAATTGATGGTATCCACGCACACGCGGAACTTGCGCTTCTTGATGGCCTCGACATCAGCGAGTCTTAACTGGAGCACGGAGTCGATATGACGCTGGTCAAAACTGTTGTCTTCCGTATATTTCCCCAGATGGTCTACATCGGCATAGTCGAAATCCTCGCGGGCAGCAATGTCGAGCACCTCTGCACCGTCGGCTGCCGTCAGGAACTCACCCTCGCTGTTGAGCAGTTTGAGCGCATTCCACTGACGGGGGTTATGCGAGGCGGTGATGATGATACCACCGTCGGCCTCTGCCATGCGGACAGCCAGTTCGGTGGTGGGGGTGGTGGCATAGCCGATGTTGATGACATCGAAGCCCATGCCCATCAGCGTACCGCAGACCACATTCTTGACCATCTCGCCAGAGATGCGTCCGTCGCGACCTACAATGATTTTTCCGGTCTTTCCGGACTTTCTGGAGATAAATGTCGCGTAGGCCGTGGTGAACTTGACAATGTCTAAGGGGTTGAGGGTATCACCCGTGCGTCCGCCGATGGTACCGCGGATGCCTGAAATGGATTTAATGAGTGTCATAAGGGTTATGTATTTACTGAAAAATCGTTATGCTTCTCGCTGTAATGTGAGTTCGTAATAATAGGGCGACACATTCGAGGTGGCAACTGAATGGCCCTGACTGTGCGGAACGATCAGGCGCACCTTTGCGATTTCTTCGTCGTCATTCTGTGGAACTCCCACGTTGACATACGACAGGGGAACCAGCCATCCAGCAGGGACAGCCGCACTGCCATAACAATAATACATGTTGTAGGACACGGCCTTGGTGAAGGAGGCTGTGAAGGTGCCACTGGTACAACTGACGCGCATGATGTCGGGATAGGACGCGGCATAGAAGGCGTTGGTGACCACACCTGTCGTGTCCTTCATGATGTTGATCTCTACGCAACGGCATATCAGGTTGGCTGTCTCGCCATTCTGCAACTTCGTGCCACAGCCCTGACGGACTATCTGCATATAGACACCGCTCTTGTCGAGTTTGACGAACTCGTTGCGCGTCAGGTCTGTCTTCTGGCCGTTCTGGTTGAAGACATCCTCAGTGATGACCGTAATGCTGGAATCGGCAATGAACTTGTTGATGGCATTGCGCTCCTTTTCCTTCTGGTCACCGTATGTCTCGTAGTCATTGCAACTGGCAAGGACCACGATGGCTGCTATTATAAATAATAGAATCTTCTTCATTTCGGCTGCAAAGATACGAAAAAACATTGAACATTGACCATTGACCATTGAACATTTTTTTGTACCTTGTCTTTTTTTAACCTTTCAGCAGGTCGCTGAAGGCTACGATGGCACGTTTGACGGTCTCAATGGCCTCGTCGATGGTGCAGTTCAGACGGCCACCGGAGGCATTCAGGTGTCCTCCGCCATTGAAGAACTGCTCGGCCATCTGGTTGCAGGGGAAATCGTCGACGGAGCGCAAACTGACCCATATATGGTTGTTTTTCTCCGTGTCTTCACGCAGGGAGATGGACAGGCGCAGCCCCTTGATCTGCTGGGGGATGTTGACCAGTCCCTCGGCGTCGCCCTTGAGGAAGTGGAAACGACGGAGTTCCTCTTTCGTGATGGCATAGTAGGACGCGTTATACTCAGGGAGATAGACCAGTTTCTCGTACATGACGAAGCCCATCAGGCGCAGGCGGTTCTCGCTGTAGTTGTGATAGACGTTGCGGTAGATTTTGTCCTTGTTGATATGCTTGGTGAGCAGCAGGGAGATGATATAAAAGATCTCCGGGCGCGAGGAGGCGAAGGTGAAACCGCCCGTGTCGGTCATCATACCGCAATAGACGGGGACGGCGAAATGCTTGTCCAAACTGTCGAAGGCGCCCATCTGCCAGACAATGCGGAAGATAATCTCGCTCGTGCTGCATGCCTCAGGGTGGGAGATGGACAGTACCGTCGGCACATCCGGATTCAGGTGATGGTCGATCAGCACGCGCTTGGCCTGCGTGTCGAGTAGTGCCTGCTGCATCTCATCCACCCGCGAGGGGGTGTTGTAGTCGAGACAGAACACGAGGTCGGCAATCTTCAAGAGCATGTCGCACTTCTCCTGATGCTTGTCGTAGCGCACGATCTTCTCCGTATTCGGCAGCCACAACAGGAAGTCGGGATACTGGTCGGGCACGATGATGGTCACCTCCTTGCCCAAGGACACCAGATAGGATGCCCACGCCAGGGAAGAGCCGATCGCATCGCCGTCAGGACTCTGATGACAGGTGATGATGATGTTTTGTGAGACAGAGATCAGTTGGCTGAGTTGGGCCAACTGATCATCCGTCAGAATATCGATGTTCATTTAAAAGTCACAGATTATCACAGATTCAAAAGAGTTTGTTCGGATAAACACCCTCGTCGACGAGTTTCTGGATACGGGCTACCGTCGATTCGCGGTCGGCTGCGTAGGTCACGCCAAACCATTTGCTGGTGGTGTCGAGCACCTCGCAGGTAGCCGTGCCGTCGGTGATGAGTTTGTTGACCATCAGCGGGATGAAGAACTCAGCCTTCAGGTTGGTCATGTTCTTCGGATCGCTGAGGAACTCCTTGAAATATTCCTCTGAGTACTCGAAGTAATCAGGTGTGAAGCCCCACATGTTCATGCTGACAGGGGTGTTGTCGTCGACCACTACCCACTGGCCATTCTCATCCTTATAGCGGATGGGCTCGCTGGCAGCACCGGCATTGCTGCCGTCGGCGGCACAGCGCACAATCTCCGTGCGCTCCACAACGGTGGTCAGGTGGTTCTTCTCATTGGTGGAACAGACACCACGGGCCACGGTTCCGTTTTCTGAGAGGGTATTACCCACACGGAAGCCCACCATCGCATACTGGTTCCTGGCACCCTCAGGCAGTTCGGAGAGATACTTGCCAATCACCATGAAAGCGTCGCGGTTGTAGAAGTCGTCGCAGTTGATGACACAGAACGGCTCCTTGATGACGTCCTTACCCATCAGTACGGCGTGGTTCGTACCCCACGGCTTCTGGCGACCTTCTGGCACGCTGAAGCCTTCGGGCAGTGCATCCAGTCCCTGGAAACAGAGTTCGCAGGGGATATGTCCCTCGTATTTGGAGAGGATCTGTGTGCGGAACTGCTCTTCGAAGTCCTTGCGGATCACCCATACGATCTTGCCGAATCCTGCCTGGATGGCGTCGTAGATACTATAGTCCATGATGGTCTCACCGTTGGGGCCAAGACCGTCGAGTTGTTTCAAACCTCCGTAGCGGCTTCCCATGCCTGCTGCAAGAAGAAATAATGTCGGTTTCATAAGCAAAATATAATAGAAGTTTAATAATTTGCGTGCAAAGGTACGAAAAAACATTGAACTTTGGCCACTGACCACTGAACATTTTTGTGTACCTTGTCTTTTTTTAACTTTGCAATGGTCAATGTTCAATGTTCAATGGTCAATGGTCAATGTTCAATATTTAGAACGGATAGCCGATGGCGAAGTGGAGCGTCTGGGAATCCTTGAAACTGTTGACGTTGAAATAGCCCGACTTGCCTGTGTCGTACGGACAGTGGAGGGCGACACCCCAGTCGAGACGGATCACCAGGAACCCGAGGTCATAGCGCAGGCCGATACCTGTGCCGAGGGCCATTTGATTGAACATACGCTTGAGTCTGAAGGCAC
Organism: Prevotella sp.; assembly: GCA_017551005.1. Classification (GTDB taxonomy): domain Bacteria; phylum Bacteroidota; class Bacteroidia; order Bacteroidales; family Bacteroidaceae; genus Prevotella. The sequence continues at coordinate 4,115 of JAFZNI010000147.1, forward strand.
TCTCATCATAGAGTTCGTTGACGGTGTCTATGAATTCCTGTGTGGCCTCGTTGATTTCATCGTCGCCGTTGTAGGTGAGAAAGAAATCTTTCCGGTTCCATACATTGCCCGCATCCAGGAAGATGGCACCATTGAGGTTGCCGAAGAGATTCGTCCTGTATTCGAGGTTGGCCACGAACTTCATGTCGCCGTTTTGCATCAGATAGGCTCCCTGACGGGTGGTTCTCGTACCGTCGAAGGCACCAGGACCTATCTGGCGCACGCCAAAGGCTCTCACACTGTTGGCACCACCGGCATAGAAGTTCTCGCTGAAGGGAGCGTCGTCGCTGTTTCCATACGTGTAGAGAATACCTGCGTTCACGTGGCCCACAAGTTGACTCGACGACGACAGGTTCCAGGTCTTCGTGAAGTCTGTCTCCAGTCGCACGAACTGGGAGTAGGGCGTCTTGAAGAGTGTCTTGTTCTTTTGGTTGAACGAGTGGCCGGCGAGCACATCCCACAGCGACACCAGGTTGCCTGACTCCTCGATGGTGGTCTCCCAACGGATGGGGTGACGCAGGTGGGAGGGACTGACGTAGGTATAGGTGTAGCGCATCTTGGGAATGAAATAGTCTTCCATCGTCGCCATCAGATAGGGGTTCTTGGCCATGACGGAATCAAACTGGTCGGTATGACTGTTCATGTACTGGTATTTCAGCGTCAGTGGCGAGAACTCGTGGCGACTGGTGGCGGAGGGTTGCCAACGGTACGTCCACTCACCAGTGACGATGTGCATCTTATAATACTGCGGACGGCGTATCACGTCGCTCGACACCTTGGCGTAGGTCGTGGGGGCGGCATAGAACCGTCTGCGCCTGGGGCGTCCGTCACTGTCGCGCCGTCGGGGTTCGTTGCTGTAGAAGGGTGCCACGATACGTGGGAACTCTATCGAGGCATCAGCACCATACTGGTAACTGCTCATGTCGGAGCCGCCGCTCTTCTGCCACTCGTAGGCTCCGTGCAGGTTGATGTCGAGTTTCTCGCCTCCACGGAAAGCGTTGCGCTTCGTAAAACCGATCTTTGCCTCCGGTCCGTAGCGTCCACTGGTGCGTCCGATGAGGTTCGTCTCGAAATAGAAGTCGTAGGGCTTGTCGAAGACACAGTTCAGACGGAGGTCGAGGGTGTCTGTTCCTGTCCGGGGCGTGAACTGGAAGTCGGTGGTGCTGAAGACGCCTGTGGCGTTGATCTTGCTCGTGGATTCTACGTATCTGTCGTATGAGAAAGCCTGACCAGACCGTAACCGCAGGTTCCTCAGGATGACGTTGGGACGGATGGGAGGGCGCTTGCCGTTGAAGTGAATGGTGGAATTGCGACGCGTGAGAGAGTCCGTCAGTTGCTCTCGCATGGACTTGCGTAACTGCACGTCGATATGTCCGATGTACCATTTGTGGAGCGCCTCGTCAGGGACACCCTCAGCCAGTTGGAAGCGGAGTTGTGTCTTGTCGGCTACGGCTAAGGTGTCGGCGAGGTAGGAGGCGTAACTCGAGTTGTAATAGTAGTAGCCATTATTGCGCAGGAGCGTGCTGATGCGGGTGCGTTCCCCATCGAGGGATGCCACGCTGAAGGCACTGCCCGACTGGATAAGGCTCTCCTGACTGGTGGAGTCAATCAACTGCTGGATGGTGTCAGGGAAGTTGACGTATGCCACGGAGTCGAGCGTGAAGAGGGAGTCGAGCCTGACGGAATAGCGTATCTTGCTCTTCTTCGGATTCTTCTGGGGGATGATCTCATAGTTTACGTCGCCTCGGAAATAGCCGTTGTTGCGGAGCACGCTCTTGGCCACAGAGGCGCGCAGGGTGGGATTCACCTGACTCATCAGCACGGGGGGCTTGCCAAACGACTTCGTCATCCACTTGGCAAACTTACTCTCTTTCTTCGAGAAGTGGTTGTAGACCCACAGGTGCCACGACCAGGGTACGCTGTAGTAACTGCTGCCGAAAACCGAGCCGTTGGGTTCTGTGGCGAGGGCTGCCTCCACCTCTTCTTTTGTGGTTTCGAGGTGTGTGGCGAAACTGTCCTCCCGCTCGTCCAGATACTGAATCTTCTTCAGACCTGTGAAGAGTTGGTCGTCTTCCGGGATGTTCTTCGTCATCGAACAGGAGGTGAGAAAAAGTAAAAAGGTAAAAAGGTAAAAAGGTAAAAGGGCGATTCCCTCCACCTTATTTATTATGCCACGATATATTTTCTCTCTCATATCTTTTTTACCTTTTTACTTTTTTACTTTCTTACCTTTTTACCTTTTTACTGTTGTACCTTTACCGTGTCTGTACTGATGCTGTCGCGCCGCATCATGGGCATGGTGCCAGGCTGGCGCATGGGGATGGCGGGTTGCTGTTCTTTCTGCCAGAAACGGAAGATATCCCAGAAATTATCCAGTTTGCGCCGCCAGACGAAGCCCACGCCATATTCGCCCGTATAGCCTTCCAACCAGTCGTAGACATTCTGGTTGTAGAAGAGTTTCAGGTTCTTGGTGGCATCCTGGTTCAGTCGGTATTCCATGGTCACATTGTCGAAGAACGACTGGTTCTGTCCCATGGCGTTGTTGGATCCTGACGATACGATACCGCCTATCTGAATATTCAGGCGGTTGTTCCACAGGCGTTTGGCAAACTTAAACGAGTAATTGGTGTGCGTGGAGCCTGAGGCGTCGGTGCTGTTGTCAATGCCTACGCTGAGGTCGAGGGTCTTGAAGGCAGAGCCGGCAATATTGTTGATCTCGCTCTGGAGGAAGGAACTGAGTGCCGAGTTCATCGAGAAATTGCTGGTATTGCCGTCGGCGAGATACATGCCTGTCGTCAGCATCGTCACGGCAATCTTACCCCGCTCTTCCTTCGACATGGTGGCCAGTTCGCCGCTGATGGCCTGATCCTCAGGTGCGTCGATGATAAACTCCAGTCCCATGTCGTTGAGTGTCTTGGTGATGGTCACACCACAGTCGAATGCCACGCTGCGGGTGGCGCCGTCCTCACTGTTGACAGTGGCCTTGGTGCGTTCTGTGGCGGTGATGTTCAGGCGCGGATTCATGGGGTCGCCCGTAAACTCCACGTAACTGCCGTCCTTGATGGTGAAGGTCTTCAAGGGGATGACGGGCAACGAGTACTTCATCTCACCGTTGGAGAGGGTGTAGCGGCCTTTCAGGTCAATGCCTTCCGAATTGTAGATCATACGCAGTTCGCCACCACCCATCAGGTCGATGTAGTTCGTCTGGTCGATGTTCAGGTTGCAGATGATGTGTGCCCCCTGTGAGATATTGATGTTCATGTCGGCTTCGAAGCCTGTAGGCGTGGGACGTGTCACCACCATCTGTGTGGTGTCGCTGAAATCCGTGAACTTCACCAGTTCCTCCAACCTGTTATCCGTCGACAGGGGCGAGTCAAGCAACATATAGGTCATGTCCGTAGAGCCTAACACGTCGAAGCGTCCTCTCATCTTCATCTGGTCTATCGGTCCTTGCAGACGGGCAAAGAAGTTGACGTAGGCCTTGCCGAAGGCAATGGATTTGTCTTCCTGCTTCGAGTTGATGAGCAACAGGTTACGGGCACGCATCTGCAAGTTTGTAGTGATGTGATCCGTATTCGAGAAGTCCACGTCGCCCATCATCACGAGC
>JAFZNI010000148.1 GCA_017551005.1 Prevotella sp.
ACGGGCCTCGAAGGTGTTGCGGATGCCGCCATTGGGGAACGACGAGGCGTCGGGCTCCTGCTGAACGAGCAGTTGACCGCTGAAATTCTCCACCATACCGCCCTTCCCGTCGTGCTCCACGAAGGCGTCGTGCTTCTCGGCCGTACCCTCGGTGAGGGGCTGGAACCAGTGGGTGTAGTGGGTGGCACCCATCTCCTGGGCCCACTGTTTCATGCCTGCTGCCACCGCATCGGCTATCGAACGGTCGAGGCGGGCCCCGTTGTCGATGACATCGATGAGTTTGGCATAGATATCTGCAGGCAGGTATTTATACATCTTCTGACGGTTGAACACGTACTTACCGAAATACTCGGACGGACGTTCTGAGGGGGCCTTGACCTCAAGGGCCTGTTTCTTGAAAGCCTCCTCAACAACCTGAAATCTTAAATTGCTCATTATATTGGTTGTTTTTAGAATGCGATGACGTTGATGCCTACGAGGAAGTTGGCCTTCTGCAGATAGGGATTGGTGTGAATCTCTGCGAAGATAGGCAGACGCAGGTTCTTGTACTGCAGATTCTTCGTGGCACGGATGGAGGCCATGTTACAGGTGAAACCCTCGCCATAGAAGTAATGGGGCTCCAGGACGGACATGTCCCCGTAGATGCTTGATATGGTGAGGACGGTGGTATAGCCTGCACTCTCCATGGGTGTGATACCGACGCGGGCATCCCAGTCGAGACCGCCTGCACGGAAAGGTACGGAGAGTTCTACATAGGTGGAGTAGGCACGGTCACCGTTGATCTTGTAGTCGTTGCCCCAGAACATCGTGTAGGCCTGTATGGAACCGTATTTGCACGTATAACCGAGGTTGGCCTCGAACTGGTGGGCCGTCTCCTTGTCCTGATAGAAAAAATAACGGTTCTGAGGGTCTGTGCCAGTGGCCCAGTAGTCGGTGATGCCGATGTTGAAGCCCTTATACACATAGCCGAGTGTGAGGTCGAACTCCTGCGGGTCTTCTTTGGCGAAACCTGCATTGCCAAAGGCGGAGAGGGAGAGTCCCTTCCAGGAGATGCCAGCCTCTGGCTGGATGCTGATACCGCCCATATCGATACCACGCCACATGTAGTGGCTAACGAGGTCGGCCTTGACGTAGGCTTTGAAATCGTTGTCAGGCACTAATTCTATCTCCAAATCGTCGGCATTCAAGTCGTTGGTGTTTTTTGTTTCCTGTGCCAGAATCGTTGTCGGCAACAGTGTGATGGCCATCAGGGCCAGTGAAATCATTTTTTTCATATCTGATATTATTTTAGTCGATGAATCTGCGTGTAAGGTCGGTGTAGTCGTCGATGCGACGGTCGCGGAGGAAAGGCCACCAGCGTCGCACCTGTTCGGAGTGGTCGAGGTCTATCTCCACGATGATGCTCTCCTCGTCGTCGGTTGAGGCCTCGTAGATAATCTCTCCCTGAGGCCCTGCCACGAAGGAAGTGCCCCAGAACTGGATGCCGGATGTTTCGGATTCTCCGGCTGTGGGCTCGAATCCCACGCGATTGACGGCGACGACGGGGAGACCGTTGGCGACGGCGTGTCCCCGTTGTACGGTCTGCCAGGCCATACGTTGGCGCTGCTGTTCCTCGGGTGTATCGTTCGAATCATAGCCGATGGCAGTAGGATAGATAAGGATTTCTGCACCCTGCAAGGCCATCAGACGGGCGGCCTCAGGATACCACTGGTCCCAGCAGACCATCACGCCGAGGCGTCCTACGGAGGTGTCGATGGGATGGAAGCCCAGGTCGCCAGGGGTGAAGTAGAACTTCTCGTAGTAGGCGGGGTCGTCGGGGATGTGCATCTTACGGTAGGTGCCTGCGATGGTGCCGTCCTTCTCCAGAACGACGGCTGTATTATGGTAGAGACCTGGGGCCCGTTTCTCGAAGAGTGAGGTGACGATGACCACCCCGAACTGCTTGGCCAGTTCGCCGAAGACCTTCGTAGAGGGGCCTGGGATGGGCTCCGCGAGGTTGAAATTGTCGACACTCTCCACCTGACAGAAGTAGAGCGAGTTGTGCAGTTCCTGAAGCACAATGAGTTGTGCGCCCCGTTTGGCGAGGTCGCTGATACCCTCACAGAGTCGGAGGATGTTGTCTTTGGTGTCAGCAGTGTTGTGCTGCTGGAGGAATCCTATCTTCAGTTCTTTCATACGCTTGGATATTGCATGGTACAACAATGGAGCGAGCCGTGCTGCTTAATCACTGGTCTACAGTCGATTCCCACGATTTCGCGCTCAGGGAAGGCTTCACCGATGATGCGCAGGGCCTCACTGTCGAGGTCGGGTTGTCCGTAGGTAGGACAGAGCACGGCACCGTTGATGACGAGGAAATTCGCATAGGTTGCAGGCAACCTGTCTTCTCCGTCGTAGATGGGGTGGGGCATGGGCAACTTTCTCAGGGTATAGGGCTTGCCATCGAGGGTACGGAAGGTTTGGAGTTGTGCTTCCATCCGCTTGAGGTCGTCATACTGTTCATCCTTAGTATCGTCGCAGCCCACATATAGAATGGTATCGTCAGGACAGATGCGCACGAGGGTGTCGATATGCCCATCGGTATCATCGCCCGTCAGATGGCCGTAGTCTATCCATATAATGCGTGAGGCGCCCAAATCTTGTATGAGACGCTGTTCGATTTCACTTTTTTTAAGAGAATCGTTACGGTGGGGAGCCGTCAGACATTGACTCGTGGTAAAGATCGTGCCTTTGCCGTCGCTCTCGATGGAACCGCCTTCCAACACGAAGTCGAGACAGTCGACGTATTCACCTTCGAGTTCACCCAGATCATAGAGACGACGATTAATCGCATTGTCGAGTTCAGCAGGGAACTTCTCGCCCCAGCCGTTAAACTGGTAGTCGAGCAGGCGACGGTGCCCCTCGTCATCCACCAAGGAGATGAAACCGTGGTCACGGGCCCAGGTATCGTTGGTGTCGCAGACGATACGTAACATGTCGTAGGCTGCATCCTCAGGAGCCACGACGATAAGTCTTTCCCGCTCGGCTATCTCACGGGCCATCTGATGATAGACAGCCGTGATCTCGTCGAGTATCGGGGCCCAGTCCGTCCGGGCATGCGGCCACGTCAACTGCACACCTTCTTGCGGTTCCCATTCAGCAGGCAACCGCCAATGATTTAGACCCTTTTTCTTGTCTGTCGTCATAATTTTGGCGCAAAGGTACAAAATTATTGTGAATTGTGAATTGTGAATTGAGAATTATTTGTATTTTTGCAGAAAAATTGAGATGTTAGAGGTCAAGGATGCAACGATAGTCATTGGGGAAAAGACGCTGGCACAGGGACTTTCCTTCACTGCAAGGGACGGACAACTGACCTGTATTACAGGCTCGGAAGGTTCTGGCAAGACCACGCTGATCCGCACGTTGATGGGCTTCCTGCCTGTCAAGGAGGGGTTCGTGAGTGTCGACGGAGAACTATTGACGGTGCGCTCGGCCCATGCCTTCCGTACGATGATGGTCTATCTGCCCCAACAGATGCAGATGCTCAGGCACCAGTTGGATGCTCCTGAATCGCCTGTCTGCGAGATGGAGGAGTATGGCGTGTGGAATGCGACGCAGCCTGTCGTGAAACCTGAACTGATGGCAGAGCCGCTGTCGCCAGAGGAGATTTTTCGGTTGGCAGAGCAGACTATCCGTGAGGCTGGTGACAAACAGATACTGATAGCCGACGAGCCTGCTGCTCATCTGACACCAGAACTGACACAGCGCATGACGGCACTCCTGTTGCAACAGGCTACAATGGGTAAAACGGTGCTGATAGCCAGCAGAAAACCTCAACTCGTGGCACAGGCTCAGCAAGTGATTGATTTAGACGCATTAAGAATATGAATACAGGAATGATCATACATACGATTCTTGGACTGCTTCTGTTGCTGATTCCAGCAGGGGCGCTCTATCTCACTGACCAGAAACTGCTCCGTGGCTTCGCGGTAAGTGTTGGCAGGATGACAGGACAGTTGTTGTTGCTCTGTCTGGTGGTGTGGGCACTGATCCGTGTCAACAGTCCTTGGCTCCTCATCGTCTGGATAGTGATGATAGCATTGTATTCGGCCTGGATTGTGCTAAAACGCTGTAAACTGGGTGTAAAACTATTATTGCCTGTCAGTGTGGGATTGTTTGTGGGGGTGGCCTTTTGTAGTCTGTGGCTTCTCGCCCTTGTATTACCAGTGCGCATCTTTGATGCCCGTTGGTTTGTGCCTGTGACCGCCCTGTTGATGGGACATTCGACAGCGATGATGATACGGAGTCTGAATACCTACGTCTCTGCCCTGAAGACCGACGAACAACAGTATGAGTTCCTGAGGGGCAACGGGACCAGTCATCTGAAGGCTGTGATGCCCTTTGTGCGCAGAGCCCTTCAGGCAATCCTTGCTCCCACCGTCGCCAACCTCTCCACAACGGCTCTCTTCACCATGCCACTGTTGCTCTGTGGCCTTTTCCTTGGAGGTATGACACCCATCAACGCTTTTGTGGTCACCCTTATATTGATTGTCGCCTCCGTCGCCTCGTCAGTGCTTGCGCTGATCATCGCCCTCTGGCTTTCCGACTCCCGTCTCTTCGACAAGTTTGGCAAACTGCTGACGGTGCTGATGATGCTGGTGCTGGTGCTGTCGTGTAAGGGGAACAAGAGTGGAGAGGCTATCGTGGCTCCTCAGGAGGATGCGACGGGACTGTATGATACGAAGGCGAATACGGAGGCTGCGAGTGTCGAGGTGGATCGACAGAACAAGCGCGTGGTTGTGATGTACGAGATGCCGGCTCCGCTGAAGGATCGTCCTGAACAGATTCTGAAGCGCAAGGGCTACACTACCTCTTATAATAGCAAGACGAAGACACCCAACTGGGTGGCGTGGCATCTGACGAAGTCGCATACCTACGGCTCGTTCCAACGTAAGGACGAGATGTTTACGGTGGATGAGGATGCCAAGGATGGGAGAGCGACGGACAATGACTACTACAACTCCCGTTACGACAGAGGTCACATGTGTCCTGCTGGCGACAACAAATGGGATAAGCAGGCGATGGAGGAGTCGTTTCTCTTTACGAATGTCTGTCCGCAGAACCACGGACTGAACAAATACGAGTGGAACGACTTGGAGATCCTCTGTCGTGACTGGGCTCGTGAGTATGGGGCTATTGATATCGTCTGCGGACCACTCTATACCTCGCCAGAAAGTACGCAGAAGACCATTGGACGTAATAAGGTTTGGGTGCCTGATGCCTTCTTCAAGGTGGTACTCTGTCGTCAGGGTAGTCCCAAGGCTATTGGATTCATCTATCGCAACGAGGGTGTGAAGCAGAAGATGGAGGAGGCTGTCTGCACCGTCGATGAGATAGAGCAGTTGACGGGGATGGATTTCTTCCCTGAACTCGATGACAAGACGGAGGATAGGGTAGAGGCTTCTGCCAGTCTTTCGGAGTGGTAATCATGGTTAATAATTCTTAAATGTAATCATCATTTCTCATTTCTCATTCCTCATTCCTCATTTTCTTTGTACCTTTGCAGCGTGAAAATAAAAGAAGTGCTGAGCGCCCTTGAACGTTTCGCGCCTCTGCCCCTTCAGGAAAGTTGGGATAATGCTGGCCTGCAGGTAGGATTGACAGAGACGGAGGTTTCAGGGGCATTATTGTGTCT
>JAFZNI010000149.1 GCA_017551005.1 Prevotella sp.
ACGTGGCCGAAGGTTGGACAGTGGGACAAGTATCTTGATGCAGAGACGGGTGCCACACCACTATCCATTATGAAGGAGGCTGTGAAGAACGGTGATTCATCGGTGTTGAATCAATTGCCTGACTCGTTGAGTCTTTTCATTGGCAGTCATCCTGACGGTGCAGGAGCCATGGGTGAGATCTGTGCACTGGCATTGCTCATCGGTCTGGCTTATATGCTATGGAAGAAGATTATCACGTGGCATATCCCTGTCAGCATTATTGCAACGGTATTTATCTTTGCAGGACTGCTCCACATGGCTAATCCCGCCTACGCTGATCCTATCTCGGTGATTCTCTCCGGTGGTCTGATGCTGGGTGCCATCTTCATGGCGACAGATTATGTGACTTCGCCGATGATACCGAAAGGTCAGATTATCTATGGTGTCGCCATCGGCTTCCTCACGATTGTCATCCGTAACTGGGGTGCCTATCCTGAGGGTATGTCGTTTGCTATTCTCATTATGAATGCGTTTACGCCGCTGATTAACAATTATGTGAAACCAAAACGATTCGGGGAGGTAGCAAAATGAAAAAACTAGAATCATCATTGACCAATATGGTGCTGGTGCTCACGGGAGTGGCTGTCATCATGGGCGGTATTCTTGCCTATGTGAACAGCCTCACGGAAGGTCCTATTGCCCAGCAGAAGGAAAAGGCCCTTGCCGACGGCATCAAATCGGTCGTCGTATGCGACGATGTTGTTGTGGCCTCTGTTGATACCGTGAAGCAGAACGATGCGAAAGGCAAGGAACTTACGTTTATCATCTATAATGTGCGCGATATGCAAGGCAAAGACCTCGGTGCTGCCATAGAATCAACTACAGGCGGCTTCGGTGGCAATCTGAAGGTGCTTGTAGGTTTCGACACAGAGGGTAAGATCTTGGGTTATACGTTACTGGAACATACTGAGACCCCGGGATTAGGTGCAAAGGCTGACAAATGGTTCCAGAAAGGCGAGAAGGGCGATATTATTGGAAAGTCGCCAGCCGAACCTCTCATTGTATCGAAGGATGGTGGACAGGTAGATGCTATCACGGCATCAACTATCACCAGTCGCGCCTTCCTGCTGGCCGTCAACAATGCCTATAAGGCTTATAAGGCAACACCCGCCACAGATGGCGAGACGGGAGCCACCAAACAATATTAGGAGAAATAAGGTATGAACGCAATACAGATTATCAAGAATGGCATCGTCAAGGAGAACCCTACGTTTGTCCTGATGCTGGGTATGTGTCCAACATTGGCAACTACCACCTCCGCTGTAAACGGTATGTCGATGGGACTGGCTACGATGGCTGTGCTCATCTGCACCAATGTTGTGATATCCTGTCTGAAGTCCGTCATCCCGGATAAAGTCCGCATACCTGTGTTTATCGTCGTGATTGCTGCCTTTGTCACCATCCTGCAGATGGTCATCAAGGCTTTCTTGCCTGACATCGATGCAGCATTGGGATTATTTATCCCATTGATAGTGGTCAACTGTATTATCCTCGGACGTGCTGAGGCTTTCGCAGCCAAGAAGCCGCCTGTAGCCTCACTCTTCGACGGTATCGGTATCGGACTTGGTTTTACGTTGGGCCTGACACTTCTCGGCATCTGTCGTGAGTGCTTGGGCAACGGCAGTATTTTCGGTTTTACCCTGCTGCCAGAGACCTACAATATCCTGCTCTTTGTTCTGCCCCCGGGTGCCTTCATTACCTTGGGCTTCCTTATCGCCATCGTGAATAAAGTCAAGAAAGCCTAGGCTATCCTAGGCTGTCCTAGGCAATCCTAGAAAAAATAAAAGAAGATATGGAATATATTCTGATTTTCATTAGTGCCATCTTCGTGAACAACATCGTGTTGTCACAGTTCCTTGGCATCTGTCCGTTTCTGGGCGTATCAAAGAAGATAGACACCTCGCTGGGTATGTCGGCTGCCGTCGCCTTTGTGCTGACGCTGGCCACTATCGTTACTTGGCTCCTACAGAAATACGTGCTTGATGCCTTCGGCCTGCAGTATCTGCAGACCATCGCCTTCATACTCGTTATTGCCTCGTTGGTGCAGATGGTGGAGATCATATTAAAGAAGGTGTCGCCGGCACTCTATCAGGCGTTGGGTATCTTCCTGCCCCTGATTACCACCAATTGTGCTGTGCTGGGTGTGGCTATTCTTTGTATTCAGAAGGATTACAACCTGTTGCAGAGTGTGGTCTATGCCTTCTCGACGGCTATTGGCTTCGGACTGGCTCTGACGGCGTTTGCCGGTATGCGTGAACAACTTGAACTGGTGAAGATACCCAAGGGCATGCAGGGTATGGCCATCGTGATGGTCTCTGCCGGACTGCTCTCTCTTGCCTTCATGGGTTTCTCAGGTGTCGACGGCGGCCTGAAAATCTTATTTGGACTCGATTAAAAACAAATAAACAGATAAAAGATGAAACAGACGATTTTAGTAACTGGTGGCACGGGCTTTATCGGGAGCCATACTACCGTGGAACTGCAAGAGGCAGGCTATGAGGTGGTGATTATTGACAATCTCGCCAATTCGAATGTGAACGTGCTCGATGGCATTGAGAAGATAACGGGCATCCGTCCAGCCTTTGAGAAGGTGGACTGCTGCGATATGGAAGCGCTGGAAGGGGTGTTCAAGAAATACCCGAAGATAGAGGGTATCATCCACTTTGCCGCCTCGAAGGCTGTGGGCGAGAGCGTGGAAAAGCCGCTGATGTACTACCGTAACAATCTGGTGTCGCTCATCAACCTGTTGGAACTGATGCCGAAGTACGATGTGAAGGGCATCATCTTCTCGTCGAGTTGTACGGTCTATGGCCAGCCCTCGCAGGAGTATCTGCCGGTTACGGAGGATGCACCCGTGCAGAAGGCCATGTCGCCCTACGGCAACACGAAACAGATCAACGAGGAGATTATCCATGACTATATCCACTCAGGGGCTCCCATCAAGAGCATCATCCTGCGCTATTTCAATCCCATCGGTGCCCATCCCTCTGCCCTGATCGGCGAACTGCCCAATGGCGTACCCATGAACCTGATCCCGTTTGTGACGCAGACGGCAATGGGTATCCGTGAACAGTTGAAGATTTTCGGCAATGACTATAACACCCCCGACAAGACCTGCATCCGCGACTATATCTATGTGGTGGATCTGGCCAAGGCCCACGTCAAGGCGATGGAGCGTGTACTCGACCAGCCTGACACCGATGCCGTTGAGATATTCAATATCGGTACGGGCCACGGACTCTCCACCCTCGAAGTGGTGGAAGGCTTTGAGAAGGCTACGGGCGTGAAAGTAAACTGGACATACGCACCGCGTCGTCCGGGCGACATCGAACAGGTGTGGGGTAATGTCGACAAGGCCAACAAGGTGTTGGGCTGGAAGGCCGACACACCGACGGAAGAGGTGCTGAAGAGTGCCTGGAAGTGGCAGAAGAAACTCCGCGAAGACGGCATACAGTAAAGGTAAAAAAGTAATCCCGCTCAGTCGAGCGGGATTATTGTTTTAAACGTACCTTCCTCGTTGAACTCATCGAGACTCACGGGCTGGCGGAAAAGCCCGAAGAGCGACGAGCCTGAACCAGACATCGCGGCATACGTGGCTCCCAGTTCGTAGAGTCTGTCCTTGATGGCCCCAATCTCGGGATGCAGCGTGAAGACGCTCTTCTCAAAGTCGTTGGTCAGTGCGTCGCGCCAGGTCTCCACTGGCTGCATCACGATGTCGCGGCAGTTGCGGGCAGGATGCTGCGGGGTGATCAAAGAAAAGGCCTCTTTGGTGGGTACGGGGATGGCAGGGCGCACCACAGCCAGATACCAGCCCTTCAGACTGAGACTGATGGGCTGCAGTCGCTCGCCGATGCCCTCTGCATAGCAGGGCTTGTTGACAATGAAAAAGGCACAGTCGGCTCCCAGTCGGGCAGCGTAGTCTATCATTTGCTGCTCGGTGAGTCCCAGCCGGAACATCTCGTCGAGCAGGGTGATCATATAGCCGCAGTCGCTGCTGCCTCCGCCCATGCCGGCCTGCGTGGGGATACCTTTATATAGATGTGCGTGTATGCGCGGGAGGGTGGGGAAGTCCTGCTTCAGCATCTGATAGGCTCTTACCACAAGGTTGCGCTGTTCGTCGCCCTCGATGTGGATGTTCGTCACTTTCAGGTCACAGTCAACGGGCGATGGGAAGTCGGGAGCCATCTCATAGACCTCTAATGCGTCCTTGATGTGTACGGGATAGAACACGGTCTCGAGGTTATGGTAACCGTCGGGTCTCTTTTCAACTACGTTGAGCCCGAGGTTGATCTTTGCTATGGGAAATGTAATCATGGGGACAAAGGTACGCATTTTTTTATATAATTGATACGACTTTCCGAAATATTTCGTATCTTTGCAACCCAAACCTAAAAGAAAATGGCAGAACAAGATAACAACAACCGCCGCAGAACCCGCAGGCAGCAGCCTGTGGACAATACTTACGGGCACTTGCAGCCCCAGGCCCTTGATGTGGAGAAGGCCGTGCTTGGTGCCCTGATGATCGACAAGGATGCCTACGCCATCGTGTGTGAGACACTCTATCCCGAGAGTTTCTACGAGCCGCGCAACCAGATGGTCTACGCCGCTATCCGTGACCTGGCGATGGCGGAGAAGCCCGTCGACGTGCTGACGGTGACCGACCGGTTGGCCAAGGACGGCACGCTCGATGAGGTGGGCGGGCCCCCGTACATCATGGAACTGAGCAGCCGCGTGGCATCCTCGGCGAATATCGAATACCACGCGAACATCATCGCGCAGAAATTCCTCGCCCGACAGTTGATATCCTTCGCCAGCGTCATCGAGACGAAGGCCTTCGACGAGACCAGCGATATCGACGACCTGATGCAGGAGGCCGAGGGCTCGCTCTTCGAACTCTCGCAGCGCAACATGAAGAAGGACTACACGCAGATCAACCCTGTGATTGCGCAGGCCATCAAGGCCATACAGGCTGCCGCCGCCAACAAGGACGGACTGACTGGCGTGCCGACAGGCTATCATAAACTGGATGACCTCACCAGTGGATGGCAGGCCTCCGACCTCGTGATTATCGCTGGGCGCCCTGCCATGGGTAAGACCTCGTTCGCCCTCTCGATGGCAAAGAACATCGCTGCCGACTATCACGTGCCTATCGCTTTCTTCTCACTCGAAATGTCGAACCAGCAGTTGGTGAACCGCCTCATCTCGAATGCCTGCGAGATACAAGGCTCGAAGATCATGAACGGACAGTTGCAGCCTGACGAGTGGGACCGCCTGGACAAGCGGGTGAACACGCTGCTCGATGCACCTATCTATATCGACGACACACCGGGTCTCTCCGTGTTTGAACTGCGTACGAAGGCGCGCCGGCTGGTGCGTGAGCACGGCGTGAAGATGATCATGATAGACTATCTGCAACTGATGAATGCCAACGGCATGCGCTTCTCGTCGCGTCAGGAAGAGGTGTCGACCATCTCGCGATCACTGAAGGGACTGGCCAAGGAACTGGACATCCCCATCCTCGCGCTCTCGCAGTTGAACCGTGGTGTGGAGGCCCGCGAAGGACTCGAAGGCAAGCGTCCGCAACTCAGTGACCTGCGTGAGTCGGGAGCCATCGAGCAGGATGCCGACATGGTGATCTTCGTGCACCGTCCTGAATACTATCATATCTATCAGGATGACAATGGGCGCGACCTGCACGGTATGGCGCAGATCATTATTGCCAAGCACCGTAAGGGTGCCACGGGCGATGTGCTGCTGACATTCCGAGGGGAATATACGCGATTTGAGAATCCGGAGGACTCGCGCCTTAGCGGGCGGAAGGCCTCTCCAAATATGGGTGGTGAGATTGTGGGCTCGAAGATCAATGGTGAGCAACAGCCACCGGTGGGATACGACCCGTTCAACGTACCACCGCAGAACGACGGTCAGGTGCCGTTCTGAAGATGAAAATAGGCTGCACGTCCGGTGCAGCCTATTTATTATTTGTACTTTTCTATCAGTCCTTCTGCTTGTGGGTCGCCCATCTCCTTGGCCTTTCCAAGCAACTCCAAACCATCCTTCTTGTTGCCTTTCAGACACAAGGCCAGACCCTTGAACAGGTAGCCGTTGCTGCCGTCGGGTTCGAGGGCGAGCAGTTCCTCCGCCGTGCCGATGGCATCGTCGTATTGTCCCACACGTATTTGCAGCGAGGCCTTTTCTGCGTAGTAGAGCGTCTCCTTCGGCTCCATCTGGATGGCGCGGTTGATGTCGTTGAGGGCCTGCTGGTAGAGGCGCCCCTCGATCTCTGCCTGATGACGGATATAATAGAAGCGGGCGTTCACCTGAGTCGCCATCAGTTTCTCATATTCATTGAAGTCGGCCACGGCTTCGCGGTACTTGCCGCAGTCGAAGCGCTTGTTGCCGCGTGTCCAGAGGTAGGGCGCAGCCTGTTTCAGATAGGGCTTGGTGAAGACATTGACGGCACTGTCGAGCAGGGCGAGCATGGCAGTGGTGTCCTTCTGCATCTCCTTGCAGCGGGCGGCACCGTACCACATTTCTGCCTTGTCCATGTTCGAGTTCGTCAGTTCCATGAAGATGTTGTAGGCATCGTCGTATTTCTTCTGGGCGAAGAGGATATTACCTTCCAGTTGCCTATACGCAGGTTGGGGATTGATGCCGTAGGCCTCCTGTATCTGGGCCAGCGCCTTGTCAAACGTCCAGGGCTCGTAGGGTTGCAGGGACTGGTAGATTTCCTTGTTGTAGATCATACGGGCATAAGTGAACAGCACCTCGTCTTTCGCCTCGGCCACTTTCAGCGCCTGGGTCATATCTTTATCCGCTGCCGTGTAGTTGGCGGTGTTGGCGGCAATCTCTGCGCGGTACACATAGCCTTCGGGGGCATCGGGAAATTTCTCAATCATATCGTCCACCAGACCCACGTAGGTGGCAGAGTCGACAGCCGAGCCTGCCAGGTAGACGAGCAGGTTGGTCTCTTCAAGCGTTTGGGGCAGTTCCTTCTTGATGGCTGTCATCTTCAGTGTCGGGTCGCTTAGACTGAATCCTGTCACTTTCAGAGAGTCTACAAAGCGGGCACTGACAGCGTAACTCAGCGAGTCGGTGGCTGAGGCCGGCTGTTGCATCAGACCAATTACCTCACCGGCTTCATTCAGCAACGGACAACTCACGGCTGTCTCGGGTGTCTGCATGGCAATGGTGTAGTAGGCATATTCCTCCTGGAAGGTCTCGGCCTTGCGCACGGCACCGCTCTTGATGACTTTCGTCTCGCGGTAGGGCAGCAGCCAGACGGTGTTTCCCGTCGGGGCTATCTCGGTGGCGATGGTGAGTGGCTGCGTCTTGTTGGCAGCCACGCGGAACTTCACCACGTCGTACATGTCGTTGGCACCCATGATGGTACTCACCGGCAACTCCTTGCCTGCCGCGTCGATGATGACGGCACGCGAGGCGCCCTTGAAGGGGGCAAAGTTACTGATGGCCTCGCCGTCGGTACCTGTAAAGAAACCGTTACTGCTCCCAATCAGTGAACCGTCGGCACTGAATGTCTTCACGGTGAATACCGATTTCGTGGCTTTCTTCACCCAACTGGGCTGTGCTTGTAAAGGTAAAAAGGTAAAAAGGTAAAGAAGTAAAACTCCCATTACCCGCCTTTGTACCTTATTATAATATTCTGTTCTCATATCTTTTACCTTTTTACTTTTTTACTCTTTTATCTTTAATAGTTGTCTTGCGTTTTGGATGGCGGCATCGGTAACGTTACTGCCACTGAGCATCTGGGCAATCTCCGTGATGCGCTCTTCGGGTGTCAGTTCCTCCATACGGCTGATGGTGCCTTGTGCGCTCTCTTCCTTCGACACCTTATAGTGGTGCGTGCCGATGGCGGCTATCTGGGGCAGGTGGGTGATGCTGATCACCTGGCGTTCCTGCTGTCCCATCTCGCGCATGATCTCTGCCATCTTCTCCGCTATCTTACCGCTCACACCGGTATCTATCTCGTCGAAGATGATGGTGGGCAGTTTCACGGCACCGCTGATCATGGCTTTCAGGGCGAGCATCACACGGGCGATCTCACCACCTGAGGCCACCTGCGATACGGGTTGGAGTGGGGTGGAGGTGTTGGCGCTGAACAGGAAACTCACCTTGTCCTGTCCGTTCCGCCCCAGCGTATCCTTCGTCATCTCAATGTTGAAGCGCACATGCGGCATCCCGAGGGGGACAAGTCGTTGCTGCATCTCTTTCTCTATCTGTTTGGCGGCTTTGGTGCGGAGGGTGGTCAGTGCCTGTGCCTCCTTCTCGCAGCGGACTTTCAGTTGCGTCACCTTCTGCTGCATCTCTTCCAATGCCTCGTCACTGTTTTCGATATGGCTGAGTTTCTGACCGATCTCATCACGCTGCGCAATGAGTTCCTCGATGCTGTCGGCATGGTATTTCTTCTGTAAGTCGTAGAGCCTGTCGAGGCGGTTGTTCACCATCTCCAACTCTGAAGGGTCGAAGTCCACCTGCTCCAACAGACTACTGATCTCCTGTGCCACATCCTTCAGTTCGATATAGGTGCTGTCGAGGCGTTCCGACAGTTCGGTGGCGACAGAAAAGACCTTGCTGATGCCTTTCAGGGCGTTGATGGTGGTGCGCAGGGCTTCCACCGCACCGCTCTCATCGCCCTGCAGAGCATTGTCGGCGGCATAAAGGGCTCCCTTGATCTCTTCCGAGTGTGTCATCGTATCGCTCTTCTGCTCCAACTCCTCCAGTTCTTCTGGTTGTAGGTTGGCACTTGTCAGTTCGTCGTACTGGAATTGCAGGAAGTCGGCGTTCTGTCGGTTGCGCTCTATCTCGTCCCGCAGTGCTTCCAGTTCCTTGCTGGCGGTCTGATAGTCGGTGTAGGTCTGCTGGTACTGCGCCAGTTCCTTCGTGTCGTTGGCGATGATGTCCACCACACTGAGTTGGAAGTCCTGTTTGTTCAGCAACAGGTTCTGGTGTTGCGAGTGTACGTCCACGAGTCTGTCACCGAGTTCTTTGAGCATTGTCAGTGGCACGGGGGTGTCGTTGATGAAGGCCCTGCTCTTGCCGGCACTTGTCAGTTCGCGGCGGATGATGCAGTCATCGGCATCGTATTCTATATCATTCTCACGGAAGAAGGGCTCCATCGTGTAACGGGTCAGGTCGAAGTGGGCCTCGATGACGCACTTCTCCGCGCCAGCCTTGATGGTCTTCGAGTCGGCACGTTGCCCTAATAGTAGTCCGATGGCTCCCAGTATGATGCTTTTGCCCGCACCCGTCTCTCCCGTGATGACGGAGAAACCGGCATACAGGTCAATGTCGAGGGTGTCGATCAGCGTAAAGTTTTTGATATAGAGGTGTTTCAGCATTATTGTGTGATTTGGTCCCAGGTATTGCTCTGCGAAGCGTTGATACTCATCAGCAGTTCGTGCAGGGCTTCCTTCTCCTTCTGTGTCCCCTTGCCCTTGTAGATGCTGGCCAACTCTTCCTTCTTGTAGTCGAGCCATATCTGCGGCAAAAGACTCAATGGTTTTTCTGAGTGGGCTTTTTTCAGGTTCTCCGTCAGTGTCGTCGATATCTCCGTACGTCCGCGCTCCGCATTACTCGCCATCTCGTCGAGCCCTTTGCGGTAGAAGTCGTACTGCATCTGGCGGAATGGTTTCATCGCTTCGTCCAAGTAATCGTTGATGATGGCAAAACGGTTGCGTGAGTCCTCAAACGACTTCCATCCTGGGAAACCGAGATTCTGCGCGTTGTTCACCAGATACATACAGCGTTGCAGGATGTCGCTGCCACCAAGAGGTGAGAAACTATCGAGATCGAGGCCGATGATCAGGTAGGCATAGTAGGCGATGAGTGCCGTGAGTTGGTTGTCTACCGTCTCGTCGTTGTAGTTCAGTTGGTCGAACTCCGCAAACTCGAAGTGGAAGTCGTTGTCCTTATTATTATATAAGGTGGTGGTGTAGGTGGAGTTGAAAACGGGACGGTTGGCCTGTATGATGGCCGAGCACTCGAACTTATTTTCTCCGCGCACGTACTTGTTCACGGTGATATTCAGGTTGCACTGGATGCGTTCGTTCCTCTGGAACTGCAGGTCCGTCCACTGGCGCTCGTTTATAAACTGCTCTAATGTCTCTTGCAGGTTGTCGAACACCGAGTTGTTGCCCGATATCTTACTGTGGTTCACCGTCACCTTCATCTGCAACTCCTGGGCAGATAAAGGTGAAAAGGTAAAAAGGTAAAAGAGTAAAACTCCCATTACCTGCGTTTGTACCTTGGTTAAATATCTAGTTCTCACTTTTTACCTTCTTACTTTTTTACCTTCTTACTTTTGCATGCTGCGCAGGCGGATGCGTGTCAACACCTGTTTCGTGTTGTAGGTGAAGTCGCCGTTCAGCATCCAACCGTAGTAGCCGGGATCCCTGTACAGTACGTCGGCTACAGGCATTCCCTTGTACTTGCCAAAGTTGAAGGTCTCAACCATCACGGGCTTGCCGTCCTTGTCGGTGACGATATTGCCGCTGGCATCCTTCACTTCCGTCCAGACGATGCGCCCGGCAAAGTCCACGTTGTTGTTCATCTTCGAGAACTCGTGCAGGCAGTCCATATTGTTCTCCAACACCTTCTCCGGCTCGTCGGGATTGGCTCCAGGGGCATACTTGTCCAGTTCACCCATGAGTACACGGTAGGTAGCCTCGGTATCCTGGTCGGCACGGTGGGCCTCGAAGTCTTCCTCCATCTTTCGACCGCAGTAGAACTTATAGGCGGCAGCCAGGTTTCTGCGCTCCATCTTACGGAAGATGTTCATCGCGTCGATCATGCGGCACTTCGAGAAATCGAAGTCGACGCCTGCCCTCAGGAATTCTTCCGCCAACAGGGGAATGTCGTAGCCGTTGCTGTTGAAACCGCCAAAGTCACTGCCCCCGAAGAGATGAGCCAGTTGGGCGGCCACCTGCTTGAAAGTAGGCTTGTCCTTCACATCCTCGTTGCTGATACCCGTCAGTTCCGTTACAAACGACGGTATGGGCTCCTCAGGGTTGAGGAGCATGTCGCCACGCTCCTCTCGTCCGTCAGGATGTACCTTGATATAGGATAGTTGAATGATACGGGCCTTCACAATGTCGAGACCCGTTGTCTCTAAGTCAAAGATGACCAGAGGCTTTGTCAGATTCAGTTTCATTTAGTCGTTGATTAGCATGGGCATCATCAGCATCAGCACATCCTGGTTCTCAGGCTGTTCTGAGGGTAGCACCAGACCGGCACGACTGGGATCGGCCAACTGGATGATTACCTCCGGACTCTCGAAGTTACTCAGGATGTCGATGAAGGCAGAACCCTTGAAACCGATACTCATGGGCTTGCCGTTGTATTCGCAGGCCACGCGCTCCGTAGCGGTCTTCGAGAAGTCGTAGTCCTCTGCGTCGAGTTGCAGGGTGGTACCTTCTGCGTGGAAGCGGATCAGGTTGCTGGAATCGTTGGCAAACGGCTGCACGCGGCGCAGGGCTGCCAACAGTCCTTGTCGGTCGATGCGGATCTCATTGGGGTTGCCCTGAGGAATCACGCTGTTGTAGTTGGGATAGCGGCCCTCGATGAGTCGGCACTGGATGATGCCGTCGCCGTAGTTCACCTCGGCATTACGCTCGTCGAAGCGGATGGTCACATCGCCACCATCCTTACCCAACAGATTGCGCAGCAGGTTGGCTGGCTTCTTCGGCAGGATGAAGGCGGCAGGCTCCTCGCTCTTGATGGCAAACACCTTGTTGCGTACCAACTTGTGCCCGTCGCTGGCCACTACTGCCAAACAGTCGGGTGTCAGGTCGAAGTAGATGCCATTCATCACGGGGCGCAGTTCGTCCTGTGCCGTAGCGAAGATGGTGCGGTTGATGTTTTCTGCCAGCAGACTGTTGGGCAGTGTGATGCTCTTGGCATTCTCGCTCACGCCTTGCGGTATGGGAAACTCGTCGGCGTTCTCGATAGGCAGCGAGAAGAGTCCGTTCTGATAACTGATCTTCGCCAGGTTCTGCTCCTGATTCACGTCGAAGGTGATAGGCTGCTCGGAGAAACCCTTCACGGCCTCCAATACGTCGTGGTTGCCGATGGCGAAGCGTCCGTCGCCCTCGCTCTCCGTCAGTTCGATGGTGGTGCGCATCGTGTTCTCGCTGTCCGAGGCGGTCAGTGTCAGGGTCTGTCCCTGGATGTCAAACACGAAGTCGCCCAGGATGGGGAGGGCGTTTTTACTGTTAATCACTTTTGAAAGGGCTGAGAGTTTGTTGCTCAGCGCGGTGCTTGATAATGTAAATCTCATAGATATTGTTGTCTTTTGTTTTTGATACCTTATTTATTATTGAGTACAAAAGTACAAAAAAACGTTGTTATCTACAAAAAAAACATTGGAAAATTCCATTTTTCAAACTATTTTTAGTAATTTCGCAACCTGAAAACAGAAAAAACAACAAATAAAAACATTTCAAGCAATGGAATTAACAGGTAGAATCATTGCCGTGCTTCCGGCAAACAGTGGCGTGTCAGCCCGCACTGGTAATCCTTGGATGTCGCAGGAGTATGTCATCGAGGTGCCAGGACAGTATCCCCGTAAGTGTGTCTTCCGTATTTTCGGCGAGGATCGCATCAAGCAGTTTAACATCCAGAATGGCGAGGATATCACCATCCAGTTCGATATCGACGCCCATGAGTACAATGGCCGTTGGTTCAACGAGATCCGTGCATACAACGTGGTTCGCGGTCAGGTGCCTCCCGTAGCCGGTGTTGCCCCTGTGGCTGGTGTTGCTCCAGGAGCCTCGCCCTTCCCACCGGCACCCGATGCTGCTACCTCTCCCTTCCCTCCGGCTCAAGAGCCTGCAGGCGAGGGCAGTGCCGACGACCTGCCATTCTAAACGAAAACAAAAGCCGAGAGCATCACTGCCCTCGGTTTTTTATGTTTTTATGACCTTATTTCATATAAGGGTTGTAGCGGATTTCGTCGGCGATGGTGGTCTCCGGACCGTGACCGGGATAGACCTTCGTGGCGGGGGGTAGAATGCCGAGCACCTGTTGGAGCGAGTGGACGATCTGCTCGTAGGAGCCTCCCTCGAAATCAGTTCGCCCGATGCTCATGCGGAAGAGGGTGTCGCCACTGAAAGCGATGCCCTCTTCTTGACAATAGTAGGTGACCCCACCCGGCGTATGACCTGGGGTGTGGAGGATGCGCAGGGTATGGCTGCCAAAAGTGATGACGTCGCTGTCGGTGAGGTATCGGCCTACGGGCGGCACATCCATCGGTAGGGCGACACCGAGGATATCGGTGGTCTGCTGCTGCATGGTTTCCATAAGGAACTGGTCGCCGGTATGTACCTCGGGCTTCAGACCGAATTCATGGTAGATGAGTCCGTTGCCCATGCAATGGTCGAAATGACCGTGGGTACAGAGCAGGTGGACAGGGTGTAGACCGTTTTCATGGATGTACTGGGTGATGGCAGTGCCTTCTTCCTGATACATCACGCCACAGTCGATGATGACAGCCTCGTTGGTGTCATCGCTCACCACATAGCAGTTCTCGGCGAGCATATTACAGGTAAAACGCTTGACGGTGATCATATCGGCAGGTAAATGACGTATTTCTGTTCCTTAAACCAGGGCTCGGAAAAAAAGGTACTGATATCGGTGGTCTGCACAATCTTATGGAAGGCTTGTGTCTCGCCCTGGAGATTGCCGCCCTTGAGACAGAGGATACCATTGGGGAGTGCATTTTGCTGCGGCTTGGCAATATTCTTGCGGACAATCTTAACGAGGTCGGGGAGGGGCATGACGGCCCGGCTCACGACGAAGTCGAACTGATCCTTTTCGTCCTCGCCACGCAGGTGCTCTGGATGACAGTTGGTAAGACCGATAGCGCTGCTCACCTCTTGAGCGACACGTATTTTCTTGCCTGTGCCGTCGATGAGTTTGAATTCTACCTCAGGAAAGAGGATGGCGAGGGGGATGCCAGGAAAACCACCACCCGTGCCGAAGTCGAGCACACGGGTGCCAGAACGGAAGTTGATGACCTTAGCGATGGCGAGGGAGTGGAGCACGTGGTGCTCATAGAGGTTGTCGATATCCTTGCGTGAAATGACATTGATCTTGGCGTTCCAGTCTCGATAGAGAGCGTCGAGACTCTGGAACTGTTGTCGCTGGACATCAGTGAGGTGGGGGAAATATTTCTCTATGAGGGCTGTCATGACTTCTGTTCTTTACGCAGAATCTGTTCGAGGTCACTCAGGGGGATGACGAGTTCTGTTTCGCTCAGCGTGCGGGGTGCAATCTCGGAGGGGTTGTAGATGAAGGTGATGGTCTCGTCTTCAAGGATGAAGTTCTCGGAGGGGAACATTTGCATCCCCACGAGGTAGCCTTTCTGGCGCAGGTCGGAGATATCGGCGACGCCAACCTTCTCGCAGAGGGCTTTCTGGAGTATGGCGTTGAGCAGGTTCTCATAGCCGGGCACGAAGATGTCGTTGAGTCCCATCAGGCGACCTGTCTTTATGTCGAAGTTCATCGCGGTGCGCAGGTTCACGCTGTTGGCACCACCCTCGTAGTAGTCGGTGTTGGCGATGAAGGCCATGGTGCTCTTGCTGCCCTGACGGGCCTCGCTGGTGATGACATAGTGGTATTCATACCAGGAGCGCTTGGCGGTGTCGGCACGGTCTTGATTGTAGAGGGGCAGGAGGTTGCACAGGTAAGTAGTGGCATAGGTGTTGGCAAACGAGTCGGCGGCCTGCTGCATGGTGAGTTCCTCCATGTTGAGCAACCGTTTCTGGATGATGCGGTTGACAACCTCTGCCTTGTGTCCGTTTTCCTCGGAGGCGGTGGCTATCTGCAGGTGTATGGCGCAGACGGGTGAGCCTTCGTCGTTAGACAGTTTTACTTCCTTGTCGGCAGTGACGTTGTCGAAGACGATGGTGTCGTCGATATCTGTGGAACAGGCCAGGAAGAAACAGGCCATAAGGACGGTAAATGTGAATTTCTTCATGCGAAAAGTGGTCTTGGTTAGAAAATTATGTGCAAAAATACACTTAAATTGGGAAATAGGCAAAGAAATCGTAAAAAAGTTGTATTTTTGCACCGAAATTTGCACGCAAATGAAGGAAAACGTTCTGAAAGCAGTCCTCTTCGACCTCGATGGCGTCGTGTTTGACACGGAGCCGCAGTACTCTGTGTTCTGGGGCAGTCAGTGTCGGCTGTACCATCCGGAGCATCCCGGATTAGAGAACGAGATCAAGGGTATGACGCTGACGGAGATTTACGACCAGTGGTTCAGCGGGCCTCTGCTGTCAGAGCAGGCGGTCATCACAGACCGTCTGAATGCTTATGAGCAGCAGATGCACTACGACTATATCGAGGGCTTCGAGGAATTGGTTTCTGATCTGCACCGTCATGGGGTACGTACGGCTGTGGTAACGAGCAGTAACGTGCCGAAGATGGAGAGCGTGTACAGGCATCAGAAGAACTTCAAGGATTTGTTTGATGCCATTCTCACCTCAGAGGATTTTGAGCGGAGCAAGCCTGATCCAGACTGCTATCTTAAAGCGGCGCAACGACTTGATGCCCAGCCGGATGAGTGTGTGGTGTTCGAGGATAGTTTTAATGGTTTGCGCTCTGGACGTGCTGCCCGGATGAAGGTGGTTGGTGTGGCTACCACCAATACCGTAGAACGCATTGCTCCGCTCTCGGACATGCAGATTGCTGACTACCGGAAGGTGGACTTCGAGACTTTAAATAGACTGTTATGAATTCGCAAAATACTCCCGTACATATCCGTCTCTGGCATCATGACTTCTGGCGTATGGCCTTTGCCAACCTGCTGCTTACGATGTCGGTCTATATGCTGATTCCGACGATGCCCCTCTGGCTGATGTCGTCGCAGCATCTGAGTATGACGGAGACGGGTTGGGTGATGGGTGCTTTCGGCATAGGACTCTTCCTGTTGGGGACTTTCACCTCGTATCTCGTGCAGCGTTTCCGCAGGAATATGGTGTGCGTCTGGGCGGTGCTGTTGATGATGGCATGTCTCGGCGGATTCTATTATCTGGATGGCTCACAGGAGGATGCAGGTAACCTGACACTGCTGTTGGTGCTGCGGGTACTCTTTGGGGCTGTCTTCGGACTGGCACAGATGGTTCTCGCGAGTACCTTAATTATAGATACCAGTGAGTCGTTCCAACGTACAGAGGCGAATCATGCAGCCTCGTGGTTTGCACGGTTCTCCCTCTCGTTAGGGCCGATGACGGCACTGATTATCGGGCCGAAGTTTGGTTTTCCCGTGGTGCTGTTGGTGTCTGGCGGGTGCGCCCTGTTGGCTGTCATCCTCATCCTGTTGGTGCATTTCCCCTTCCGGGCTCCTGAGGAGCATGTCCATAGTGTCAGTCTCGATCGTTTCCTTTTGCCGCAGGGTTTTGTACTGTTTGTCAACCTATTGCTCGTGACCCTTGCCGCAGGACTGGTGCTGTCGCTGCCGCTCACGTTGCAGTTCTATTCGATGATGATGGCGGGTTTCCTGATGGCTATCCTGGCACAGCGGTTCATGTTCCGTGAGGCGGACTTGAAGAGTGAGGTGGTGTCAGGCCTGGTGCTGGGCATTGCCGCCCTATTGATGTCGCTGACGCGCAGTCAGGCGGTGGTAGGCTATGTGTCGCCGCTGTTCATGGGTTTTGCATTAGGCGTCATCGGCTCGCGCTTCCTGCTGTTCTTCATCAAACTGAGCCGTCATTGTCAGCGTGGCACGTCGCAGTCTACGTATATGCTCGGGTGGGAGAGTGGTCTTGCCTTTGGCATCGGTCTCGGCTACGCGGTATTCCAGACGGACCGTGAACAGGTGTTGTATTCGGCATTAGGACTGGCGGTGGCTGCCTTGCTACTCTATCAGTACACCCACCGCTGGTTTCTCAGTCACAAGAATCGCTAACAATCAAAATATGAATGCTTATGAAATACGGATTTGTCAATGTGGCAGCAGCCGTGCCTACCGTTAAGGTGGCAGATGTGGACTACAACGTGTTGCAGATAGAGAGTCTGTTGGCTCAGGCCGAAGGGAAGGGCGTGGAGGTGATGGTCACCCCGGAACTCTGTCTGACGGGCTATTCCTGTCAGGATCTGTTCCGTGAACAGTTGTTGCTCGACAAGGCGGAAGGGGGCGTCATCCAACTGCTCGACTTCACCCGCAAACTCGATACGATACTCATCGTGGGTGCCCCGATCGTCATCAATGGTCTGCTCTACAACTGTGCCGTCATCATCCAGCGCGGACAGGTGCTGGGGGTGGTGCCGAAGACCTATCTGCCCAACTATGGCGAGTTCTATGAGAAACGCTGGTTTGCCTCAGCGCAGGACCTGAACCCCTGTGACATCTATCTGGCAGGCAGTAGGGTGCATGTGAGTGCTGAGCCAGTTCTCTTCAAGACCAGCGACGATGTGATGTTTGGTGTGGAGATCTGCGAGGATGTGTGGGCACCTATCCCACCCAGTAATAACCTCGCTCTGGCAGGTGCCGATATCATCCTGAACCTCTCTGCCAGCGACGAACTGATAGGCAAGCACCGTTATCTGCGTTCTCTGTTGGCTCAGCAGAGTGCACGCACCATTAGCGGCTATGTCTATGCAGGCAGCGGCTTCGGAGAGTCAACGCAGGATGTGGTTTATGGCGGCAATGCGATGATATTCGAGAACGGCAAACTGCTGGCTGAGGGTGAACGGTTCTCTTTGCAGCCCCAGTTACTGGTAAGTCAGATTGATGTAGAGAAACTGCGCACGGAGCGCCGCCAGAACACCACCTTCATCAATGCCCAGCGTGGCGCTACTGCTGTACAGGTGACGGCGAAACCTGTGGTGCCTAAGGGTTTTGAACTCATTCGTGACATCGATCCACACCCCTTTATTCCGAAAGAGGAAGACATGCAGACAACCTGTGAGGAGGTGCTCAACATACAGGTGGGAGGACTTGCCAAGCGCCTCTATCATATCAATGCCCAGAAGGCGGTTGTCGGTATCAGTGGCGGACTGGATTCAACTCTCGCCCTGCTCGTCACCGTGAAGGCTTTCGATAAGTTAGGTCTTGACCGCAAGGGCATCATCGGTATCACGATGCCGGGTTTCGGTACGACGAATCGTACCTATAATAATGCCATGAAACTGATGCAGACATTAGGTGTTACCATCCGCGAAATCAGTATCGCCAAGGCTGTCACACAGCATTTCGAGGATATAGGCCATGATATCAGTCAGCATGACATTACTTACGAGAACAGTCAGGCTCGTGAACGGACGCAGATACTGATGGATGTGGCAAACCAGGTGAATGGACTGGTGGTAGGTACAGGTGATCTCTCTGAACTAGCCTTAGGCTGGGCCACTTATAATGGCGATCACATGTCGATGTACGGCGTGAATGCTGGTGTTCCCAAGACGCTCATCCGTTATCTGGTGAGTTACGTCGCTGGGGAGATGGCTACGGATACCCTGTTGGATATCATCGACACGCCTATCTCGCCTGAGTTGATCCCTGCCGATGAACACGGACATATCAAGCAGAAGACGGAAGACCTAGTAGGTCCGTATGAGTTGCACGATTTCTTCATCTATTATTTCCTGCGCTACGGCTTTGGTCCCAAGAAAATCTTCGTGATGGCCCAGAAAGCCTTTAAGGGTAATTATGACGATGCCACGATTAAGAAATGGCTGACAACCTTCTGTCGCCGCTTCTTTACGCAGCAGTTCAAACGCTCTTGTCTGCCTGACGGTCCGAAGGTGGGTAGTGTGAGCCTCTCGCCCCGAGGCGACTGGCGCATGCCGAGCGATGCCTCCTACACGTTGTGGGTTAAGGAGTGTGAAGGCCTCGTTTAAGCGAGGGCAAAACCAAGCGTGCTTGGGTTTTGCCGAGCGTGAGAGGTCTCGATGCGAAGCATCAAATTTATGATTAAGCGAGGGCAAAACCAAGCGTGCTTGGGTTTTGCCGAGCGTGAGAGGTCTCGATGCGAAGCATTAAAGTTATAAAAAAATGAGTTAGCAGAACGCTAACTCATTTTTGTTTTCTTTGAGGTTGATGTGGATCGTGGCACCTGGTTCGAGGTTGCCATTGACGATAAGGTCACTGATGCCATCCTCTATGTAAGTCTGTATGGCGCGTTTTAATGGACGAGCTCCGAACTGCACGTCGTAACCTTTCGAAGCCACAAACTCCTTCGCCTCTTCCGAGAGGTCGATGTGGTAGCCAATCTGTTCGATGCGCTGGAAGAGTTCCTTCAGTTCGATATCGATGATCTGTTTGATAGCCTCCATATCAAGTTGGTCGAAGGTGATGATCTCATCCAGACGATTCAGGAACTCTGGCGAGAACTGTTTAGAAAGTGCCTTCTGTACGATGTTGCGGGCATGCTCCTTATCCTGTTCGTTGAGCATCAGTCCTGTACTGCCGGAAGCACTGAAACCAACACCACGTCCGAAATCCTTCAACTGGCGGGTACCAGCATTCGAGGTCATGATGATGACGGTATTGCGGAAATCCACGAACCGTCCGTTACCGTCGGTCAGACGTCCTTCGTCGAGCACCTGCAACAGGAGGTTGAAGACATTGGAGTGAGCCTTCTCAATCTCGTCGAGCAGGACGATGGAGTAGGGATGACGACGTACGCGTTCTGTCAACTGTCCGCCTTCCTCATAGCCTACATAGCCTGGAGGGGCACCGATGAGGCGTGAGGTGTTGAAACTCTCCGTATATTCGCTCATGTCGATACGGATGAGCGCATCGCTGCTGCCGAACATAAATTCAGCCAGTTTCTTGGCCAGATAGGTCTTGCCTACACCCGTAGGTCCGAGGAACATGAACACGCCGATAGGGTGGTTGGGTTCCTTCAGTCCCACACGGTTGCGCTGGATGGCCTTCACCATCTTCTCAATAGCCTTATCCTGTCCGATAACGGCACCCTTTAACTCATCCATCATGCCTTTCAGACGGACACCCTCCTGTTCAGCCATACGCTGCACGGGAACACCTGTCATCATCGACACCACATTGGCTACTTGTTCGGCATCTACCACTTGACGCTCTTCGTTCTCGCCGCTTTGCCACTTCATGTTCAGTTCCTTCAGACTGGTCTCTAACTGCGTCTGACGGTCACGATAGCCTGCTGCCAACTCAAAGTCCTGACTCTTGACGGCTGCGTTTTTACGATCCTTCACGTGGGCAATCTCTTTCTCCAGTTCTAGGATCTCTGGTGGGATCTGGGCATTGGAGAGATGAACACGGGAACCCGTCTCGTCCATCGCGTCAATCGCCTTATCAGGCATAAATCGGTCTGTCACGTAACGGTCTGTCAATTTGACACACGCCACAAGGGCCTCGTCGGTATAGGTCACGTGGTGGTGATGCTCGTAACGGTCTTTGATGTTACGGAGTATCTGCAGGGTTTCTTCCTGCGTGGTAGGCTCTACCTGTACCTTCTGGAAACGTCGCTCCAAGGCTCCGTCCTTCTCTACAGAATTACGGTATTCGTCGAGTGTGGTGGCTCCGATGCACTGCATGGTGCCTCGTGCCAGAGCGGGTTTCATGATGTTGGCGGCATCCATGCTTCCTGGTGTGGATCCAGCACCGATGATGGTGTGTATCTCGTCGATAAACACGATGACATCGGGGTTTTGCTCTATTTCCTTCATCAGGGCTTTCAGGCGTTCCTCGAACTGTCCACGATACTTCGTGCCTGCCACTACGCCTGTCATGTCGAGGGTGTAGATACGCTTGTCGAAGAGCATGGGCGACGTGTGGTGATTGGCAATCTGCTGGGCAAGTCCCTCCACAATGGCACTCTTACCCACACCGGGCTCGCCAATCAGGATAGGGTTATTCTTCTTACGACGCCCCAGAATCTCTACGACACGCTGTATTTCCTTCTCACGACCTACGCAGGGATCCAGTTTCCCGTCGAGGGCAGCCTGTGTCAGGTCTGTGCCGAACGTGTCGAGCACGGGTGTCTTCGAGGCAGGCTTCTGAGCCTGTGTGGTAGTCGTGCTGGATTTTCCAGCGCTTCCAGATTTTTTGGATGCACCCGTCTCCTCGAATTCTTCCTCGTCTTCTTCGGGCAGGCCTATGCCATTGGTGATACTATTGGTTTTGTGGGCGTTGAGCAACGCCTGGACATCATCATAATTCATGCTGTTCAATTCTAATACTTGTTTGGCACCATTGTTCACGGCATCATGCAGGATGGCGAGCAACAGGTGCTGTTCGTTGACATTGGTCGATCTCTGTATACGTGCCTCAAGCACAGCGAGTTTCAGGATATTATTCGCTTTTTCGTTGAGAACCAGTTCGTGGGTATAGATGGGCATGTTCAACTCATCCTCACGTACTTTATTCTCGAGTTCCGTCTTGATGGATTGCAGATTCAGGTTCAGTCGGTGGAACACATCAATCACCGGACTTTCCTTCATCCTCAACAGACCCAGAAGCAGATGCTCCGGACCTACTGAGCGACTGGCCAATCTTGCAGCCTCCTCACGGGAGTAGGCAAGTATTTCAGATACCTTAGGTGAAAACTGGCTGGACATGTAATTTACAATTTGACGATTTACTATTTACAATTTTCTGCAAAGTTACGAATAAATCCGCAAACATCGTGCCAAAAAACTGATATTTTTGCAGGGCAGGCCCTACTAACCCTATTTTGCAGGGCTTAACCCTGCAGTATTTCTCCTTTTCTCTGGCGCAGAGAAAAGAAGTAAAAGAGACATCCACCTATCCTAAATCCTTCCCTATATGGAAGGACTTAACTGACTACGAGGGAAAACCCTCTTCGTCAGAGTTTTGGTATCGCTCGCAAAGCCTTAGCCCTTCGGGCGAGCGATGAGTATTAAATAACCAAAATCGACCTCTGATGGTCGATTTTGAATTTTTCAGTTGTGCATTGGTGGGTGGTTTTGCTTGTAAAAACATTCCGCACAAAGGGGGCTTTAGAGGA
>JAFZNI010000150.1 GCA_017551005.1 Prevotella sp.
ATCAGTTCGAACTCGCCGTCATTCTTAGAAGCATAGAACTTGTAGCGTGAGATGCCAGACTCTTCGTCGGATCCCTTGCCTTTAAGTTTGACGTTACTACCAGAATAGAACGCACTTGCCATTTCTCCTTCAGGCTTGCCGAGATCGAGCGTGTTCACGTACTCGTTGGTCTCAATCGGGTCATTATAGTCGAAGATGATGGTGGCCATATTCTTGACCTCGGTCAGATTCTTCAAGCCGGGCTTCAGATCCACGGAGAAGGTCACATAACCCTCACCTTCAGGTGCATTCACGTTTGGTGGCAGTTCGATACCCTCAATATCCCAAGAGAGTTTGTTGCCGTCACGTTTCATCTTCCAACCGGTACCAACGTCATGGCTTGTGTCACCGAAGCGTACACTGCTGATATCGAAGACGTTCTCATCCAGTACATCGGTAATGCGGATGCGGTAGGCAGGTGCCGTCGCCTCAGCCTTGTTCTCGAACAGGATGCGGTAGTTGATGGTCTTGGCCTCACCGCCGATATAGCGCTCGTCGCCATAGCCAACGGGACCTACCATCTCGTTGGGATCCCATGAAGAAACAATGTTGTTAGCACCAGTCTCCTCGTCCATGATCTCCGTCGTACTCTCGAACTCTTCCATAAACTTGTTGATGAAGGCAGCGCGTCCGTACTTCACCATGAATTTACGGCGGGCGGCATCTGCCACAGACTTCATGTCCTCGACTAATCCCATCACCTTATTTACTACTTCGAGTCCAAGTGACTTGTTCACGCTTTCGCCAGTCTTCTTCAGGACGGTCTTGAATCCATGGGCACACATGTTATACTCTTCCTTCTTAACCCTGATCTCATCCTCTGCGACACCGTATGCCCGTGAGAATTCACTTGTAACTTCTTCGGTCTGAAGATTTGTGTTCGCCAGGTGAGCCAGACCGCTCTTGATATTATCTTCTACCATGGAGTAACCAACATCAGCGATAAAGTTGATTGCCATAATACCCAAGACGGTTAATACTGGATCTATCTTCGATACGCCTCGTGCGTCGTACTTGCCTTCCACATAGCCCTCTGCCCATACGGTGAAGGTATATTTTTCATGTGGATTGAGACCTGGGAACAGGAGTACGGCATTGTGAGACTCCTCGTCGCTCATCTCGCTAGCATCGATGGTGCGTCCGCCCTGATTGTCAGGAAGGAATGCCGAGAGCAGTTTGATATCCTCTGTGTAAGGTATGCAGAGGAAGAACGAACCAGAAGGTGTCGAGCCAGTGTTCTCTACCGTGATGTCGAATGAGCCAGGAATACCCTTACGCACTGATGGCCATCCTATATAATGTACGCGTACCTTTGAATCCAATGTGCGGCGTGCTATGTTGAATGTCATGGTATATGTACCCATTCCGCTGTTGCGGTGTACGTCCAGATAGTAGGTACCGCCCTTCATGTTCTCGTCGGTCATGATGTTCAGCGACTGTAGATGGGCCCATGCACTTGTGCCTGACTTGAGGCCGCCCTGGTTGTACTTCACAGTGACGGGTTCCATTGTGCCGCCGTTGTCGTACCACAGATAGAGGGTAGCATCGATGCCCTCACCCTGGTCTGGGTCGTAAGAGAACATCAGTTGCGAGCCTTCATCTACGGTCACTTTGAACCAGTCGTTGATGTCGTAGTTCTCCTCGTCTTTCTTGAAGCCGATGTTTCCGACTTTGGTCTCTCCGTCGTGGATGATCACAGCCTGAGAAACGTCGTCGTTAGGCTCATCGTCGAAATATCTGATAGGCTCCTCATCATAGAGCAGGGTGTATCCACCGTGTCCGCTCCAACGATGAACTTGTACGTAGTAAGTACCCTTGTCATAATAGGACAGGTAAGTTCCTGCTTGATATTTACCAACACCCTGATACTTAAGTTCTTTGAGTTCACCATCTTTCAGAGTATATACTCTCACCCAATTAATATCTAATTCATAAGTCTGATTGGGTACAATAGTAAGGCTGGGTGTCCCGATAATATCAATGTCGAATTTATACCAGTCATCATCGTCTCTGTAGCCTGTGTCGTCTGCGTAGCCCAGATGAGCCATCACCTTCTCGCCTTTGACGAGCGTTTGGGCATTCTCGTACTCATTGTTAGGCTCTTCGTCGCCAATGTAAGGATTAGGTGTGAACACATACTTCAGTGTATAGCCACCATGACCGCTCCAACGGTGAACCTGTAAATAATAGGTGCCTATGCCCAAATCGGTAATTGAATACACTTTTTCTTCCTTGCCTATGCCTGAATAATTGCGTTGTTCGAGTCCACCATCATCTTTTAGACGGAATACTTTAATAAAGTTGATGTCGAGTTCATTTTCCTGACTGGGATTCAGTGTAAACTCTGCCTTTCCATCCTTAGTTACCTCAATCTTGAACCAGTCGTCATCGTCTGTATATCCTGTATCGTCAGTGTAGCCTAAGCGACATCCGATGGTTTCTCCGCTCTTCAGCAGTGAACTCTCTGTAAACTCTTTGTTAGGCTCTGGATCGTTGGCTATTGGGCAGGGTGTAAACTCATACTTCATGGTATAGCCACCATGACCACTCCAGCGGTGAATTTGCACATAATAGGTGCCGATACCTATGTCGGTAATAGAGACCACTTTCTCTTCTTTGCCTATGCCTGAATAATTGCGTTGTTCGAGTTCACCATCATCTCTTAGACGGAATACTTTAATAAAGTTGATGTCAAGATCAATGCCCTGACTTGGGTCTATGGTAAATTCGATTTTTCCTTCTTCGGGCACTTCAATCTTAAACCAGTCGTCATTATCTGTCAAACCAGTGTCGTCTGTGTAGCCAAGGCGGCAGTCTATCGTTTTGCCGCTTATCAGCAAGGAACCCTTGTCGTACTCATTATTGGGTTCGGAATCGTTGCCTATTGGGCAGGGGGTGAACTCATACTTCATGGTATAGCCACCATGACCACTCCAGCGGTGAATTTGCACATAATAGGTGCCGATACCTATGTCGGTAATAGAGACCACTGTCTCTTCCTTGCCTATGCCTGAATAATTGCGTTGTTCGAGTTCACCATCATCTCTTAGACGGAATACTTTAATAAAGTTGATGTCGAGTTCATTTTCCTGACTGGGATTCAATGTGAACTCCACCTTACCCTCTTGAGGCACTATAATCTTGAACCAGTCATCATTGTCTGTAACGCCATTCGCATCCTGGAAGCCGAGTTTACATTCAATGTTCTCACCACTTTTTAGTAAGGCACAATCCTCGCTCCACTCATCGTTGGGCTCATCATCACCGACAAAATCAACCCGTGTAAACTCATACTTCATGGTATAGCCGCCATGACCACTCCAGCGGTGAATTTGCACATAAAAAGTACCAATACCCAGATCGGTAATTGTAATGACTTTCTTTTCTTTGCCTATACCAAAATAATTACGTTGTTCGAGAGTTCTGTCATTTTTCAAACGGAATATCTTAATAAAGTTGATGTCAAGATCAATGCCCTGACTGGGGTCTATGGTAAATTCGATTTTTCCTTCTTCGGGCACTTCAATCTTAAACCAGTCGTCATTATCTGTCAAGCCTGTATCATCCGTGTAGCCAAGTCGGCAGTCAATGGTCTTGCCGCTTTCAAGCAAGGATCCCTTGTCGTACTCATTATTGGGCTCGGCGTCGTTGCCTATTGGACAGGCGGTAAACTTATATTTCATTGTGTAACTATTCCCACCACTCCAGCGGTGAATTTGCACATAATAGGTGCCGATACCTATGTCGGTAATAGAGACCACTTTCTCTTCCTTGCCTATGCCTGAATAATTGCGTTGTTCGAGTTCACCATCATCTTTTAGACGGAATACTTTAATAAAGTTGATGTCAAGATTCCCGCCAGGGGTGAGGGTAAACTCAACTGTACCTTCCTCAGGCACGACAATCTTATACCACTCGTCGTTCCTTTCAGAATTTTCGTAACCATATAGCGAGCCGCTCTTTGTCTCGCCACTATTAATCGTCGTGGCGCTCTGCCACGTCGTTCCTTGGGCCAGCATACCTATTGGCAATGCTATCAACCACGTCAAAAGTAAAAATAATCTTTTCATATAAATTGGTTTAGTTAATAATGAATTTTCACTCATTTGGTGACACCATATAATGGAAATCACGCGCCAAAGATAATAAAAAAAAACGAAATAACGACTAACAATTTAGAAAAATCGACTAACAAATCGTAAAAAACACAAATTGTTAGTCGATTTTAACCTTTTTTAGTTATATGCCATGATTAAATTGTCATCATCATTGGGTCGATTGTCCTTCTCCGTTTTCATCAGGCATATTCACCATCTCGTAGGAAATCTCAAAATTGATTAGAGCTTCTCCACTCATGGAAAAATTCTCGGTGTTAGAGCAGACGGCATACTCATTATGCCCCAGAAATCCACCGCCCGACTCCGTGGAGAAGGGATCGACATTGTCTATTTGGGTATATAGGCTACCAGCCATCTCATATGGTCCTCTGCCAGAGAACTTGAAGACGTAGACCTGGTCCTCCTCGTTCCACTCGAAGGTGAAAGCACCCTCTATTTGCTGGTCGAGTTTAGCGTTCAAGATAGGGTTCATGAAATCTAATAAACGTGCCCTGAATTGAGTATAGTCATGCCAGAATGCCGTAACCTCGTCGACAGTCTTGAAGTTTAAGTTCTTCTTGTAATTCAACTTGAAGGTGCCGCTACCACTCTTAGGCTGCTTGGAATCTTCCATAGGAACGAAGGTTCCGTTAATGATGAAATCTTTGTTTGCTATACCGATAGTTCCATCCTCGGCATATGTAATGCTATTATATTTCTCAAAGGCTTCCTTAATACCCTTGTCAATGTCATTGAGCCAGATAGGCAGTGAGCAGGCAGGATCCGTTTGCCAATTCCCTTCACCATCGTCATATCGGCATTTTATTTCCACATAAAGGGCATCATGAGCTTCATCCCAGTAAATGGGGGATGTATAATCTGAATATGTATACTCCACTTCATCGTTGCTAAACTCCTTGAGTTTCAGACCGTTCATTGAACCTTCGTTGATATCGATGATGTTCTCCTGATTGTTTTTGCTTATTGTAATGGGAATCTCCTTGAGGATTTCTATCTTACCGTCATTCTCAGTATATATCTCAATCACAGGCTTCACCCCTTCGTGGACATATGGATAAAGACGAAATACCAGTTTGCCCGTTCCCTTGTCGCCGAGCGTACATTCCCATTTTTCGGGGTCTTTTAACTCTGTCTTATCCAAATCCTGGAAGCGCACCTTGCAGCCAGCATATTTTGATTTCTCGGAAGCAAGACAGTCCTGTATGGTCAGCACAACCTTTCTGTTCATTATTTCGGTGTATTTGACAAATGCATCCTTTGCCTTCTTGTACGACTCGTATTCGAGTTGGTCTGAAATATCTTTGAAGACAGACTTCAGCGTGTCGTTGTAGAGAACAGTCTTATAGTTGTCACACAGTTGTTCTTTCAGATTTTGGTTAATCCCTCCGAAATAACTCCCTGCTTTTCCTCCAATCTCCTGCCACATAATCTCCTGGGTACCGTCGGTAAGACTCCAGTACGACCATACGTAGTCATTGATGATCTTGTCAATCTGGGTCTTTACAGACTCTTCTGTGGCTCCTTGCTGTTTGAACAGGGGCAACAGTTCCTTATACCATTGGGCTTTAGACTTCTTATTGTCATGCGTATAGTAATAGTTGTAGCACTTCCTGTATAGATCCTGACGGTCTTTCCAGGCACTTTGCATCATCTCTTTCAGACTATAGTCAATAAGTGCCACGGCGAACATGCCTGCAGACATGGCTGCTGACCCAAGGAAATTGGTCACCTGATTCATGACGTATGGATTCTGAAGTACCATCTTGCCGACTCCAGCAGCAAGTTGTTGTTTATTGCCCTGTTGGGCGGCCCTGCATATCTCGTAAGCACTCAATGCCACGCCAAGATGCAGTAGAATACCATTGTTGAGTTCGTCAAGCATGGTGTAATTTATGCCTGCTGTTTGTATAAGATTGTAACAGAGATCATTGGCAAAGAAGTTGATCTTACCATATGTATCGGCCATGAAATCCTCGTAAGTTAGGTATGCATTCGTTAGGAACTTGGCGGTGTTAATTATTAACTCACCGTAATTCGTGGGATCGTCGGTCGGTTTAGGAAAATCGTTGAATTTAATAGTTTCATTACGGGTATGCTCATTCTTTACCTTAAACACGCCGTACTCCGACAGGTGATCTGTGATAATAACCACCTCGTTGGTATTCTTGTCATAGTAATGACATACGGACTCCCATTCCTTGGTTTCCTCATTATAATACGCTGCTCCTATTTTCTCGTAGTCTGTCTCCGTATATGGAATGCGGATGGTGGCTACGCCGTCAAGTTCGTGGATGCCGTCAAGTTCGACATCTATAACCCTGGCATCAGTACCGATTGTCATGGAAACTTCGTCGAACTCTTCATCAACGGTTTGTTGCAGTTTTTCTGGATTTAAGGATTCCCTGATTACCAGTTTTGTGTCTTCTTTTACAACGGTAGAACTTAGACTGACGGTACACGTCGTGGATTTCACCTCATGGCAGTATTCGTTGACAACGAAACTCTGCGGATTGGTCAGTGTAATACCGTTCTTCACAATCGTCTGGTCTGGCAGCTCTTCCATACTCCACTTGATGTCAGTCACCTCAGAAATGGCACATTCTACCTTTGTTTTGTCGTTAAGATAAATTATCAGCCCGTCGACGAGTTGTTCTGAAATAGTTATCTTGTCCCATATCATACTATCCACTTTCTGGATATCATATTCCTTAGTGCTGCCATTTGCCAAGTTAATCAGCACTTTGGTCTGTGCCTGAATAGCAAGTCCAGTAAGGCACATCATCGCGAGAATCAGATATCTTTTCATAATTCAGTTCCTTTCTCATTAAGTATGATATTCGACACCATGACCACGTCAGCGATATTCACTATTCCATCCTTATTCACATCGGCAACTTCGCTATAACTGCCGCTTGCAATGGTAGTGATGATAATGACGAGGTCGGTGGCTGTTATTTTCTTGTCGCCATCCATATCGCCAAGCACGTCGCTTTCCACCTCGATGGTCTCAAAGGCGATTCTCTTGAGTCCTATGAGGGAGTACTGTACAATCTTGCTATTTGCCTCCATTACCAGGCAATCGCCTTGATATGTTATTTTGGGCCTGGCTGAAAAAACAAAGTACTCCACCTGTCCGTTGGTACGATAGACGGCAACGGCGTTGGCATTTTGGGCGTATGCTGCTATGTTAAGCAACAATAGCACAAATAGGATTATTGCTTTCTTCATATCTAAAATGTTTGGTTATTCCCTAATCATGATCTTGTTGGCCACGGCGATGATGTCGGCCACGTTCACCAATCCGTCACCATTCACGTCGGCTGTATCTTTACTTATTGTACTATTGCCGGCAATGAAGTAGAGAATAGCAGTAATGTCGGCGGCATTCACCGTGCCGTTTTGGTCAACATCTTCCTTGTCGAAGGCTTCCTCTATTTCCTCGATGGCTTGGAAGTTCTTCCATACCCAGTGTTCCTCGTAGGCAGTCTTGCTGCCCCTGGGTACACGGAGAGTGGCAGCGAATATATAATCAAAACCGGTTGTCCGGGTGCGGATGCCTTCAAAGGTCTCGCTGCTGATGTTTTGTGGTATGGTGGCGAGGTTCGTCACTGTCTCCAGTTTTGTGCAGCCTGCAAAGGCGTTGTCCCGGATTGTCTCTACACTGGCAGGAATCGTCAGGCTCTTCAGTTCTCCGCTAAAGGCAGAATAGTTGATGGCGATACACCTGGATGAGATGACGGCTTCCTCACGGGGTGCAATCTTGTCGCCATCCTTACGCATGGGAGGGCATTTCAGGGCTTCGACGGTACCGTCCCACCACTCTCCTCTGAACCTGTCGCAATACAGGATTCCGTCTTCAACGAAGAAGTCCTTGTTACCCTCTTCGACGATAAACTCTGCCAACTTAGGACAGCCTTCGAAGAAAGTGATTTCTAATGATCTCTGTCCCATATCGGAGAACTGTTTGCCGATGGTGATGCTCTCTAAGTTACTGCAGTTATTTAAGGCATCATGCCAGCCTCCCCACCCAGAGATACTACCGCCAAGGGTGATGCTCTTCAACTCGATGTCGCCACGGAAGGCAAGTCTGTTAATCTGGGTCACGTCATAAGTCTTATCCTTAAATGTTACACTGGTAGGGATATCATCTACGATGCCGTTAAACTCGGCATTACCATTACGGCCTATTACCTCAACGTATTCGTATTTTTCATAAATCTGATAGCAATACTTGTCATCGACTAATAATTCGCCCTCTTTAATATTTACGTATTCTTTCCATCCGTCAGCTTTTGAATAGGTTTCTGTAGAGCCGTATGGAACTGTCAGGGTGTAATTCTCTGCACTATATTCATATCCTGGGGCATATATGCTTCCTTCAAGACTGGTTACGGTAGGTGGTGTGTTTGAAAGTACGGTGATGTTGTGCAGACCTAATTCAGAGGCAGGAATCTCTCTGATACTTGGTGGCAGGGTATAGTTTATTGGTAACCCCGCGTCTTTACCTATATGCTTGACGAAAGCCGGAATAATATATGTGTTGTCTCCCCATGAGGGATATGCGAGCAGAGTTGTCATGTCCTTGTTGTAGAGCACGCCACCATGGCTACTGAAGTTCTTATTGCCATCTTCAACCATGTAGGCTTCCGTGCCAGAAACAGAGGTAACATCGAATGTCTCAAGGTCTGCAGGCAAGTTTATCGTCCACATGTGACCTCTAACGGCACCTGTCTCATAAATAGTCTTTGGTGACACAGTAAATGATCCTGAATTGATTCTAACACCACCTGTTCTTATTTCCTTGGCATTGCTGATACCGGGCCAACCGTCTATGACGTTAGCATCTTTGTCGATGATGAAATCTGTGGCTTTATTATCGATGGTAATGTGCAATTCGGAACAATGGGAAAATGCTTCCTTGCCGATATATTTCAGGGAAGCAGGCAGATATAAATATCCTAGTTTACTGCAATGAATGAAGGCGCTGTCGCCGATATGTTCCAATACAGACATGTCGGTATTTTGTACATCCGTTAATGAATAGCAATTAAAGAAAACAGCATCGCCAATCTTTTTAAGCCCCGTTCCAATGGAAATCTCTGTAATGTTGTTACAATCAAAGAAGGCGCTGTCACTAATCTCCTCAAGACCATCGTTGAAGGCAACCTTTGTTAGTCCTGAACATTTCATGAAAGCCTCTGTGCCCAGATTTTTGAGACTGGGACTTAGGGTGAGTTCTTTAAGGTTTGTACAGCCTTGGAAGGCCTGTCTGCCAATTTCTTCGAGTCCATCGTTGAAGGTAATGTTTGTAAGCCCGGTGCTTAAAGAAAAAGCCTCATCATCTATCTTCTTAACATTTTTCCCTAAGGTGACATCTGTAAGGTTTGTACATGCATGGAAAGATAGTTTGCCAATCTCTTCAACCTCATCGTCAAAAATAAATTTTTTCAGTCGTCTGTCGTTATAGAAAAGACGGTCAGGAATCTTTTTTATACCTTGAATAGTAATGCTCGTAGCCAGTGCATTTGCAAAAGTTCCATTCCAAATACCAGTTACATTATAGGTCTTTCCGCCGGCATCGATAGCGGTCGGAACAACGAAATTGCGTGTTTCTCCAAACGTCTCGTCGTTGCAGGCTACTGCCGTTGCCTCGTCTCCCGACAGTTCGTAATAGATATTATCCACGCAAACTCTCTCTTTGTCTGATGGATGGATGCCAATGATGACTTCAGGTTCGAACCAATAGTTAGCGGCAGATGACATAACTTTTAGTAAATAATAACCGTCACAGTTTCCACTCCATCCAAAATTTAAATGGAAATAGCCTTCATCTGTATAACCGTCACAAACAAAGGCATGCGCGCCCCCCCTGTAATTTTCTTCTACAATAACATCTGTTGCAGCGTATAAAACAGGACGATGGTTGTCTAATTCTTCTCGTATTAAGGCTTCCATCGTTTCATTTGACTTGTAAGTACCATAATCCCACACAGAATATAAGTAGCGTGCATCTTGGCTATAGCCGAAATTTGAAACAAGTGCCTTACATGCATCTATCATATATGCACTACTGTTTCCATTATTCGTATAGTAGACATTTACTGCACAGCCTACGTCAGCCATCAACTTTGCCACGGCATTGATTTGCTCATCAGTGCTCTGTGCTCCGTATTCGTTTGCCATATTATCCCAGTCATATTCGGAGACCGAGAAATTGACCGACTGAATAGGGTATCGGTCATTATTATGTGTACCATACCCTTTCTTTGGCCATTCCCAGTATTTCATAATCTGAGCCATTGCAGTAGGAACACATCCTGTATAACTTTTATCAGGAGTCTGATTCCAGTATGGGGATGTCTGATTCCAATGTGTTTGTAGCAGAGGAGCAACAACGTCATGGCCAAAATTTTCCACATTGCGACTAATCATAGCATTGACATAGCCTGTTTTGCGGCAGTGGTTCAACTCGCCGGCATATTGGGATAGAAGGTTCTTAAGTCCGGGGTGGACTTTATCATAGTCGAAACTGCCGTTGTCTGAATATCCGAGGACAATAGGACCTGCACAATCGTCGCCAGCAACGATGACGAAACCCTCTTTTTCGCCCTTGTTTATGACATACATCTCTGGGGTGCTGGATTTCACCGTGGAAATATAGGCAATTTGAAGATTCGGGAGAGCCTTGCTCC
This sequence comes from Prevotella sp., assembly GCA_017551005.1. GTDB lineage: Bacteria > Bacteroidota > Bacteroidia > Bacteroidales > Bacteroidaceae > Prevotella. The sequence goes on from JAFZNI010000150.1 coordinate 10,850, forward strand.
TACCTCGCACTCTGTTGCTGCTGTTGATAAACTGCGAGGCAATCTGTATCGCCTGCTCTTCGCTAATGTTGTCTGCCAGCATCGTTCCGATGCTTAATGCCATGAATAGCAATAGACAAATCTTTCTTCGAGTTATTACCATTGTTTCAAATTGTTAGCAATTATGCGGCAAATATAGCAACAATGGGGAAGAAATGGCTGACAATTTACAAAAAACGACTGACAATCTGCAAATTGTCAGTCGATTTCCTGTAATATCCATTCGCTGGGAGCCAGTCCCGTGAGGGTCTTGAAGGCTCGGTAGAATGTTCTGTCATTGGCGAAACCAGACTCGTATGCCACCAGCACCATCTTCTTGTCGGGGTGGTCGCGTAGCAATTGCTGTGCGTAGGTCACACGATATCCGTTGACGAACTGGTTGAATGTAATATTTTTGCCGGAGTTAATAGCAGCGGACACTTCGTTTGGGTGAACGTTGAGTTCGGCTGCAATATCGAACACTTTCAGGTTGCTGTTCAAATAGAGTTGTTTTTCTTTCATCAGATCCTCGATGCGCAATATCAGTGAATCGTCAGCGTTAGGAGCGTTAGGAATCAGTGTTTCTGGTCCCTCTTTCCGTCTCTTATATATAATAAGGTATGCGAAGAGTACAGCCACTATCAGTGTGGCGAGTATTGTCCACAGCCACCACATGCCTCCTTTTGTTTCTGCTGCCGTCGGATCGCTGCCCACAGGGAAGAGCCAGACGGCTTTGGTGGGCGTAAAGTAGGTGCCGCCATGGGCAATGCCACCTGTGGTTACCAAGTTGCCGTCGGCAGTCAGAACCGGTATGCCCCCAGCGGCCTCTGGCAATGGGTCGGTATAATAGAGTGTCAGAGGAGCCGGTCGCTTGGTATACTCAACGCAAAGGATATAAGTCCGGCCTATCGTGTCGCTACCCATGATATAGCCGCGCTGTGACTGACGGTCGACGATGACGGGCGTATTATAGAGAATCGAGTCCTCCTTGTATTTCATAGGAACAGGACTGGCAGTGGGTAGCAGTGAGAAGACGGTGTCGCGCACCTCACAGATGGCCACCTGGCCTGCGGAATCCCTTACAGCCAGAAGATAGGCGAAGAGGCCCTTTTCAACATTGCCAATAAAACTGTCGTCACTACGGGGCGCATGGGGAAGCAAGTAAGGCTGCCAGGTCTCTAATAGCGGCACGCGGAACGGCTCGCTTTTCAGACGGTCTATGATGTTACTTGTGATGACCTTTCCATAGTTGTCCCAATAACCACTCACTACCATCACATCGCTGTCGGATGTGCAGAAGAGATAGGGGAAACTGCGGGGTATAGATACTTCGCGGACGGTTTCGAAGTACATACCACCATCGTAGGTCTCGATGGCATCATTATGATACCAGTTGCCTGCTACGACCACCTGTCCGTTGGGCAATTCAACAGCAGAGACATGTGCCCGCCGCCTGTCGAGACAGCCGAAGCCCTCGAAGGTATGGGTAGCGGGGTCGTATAGTTCTGCCTCGATGGTCTGACCCACACCAAGGTTTTTCTCATAGCCTCCTGCCAGAAGCACTTTGCCGGAGCGAAGGGGTACGCAGAGACCATCGTCGTGGGGATAGGCCATCTGCATTACATGCCATTCGCCGTCTTTGAGATATTCTGCCGTCGGAGTGGGTACGAAACTGGTCGTATGGCCGCCAGTCACAGTCAGTTCGCCGTTTGCGTAGAAAGTGTCGTGACTGAAGCGCGGAATGTTCAAGTCCGGCAGACGCTCCGGCTGTAGGTGGACAAACTCCACCTGCGCCATCATCGGTAGTACCGCACATAGAAGATAAGAGAAAATCATTTTCCTCATGACTCCATCAGTTGATTCTGTGTGCAAAGATACGATTATTTTTCGTTTTATCTGTTGTTTTCGCTTTTTTTGTTTAATTTTGCAGAGAAAAATAATGAAATAGATATGGCAACGACAGTGAACCAACGATTAGAAGATTTGCGCGAGGTGATGCGAAGAGAGCATCTGGCTGCGTTTGTATTTCCCAGTACGGATCCTCATCAGAGTGAATATGTGGCCGACCACTGGAAGGGACGTGAGTTTATCTCGGGCTTTAACGGCTCGGCAGGAACGGCAGTGGTGACGATGGATTCTGCTGCTCTCTGGACGGACTCTCGTTATTTCCTCGCAGCGGAGGATCAGTTGAAGGGTACAGGGTATCAGTTGATGAAACTGAAAATCGAAGGAACCCCCACTATTGCCGAATGGATAGGCAAGGAATGTGGCCCTGGGGCTGAGGTGGCTGTCGATGGAACGTGCAGTTCTGCCAGCGAGGTGAAGCAACTGATTTCTGACCTCCGCAAACAAGGGGGTATCACCCTCCGTACCAACCTCGACCCGCTCAGCCTGATCTGGAAAGATCGTCCGGCTATTCCGGAGAATCCTGTAGAAATCTATCCCCTGGTCTATTCAGGCGAGGCGGCTCACGACAAGATTGCCCGTATCCGTCAGGCCCTGCGAGAAAGACATGCCGACGGGATGCTGATGGCTGCCCTCGATGACATCGCCTGGACACTGAACCTGCGTGGCTCGGATGTACATTGCAATCCCGTCTTTGTCTCATACCTGCTCATCGCTCCCAACGATGTCAATATATATATTAATAAGGTGAAACTCTCGCCTCAGGTGGAGGCATACCTGAAAGCCGAAGGGGTAGGGGTAGCACCTTACGAGGATGTGCGCAAAGGGCTGAAAGACTATTTCGCATACAATATACTGCTCGACCCCAACGAGGTGAACTATACGTTGTATGAAGTAGTCAGGAGACAGGAGTCAGGAGTCAGGAGTGCTGTCGGCATTGTGGAGGAAGAGTCGCCTGTCAAGCGGATGAAGACCGTCAAGAATGAAAGGGAAATAGCGGGTTTTAGGTTGGCGATGCTAAAAGACGGCATCGCTATGACTAAGTTTTTGAGGAATTTAGAATTTAGAATTAAGAATTTAGAGAAGGAACCACTGACGGAGATGGGGTGTGCTGAGATGCTTGAGCGCTTCCGCTCCGAACAGCCCCTCTATCGCGACATCTCCTTCGACACCATTGCTGCCTATCAGGCACATGGTGCCATCGTCCATTATGAACCCACGCCAGAAACAGACATCTCTCTGAAGCCTGAAGGTTTCCTGCTGCTCGACAGTGGTGCCCAGTATCTCGACGGCACCACCGATATCACCCGTACCATTCCCCTCGGTCCTCTCACTGAGGAGCAGAAGCGTGTGTATACCCTCGTGTTGAAAGGTCATATCCAGATAGAACTCTGTAAGTTCCCCTCAGGAGCCAGTGGTACACAACTCGATGTCCTGGCCCGACAGGCACTGTGGCGCGAAGGCCTGAACTATTTGCATGGCACGGGTCATGGTGTAGGTACCTACCTCAATGTCCACGAAGGTCCCCACCAGATCCGTATGGAGTGGAAGCCTGCGCCACTGGTGGCCGGTATGACCGTCACTGACGAGCCAGGCATCTATCTCGCAGGCAAGTTTGGCGTTCGCATTGAGAACACCCTTCTCGTCACGCCCTACAAAGAAACTGAATTCGGCAAGTTCCTCCAATTCGAGTCCCTTACCCTTTGTCCCATTGACAAGTCACCCATCATCGTTGAGATGTTGACGCAGGAAGAACTCGACTGGCTCAATGCCTATCACCAGCGTGTCTATGACACCCTTTCGCCCCATCTGGATGCTGACGAGGTGGATTGGCTCCGCAAAGCCTGCTCGGCATTTGATAATATTTCGGCTTCAAAACATTAACTATTTAATAATTTCTTAATATTTCGGCTTTGGATAATTAACTTTTTATTAAAATGTTAATATTTTGGTTTTGGAAAATTAACTATTTATTAAAATGTTAATATTCTGGATTCGGTAAATTAACTTTTTATTAATTTCTTAATATTTTGACTTCTTGAAATTAACTATTTAATAAATTGTTAATATTTCCATCTTGGTAAATTAACTTTTTAATAATTTGATAATATTCCAAACTCAAAAAGTTTTCCATCAGATGCGAGGGATAATATTGCCTGAAGGTGCAAAGAGAAATGGATGAAATGGGCGAAATTAAAGGAGAATTAAATAAAAAATAGAAAAAGATTTGTTCAATTCGTGAAAATGTTGTAACTTTGCACCCGCTTTTCGTGACAAGTATGTCCGAGGCATAAGTTTAACATAAAAAAATTAAAGAAAAGACAAATGATTATTGTACCCGTAAAAGAAGGCGAGAACATTGAAAAGGCTCTCAAAAAGTTTAAGAGAAAGTTTGAGAAGACAGGCGTGGTGAAGGAACTCCGTCGCCGTCAGCAGTTCGACAAACCTTCTGTACTTAAGCGCCTTAAGATGGAGCACGCTATTTACGTACAGCAGTTGCGCGCCAACGAGGAATAATAAAAGTTCCTAAAAAATTTGGTAGTTTCAGAATTTATTCGTAAATTCGTAGCCGAAAAGAGATGTTATCTCTAAAAGGCAGAAGAATGATAAACCAATTCCTGAACTACCTGCGATACGAGCGGAATGCTTCCGCGCAGACTGTGCAGACATACGAGGATGCTCTGGAGGAGTTTGAATCGTATCTCAATTTTAAGGATAACGGACTCTCGCTGGCAACGGCAGACACCGATCTTATCCGCGACTGGATGGAGAGTCTGATGGATAAAGGAAACACTGCATCAACTATTAATAAGAAGTTGAGTGCTTTGCGTTCCTTTTATCGCTTTGCCCTCAAACGGAATCTGGTTGGACGTGATCCGGCACATTGCGTGACCGGCCCCAAGAAGTCGAAGCCGCTGCCGCAATTCCTCAGGGAAGGGGAGATGGACAGGCTGCTCGACGGACTGGAATGGGATGAAACTTTTTCCCATGTGCGCGCGCGTACCATTTTATTATTATTCTATGAAGCCGGACTGAGGCGCTCGGAACTGGTAGGGCTGAACGATGAGGATATCGACTTTACGACGAGTCAGTTGAAGGTGACGGGCAAGCGGAACAAGCAGCGTATCATCCCCTTCGGTGAGGAACTGGCGACAGAACTACACCACTATATGACGGTGCGTGATGCCGAACTGGGAGGCGGGCATGGGGCGCTGTTCCTGAGCGACAAGGGATTGAGGATTTCTGGGCAGCAGGTGTACGAGATCGTAAGGAAATACCTGTCGGTCGTAACCTCGCTGAAGAAAAGGTCGCCCCATGTGTTGCGTCATACCTTTGCCACGGCGATGCTGAACAACGGTGCAGGATTGGAAGGTATCAAGAACCTTCTGGGTCACGAGAGCGTCAGTACGACGGAGATCTACACCCACACCACGTTCGAGCAGTTGAAGCGAGTATATAAAGAGGCTCATCCAAGAGCCTGATCCTAATTAATAACTATCTTAAAACAGGAGGTAACTATGGAAATTAAGATTAAGTCGATTCACTTCGACACTACTGAGAAGTTAGAGGCATTCATTGAAAAGAAGATTGCCAAGTTGGAAAAGTCTTTTGAAGATATACAGAAAGTGGAGGTGCAGTTGAAAGTAGAGAAGCCTGCTACTGCCGACAATAAGACTGTGAGTCTGTCGGTGGCAGTGCCTGGAAATACGCTGTTCGTGGAGAAGACAAGTGACACTTTTGAGGAAAGTACGGACCTTTGCGTGGATTCTATGCGCGGACAATTGCAGAAATTCAAGGAAAAATTACGCAATAGATAAAAAAATCGAGGAAAAGTTTTGTTAATTCGAAAATAAGTAGTAACTTTGCAGCCGTTTTCCGACAGGTCGTAAATCTGAAACAGAGAGCGGCTGCTTAGAAA
>JAFZNI010000151.1 GCA_017551005.1 Prevotella sp.
CACCGTAACCGATCACGGCGATGGTCTCATTCTTCAATACTTCACGTGCTTTCTCCAAAGAGAACTCTTTGCTGGTGACTACTGTTTCCATCACGCCACCAAAATTCATTTGTGCCATAATTGTTTTGTTTTTTTGTCTCGGCTTCTCTGCCAAGTGTTATACATATTCCTTGCGTACTATGCCAGCCCTACCCGAGAACCGTCGTTTTACCAGTCCGCTCCCACCCTGCTCAGAGGGTGCGACGAGGGGTTAACTACAAATCGCCTGCAAAGGTACGAATAAGTGAGCAAAAAGCCAAATTTTATTTGGACTTTTTCGAACGTGAGTACCTTCGACGAAGTCAAAGTTAGTGCAAATCGAGCGAAATACAAAATAAATCGCGTTTTATTTTTATTACAGCGCAAAGAAGTCGAAGAAATACATCACCGCCACCTGACGGGTATCAGTCATATTCTCCACCTTGCCTATAATAGAGCCACTTTTGCGAATGTCACCGTTCTTCTCCACCTTGCCGACTATCGAACCTTTGATACGCACATCGCCGTTCTGCTCAATCTTGCCGATAATGGAACCTTTCTTGCGGATATCACCGTTCTTCTCTATCTTTCCCTCGATAGAACCCTTGACCCTGATATCACCGTTCGATTCGAAGCGACCCATGATTGAACCACCAATGCGTACGTCGCCATTCTTCTCTATCTTACCGACAATCGATCCGCCCTTCCGCAGCGTCATGTCATCAGCATTTGCATTCACACAAACATCCACCAGCAGCACCAATGCCACCACCAGTCTCATCATAACGTTCTGTTTCATCACTCTCATTCTATAATACTAATACTTAATTACTTACCGAGCAGCAGGTTTACCAGCGCAATGATGTCAGCGATGTCAACCTTGCCGTCACCGTTCACGTCAGCGGCAGCCTTCGTCTTATCGTCGGAGATGAGTCCGGCAATAATATTAACAACCTTCTCAACATCAGCAGCAGTCACTTTTCCATCACCATCCACATCGCCGTCATCTACGGGCTCACCATCAAGGTCACCCTTGAACGTGGCGTTGATGTCAGGGAACTTCTCTTGCCAGGCTGTCAGGTCAGCCTTCTTCACGTGGATTGTTGTCGCCTTGTTGGCCATGAAGTTTGAGGCATTGTCATAACCATCCCACGTCAGCGCGGCAGGATCGGCATAGCAGAGCACGTCGGCCAACTTTTCACAGCCGCAGAAGGCTTTCGTTCCTATGCTGGTCACACCGCTGCCAATAACGAATTCCTTTGCCTCTGTCATATAATAAAATGCTTGCTGATCGATAGTGGTTATGCTGTTTGGCAACACGACGCTCTTCAGACTCTTGCAGTAGGCGAGGGCATACTGTCCGATGGAGGTCACGCCTTCTGGAATATCAATGCTTGATAAGGTATTCTTATAGAAGGCCCATTTGCCGATGCTGACCACGCCCTTGGGAATGACAGTCGTCTTGCAGCCTAATACCAATTCGTTGTCGGCTGTACGGATGACAGCGTTACTGCCCTCTGGCGAATTGTAAACGGTGTTGCCTGCATCCACAGTTATGGTCTCCAGATCGTTATTGGCAAAGGCATTGTAGAACAGACTGGTCAGCGAGGCTGGGAATTTGATGCTCTTCATACTTGTATTGCCTATGAAAGCCTGACCACCGATACTTTCCAATCCTTCAGGAAGGGTGATTTCTGCTATGTCGGCACCTGAGAAGGCAAAATTATCAATCGATTTGAAACCACTCTTGGGCAACGATACCTTGGTGAGATATGGGAGATTCTGGAAAGCGTTGGTAGAAATACTCTGGACGCCCTCGTCCACGACCAGTTCGGCAATCGTTTCCATCTTGGTCCATGGGGATTGTGAGTTTGAACTATATCCTATTGGCATCACGCCAGAGCCTGAGGGGTAGTATAGAATGAGGCGGTATTTTGGCTTCTCAACCTCCTGACCGGTAATCTTGTCCTTAACGGGGACTGTGCCATTCTTGATGGCTATCCAATACAGAAGATTTCGCAAGTTGCCACTCACAACTTCATTCTCGTCTGCTTCTGGAAGATCGCCATTGAAGGTAAAGTTGAGATGATCGAATTCGTTCTCATATTTACTAAGATAGTTTGATGGGACATGAAGGACAGTACCCTTGTTGGGCTTACCATCAGAATATCCAACGATACCTCCCCATTCCACGTAATTCGGATTGGCATAGCAGTAGATATCGGTGAGACCTGTACAACCGTAGAACGCCACAGGCGAAATAATTGTGACTGTCTTCGGAATGGTGACGGAAGTAATATCTTTATTGTTCATAAACGTAGCCCATCCTATTTCCGTCACGATATAAGTCTGACCATCGACGGTGAAACTCTCGAGGATCTCGATATTGCCCGAGAGTCCTTCATGACCCGGAGTGGGATCGGAATCGAAGCCGGTTCCGCCGCCTCGCTGTGTGTAAGCAGTGCTTTTACCTGGCGTATAAACATAAATCACGCCGTTGGTATCTGTATATGTTTCTGCCCACATAGAAGTTGCAGCCATCAGCAGCATCAAAATCAGTTTGAACTGTTTCATAAGGGTTTATTATTTAATATAGGTGTTTACGGTTTTGAGGGTTAGATATTTATTTATTCTCATCCTCCACATCGTCAAATTGAACAAGTGGAAGGATTGTCTTATACATCCTTAATGTTTCTTTGTTGGGATTCGGTTCTTCAGCAGCGACGAAATCGCATCGGCTATAAAATCCTACAGCACTTGTTTCACCACGGTTGTATGCCTCAACGGTAAGGAATTGACAACCTGCCAAATTAAAACGGGAGTCAAGTGCACGTTGCGCAATGGCCTCAATGATGTATTCACCTATCCCAAGATGTCGTTTGTCTTTCCTTACGGCCAGATAAGTTATCTCTATTGCTGGATAACTCGACTTGGCCCAAAACGTATCCTGATAATTGAAATCTATTTCTGGTTTCGGGAAGAAACCCATCTGAAGTTCCTCTTTATCTGTGGTATCCAACTCCAGTTTATCGCATCCAAGGGCGACAATTCCAACAATGTCCTCAGAGTCTTTTACTGCATAAACAACACAATAATGATAGTCTATACACCATTGTAAGCCTGAATGTATAAAACGATCCATTACATCCAAGCCACAATTGAATTCGGAAAGGATAGAAGCGTCTTCCACCCTTTCAAAACGTAGCCGATACTTATTCCCAGACTGCATCAAACCTCTGAAGTACTTTGCGTGAACGGCGAATGCGGCGCTTGTCTGCTTCATTCAGCCGGCCTGTACATACACGGTGAACAGTCGCACGGATTTCCTCGGCGAATTTACCCTCTATAGGTACATGAGGCGAATCAATTCCCAGCATATTCTTTTTTATTTGTCGGTGCAAATATATGAAGTTTTTCGGAAAGTTCCAAATAAATAAGGAAAAAAGTTACGATTGCCCTGAATCAGGGGATAGTCTTAAGAAGGCTAAATATTAACAATTTAATAAAATGATAATATTCACAAAACAAAATATTAACAAATTAATAAAATGGTAATATCCCGCAACCAAAATATTAACTTTTTATTAAGGAGTTAATTTTTGAAGGTTGAAATATTAACAAATTATTAAAGGGTTAATATTCATAAAACGAAATATTAACAAATTATTAAAGAGTTAATATTCACAGAACGGAATATTAACAAATTAATAAATTGATAACATTTTAAAGTGGGAAAGTAAAGCCTTGTTTCTCTGGCTCTATAAATTTCTCTTTCTCTAACAAAAAAATCCCTGAGCCGTTGGGACTCAGGGATTAGACATATCTTTGGGATATAGAACCCATGGATTATCTTGTGGGAGCGGCAGGAGCACCAGGAGCACCTGGAGCACCAGGTCTGCCACCACCGGGGAAGCCACCACCTGGGAAACCACCAAAGCCCTGCTGAGGAGCAATCTCAGGCTCGCCATAGACAGAAGCCTCGACATCCTTGTCATTCAGTTTAAACACCATGAACTTCGGATTCTTCTCAGTGCAGGGAGCCCATGCCCCACCCTTCGGGCCATTAGGATCGCTGTACTTGGCGAAGTTGGTCCATGCGGTCAGCATCTTCTCTGAGAGATCCCAGTCGCCCTTGGTCCAAGGACGCCAACAGTGCTTCAGGCTCTTGAAGACGAACCACAGGTCTGAGGAGTGGAAAGCACCACGCAGACGCTGAGTGACCTCGGGATGGCTACCATCATCTGGCAACGGACGAGCGAACTCATAGGCCCAGGCCTTGCCACCCTTCTCTGCACGAACCTTACAGAACTCAGCGATGTTGGGAGCCATATTGCCCATATCGTTGAGGGTGAAACCAATCATATAAGGCACATCAGCCAACGTGCCCTCGCGGGTTGCATCGTCGAAACTCTTCACGCTGACATAACCGTCGATCATCGGCATATAACCCATGCCCATACGCATCATGCCACCAAAGCCGCCCTGCTGTTGCTGAGGGCTATTGGCCTGCTGATACTGCTGATAGATAGTAGGCAGAGCAAAGACGGTCTCCGTACTGGCCTGACGCATCTTCTGCAGATCGGTCATGCCGGCCCAGTCGAACATCTTCTTGGCGTTATTAGCAGCATCCTCGATGGAACCACCGCCGTAACGGCCACCCATCATGCCACCACC